>NZ_JAMYOJ010000036.1:0-41670 GCF_040319795.1 Mesorhizobium sp. M0862
GCGTTCCTTCGCGGGAATCAGGTGACGTGAACAATCACCAGCCTGCCATGACCGCCCCCTCTCAGCGAATTTGCAGAACTCTCAGCACACTACCCGCCAGACATATGACGTCAGGGCGGGCTGTTTGCGTTCAGATGGCGTCGCCCATGCCCCACGGCCTGAGCGCATGGGGCGACTGTCACCATTATTTCATGCCATTCCTGATTGCCTTTTGCGGCACTTTGGCTAAGAGGGGCGCGACGCTTTCAATCGATCAATCGGGGACATCGCAATGACCGCCATCATCGACATTGTCGGGCGTGAAATCCTGGACAGCCGTGGAAATCCGACCGTCGAGGTCGACGTCGTCCTCGAAGACGGCTCGATGGGCCGCGCCGCGGTGCCGTCGGGCGCGTCGACCGGCGCGCATGAGGCCGTCGAACTGCGCGACGGTGGCGCCCGCTATCTCGGCAAGGGCGTGCTCAAGGCGGTCGAGGCCGTCAATGGCGAGCTGTTCGAGGCGATCGGCGGCTTGGAAGCCGAAAACCAGATCCACATCGACCAGACCATGATCGAGCTCGACGGCACGCCCAACAAGAGCCGGCTCGGCGCCAACGCCATCCTCGGCGTCTCGCTGGCGGTCGCCAAGGCCGCGGCGGAAGCCGCCGGCCTGCCGCTCTACCGCTATGTCGGCGGCACCAAGGCGCATTTGCTGCCGGTGCCCATGATGAACATCATCAATGGCGGCGCGCATGCCGACAATCCGATCGATTTCCAGGAATTCATGATCCTGCCGGTCGGCGCGCCGACGCTGCGCGAAGGCGTGCGCTGGGGCTCGGAAATCTTCCACACGCTGCGCAAGAAGCTCAAGGATGCCGGCCACAACACCAATGTCGGCGACGAAGGCGGCTTCGCGCCCAATCTGAAGAGTGCGCCGGTGGCGCTCGATTTCATCATGGAATCGATCGAGAAGGCCGGCTTCAAGCCGGGCGAGGAGATCGCGCTTGGTCTCGACTGTGCGGCGACCGAATTCTTCAAGGACGGCAATTACGTCTATGAGGGCGAGAAGAGGACCCGCGATCCCAAGGCGCAGGCCAAGTACCTGGCCAAGCTTGCCGCCGACTATCCGATCATCTCGATCGAGGACGGCCTGGCCGAGGACGACTGGGAGGGCTGGAAGTACCTGACCGACCTGATCGGCAACAAGACGCAGCTGGTTGGCGACGACCTCTTCGTCACCAACACGGCGCGGCTGCGCGACGGCATCCGCATGGGTGTCGCCAATTCGATCCTGGTCAAGGTCAACCAGATCGGCTCGCTCACCGAAACGCTCGACGCTGTCGAGACCGCGCACAAGGCAGGCTACACAGCCGTCATGTCGCACCGTTCGGGCGAAACCGAGGATTCGACCATCGCCGACCTCGCCGTCGCCACCAATTGCGGGCAGATCAAGACCGGTTCGCTGTCGCGCTCGGATCGCATGGCCAAGTACAACCAGCTGATCCGCATCGAGGAAGAGCTCGGCAAGCAGGCGCGCTACGCCGGCAAGTCGGTGGTCAAAGCTTAAATTCTGCCGAACTGGCGAAAACGACGAAGGGCGGGATTTTCCCGCCCTTTTTCGTTGCGGCCGCTGGCTAATGCACCTGTCCGTAACCGTCCATTAAGCACAATCGAGCGACAAATGGCGGTCAAAGGATTGCGACCATGTGGACACGCCAGCACAAGCAGAGAAACACCGGCCGGCTGATCATCCCGTCGCTTTGCGTGGCGTTCCTGGCCTATTTCGGCTTCCATGCCTATCATGGCGAGTTCGGCATCAATTCCAAATATCAGCTCGAAGCGCAGACCATCGAATTGCAGGCCAAGTACGATGCCATCAAGGCGCGCCGGATCGATCTGGAGCGGCGCGTCCAGCTGATGCATGAGGGCACGCTTGAAAAGGATATGCTCGACGAGCAGGCACGCCGGGCGCTCAATCTGTCCCAGCCCGATGAAATCACCATCATGCTGCCGGCTAGTTCGAAATAACCGAGTTTCGGTTAATCGCTGTTATCTCCAACGATTCTGGGCGTTTAGGCGCATGCCAGCCATGCGTTTTTCTGCATGGCGAAACGCGGTCTCGCATGTTAGCTTCCTTCCAATCGGTGGGGAGGAGCTGCCCCCCCGGAGCAGACATGGTCTGCTTTAGTGTCCGCGAAGAGACGCCAACAGGGAGTGATGCATGGCCACCGCCGCCAAAAAAGCGCCTGCCAAATCCGTTAAATCGACATCCGCCAAATCAACGGGGCTTTCCGCCCCCAAGCCGGCCGACTTCACCAAGGACGAGGAGCTTGCCGCCTACCGGCACATGCTGCTTATCCGTCGCTTCGAGGAAAAGGCCGGCCAGCTCTACGGCATGGGCTTCATCGGCGGCTTCTGCCACCTCTATATCGGCCAGGAAGCGGTCGTCACCGGCATGAAGATGTCGCTGATCAATGGCGACCAGATGATCACCGCCTATCGCGATCATGGCCATATGCTGGCGATGGAGCTTTCCCCGCGCGGCGTCATGGCCGAGCTGACCGGGCGCCGTGGTGGCCTGTCGAGGGGCAAGGGCGGCTCCATGCACATGTTCTCCAAGGAGAAGCATTTTTACGGCGGCCACGGCATTGTCGGCGCGCAGGTTTCGCTCGGCACCGGGCTGGCCTTCGCCAACCGCTACCGCGACAACAACAATGTCTCGCTGACCTATTTCGGCGATGGCGCAGCCAACCAGGGCCAGGTCTATGAAAGCTTCAACATGGCCTCGCTGTGGAAGCTGCCGGTGATCTACATCATCGAGAACAACCGCTACGCCATGGGCACTTCGGTGTCGCGCTCGTCGGCCGAAACCAATTTTTCGCATCGCGGCGCCTCGTTCAAGATTCCCGGCATTCAGGTCGACGGCATGGATGTGCGTGCGGTCAAATCCGCCGGCGATCAGGCGACCGAATGGTGCCGTGCCGGCAACGGTCCGATCATCCTCGAGATGCAGACCTATCGCTATCGCGGTCACTCGATGTCGGATCCCGCGAAATACCGCTCCAAGGAAGAAGTGCAGAAGATGCGCTCGGATCATGATCCGATCGAGCAGGTCAAGGCGCGGCTGACGGCCAAGAAGTGGGCGACCGAGGACGAGCTCAAGAACATCGACAAGGAAGTCCGCGACATCGTCGCCGACGCCGCCGAATTTGCCCAGCACGACGCAGAGCCGGATCCGTCCGAGCTCTGGACCGACATCGTATTGTAACGGGAGGGCAAGGACATGCCGATCGAAATTCTCATGCCCGCTCTCTCGCCGACCATGGAAGAGGGCAATCTTTCCAAGTGGTTGAAGAACGAGGGCGACAAGGTCGTCGCCGGTGATGTCATCGCCGAGATCGAAACCGACAAGGCGACGATGGAAGTCGAGGCCGTCGATGAAGGCACGATCGGCAAGATCGTGGTTCCCGCCGGCACCGAAGGCGTCAAGGTCAATGCGGTGATCGCCGTGTTGCTGCAGGACGGCGAAAGTGCAGGCGATGTCGAAAAGAGCGGCCAGCCTGCCTCAACCCAGGATGCCGTTTCCGCTGGCGGTCAGCGGACCGATGCAGCCGAGGAAGGCTCAAAGGCGGCGGCTCCCCAGGATGCCGGCGAGGCTCCGAAGGCAGTTCCCGCCGCTCCGGCAGCCAAACCTGCCGCCGATCCGGATATTCCCGCCGGCACCGAGATGATCTCGACTACGGTGCGCGAGGCCTTGCGCGATGCCATGGCCGAGGAAATGCGCCGCGACGGCGATGTCTTCGTCATGGGCGAGGAGGTCGCGGAATACCAGGGCGCCTACAAGATCACGCAAGGGCTGCTGCAGGAATTCGGGCCGCGCCGCGTCGTCGACACGCCGATCACCGAGCACGGCTTTGCCGGCGTCGGCGTCGGTGCGGCGATGGCCGGCCTGAAGCCGATCGTCGAGTTCATGACCTTCAACTTCGCCATGCAGGCGATCGACCAGATCATCAACTCCGCGGCCAAGACGCTCTATATGTCGGGCGGCCAGATGGGCGCACCGATCGTGTTCCGCGGACCGAACGGTGCGGCCGCCCGCGTCGGCGCCCAGCATTCGCAGTGCTATGCCGCCTGGTACAGCCATATTCCCGGCCTGAAGGTGGTGATGCCGTACACGGCTGCCGACGCCAAAGGCCTGCTCAAGGCGGCGATCCGCGATCCGAACCCGGTCATCTTCCTTGAAAACGAAATCCTCTACGGCCAGTCCTTCGACGTGCCGAAGCTCGATGATTTCGTGCTGCCGATCGGCAAGGCGCGCATTCACAAACAGGGCAAGGACGTCACCATCGTCTCGTTCGGCATCGGCATGACCTATGCCATCAAGGCGGAAGCCGAACTGCGCGGCATGGGCATCGATGCCGAGATCATCGATCTCCGGACCATCCGCCCGCTCGACCTCGACACCGTCATTGCCTCCGTGAAAAAGACCAACCGCCTGATCGTGGTGGAAGAAGGTTTCCCGCAGAACTCGGTCGGCGACCACATCGCCAACCAGGTTTCGCAGCGCGCCTTCGATTTCCTCGACGCGCCGGTCATCACCATCGCCGGCAAGGACGTGCCGATGCCTTATGCGGCGAACCTCGAAAAGCTGGCTTTGCCCAATGTCGGCGAGGTCATAGAGGCGGTCAAAGCCGTCACGTATCGCTGACGGTCTTTCTTGCGGGGGAGGCAGAAATGGCGACGATGGCAGATGTGAGGAGAATAGCTTGGTCTCTATTTTGGCGGAGCTTCCTGTCTAGTATCGCTTGTGGATTTGTTGCTGGCGCGATTGTTGGGTTCGTCATTGGGTTCATTGGCGGTTTTTTTGGACTTCGCCATGAGGCAATTCAGGTACTGAGCTCTGTTGGGGGAGCATGCCTTGGGCTTGTAGCATCATTCCTTTGTTTGAATTTCTTCTTGGCCCGATCGATTGGCAAGGAATTCAAAGGCAAACGTCTAGAACTTGCCGTGGTTAGCCCGGCTGGCTTGCAGGGAGAGTAACTATGCCAATCAACATCACCATGCCGGCACTCTCGCCCACGATGGAAGAGGGCAATCTTTCCAAGTGGCTGGTCAAGGAGGGCGACAAGGTTTCGCCGGGCGACGTGATCGCCGAGATCGAGACCGACAAGGCGACGATGGAAGTCGAGGCCGTCGATGAGGGCACGGTCGCCAAGCTGGTCGTTCCGGCCGGCACCGAAGGCGTCAAGGTCAATGCGCTGATCGCCATTCTCGCCGGCGAAGGCGAGGATGCAGGGGCGGCGGCAAAGGGTGGTGGCGATGCCGCGCCCGCGAAAGCCGATGCCAAGCAGGATAAGGCGTCAATCTCCCCACCCGTGGGGGAGATGTCGACGAAGTCGACAGAGGGGGGCGCTGTCCCGCCGACCTCTCAGTCTGTCGCGCCCCCCTCTGGCCTGCCGGCCATCTCCCCCACAAGGGGGGAGATCAGCCAATCGTCAGGCGAGCGCACTTTCGCCTCGCCGCTGGCGCGGCGCATAGCCAAGGACGCCGGCGTCGATGTGTCCGCTGTGAGTGGCACCGGCCCGCATGGCCGTGTCGTCAAGGCCGATGTCGAGGCGGCGATTGCCGGCGGTGGCGCCAAGGCTGCACCGGCCGCGAAAGCCGCACCTGCCGGCGCTCCGGCACCTGCGGCTCCGGCTGCGGCACCCAAGGCGATGTCGGACGAACAGGTGCTGAAGCTGTTTGCCGAAGGGTCCTATGAGCTCGTCCCGCACGACAATATGCGCAAGACCATTGCGCGCCGCCTGGTCGAGGCCAAGACAACCATCCCGCATTTCTACCTGACGCTCGACTGCGAGCTCGATGCGCTGCTGGCGCTGCGCACACAGATCAATGCGGCGGCTCCGATGAAGAAGACCGACAAGGGCGAAGTGCCCGTCTACAAGCTGTCGGTCAACGACATGGTGATCAAGGCGATGGCGATGGCGCTGATGGCGGTGCCGGATGCCAATGCGTCGTGGACCGAAAGCGCCATGGTCAAGCACAAGCACGCCGATGTCGGCGTTGCCGTGTCGATCCCCGGCGGCCTGATCACGCCGATCATCCGCCACGCCGACGAAAAGACACTGTCCACTATCTCCAACGAGATGAAGGATCTGGCGAGCCGTGCCCGCAGCCGCAAGCTGAAGCCTGAGGAATATCAGGGCGGCACGACGGCTGTCTCCAATCTCGGCATGTTCGGCATCAAGGACTTTGCCGCCGTCATCAACCCGCCGCATGCGACGATCCTGGCGGTGGGTGCCGGCGAGCAGCGGCCGGTGGTCAAGAATGGCGAGATCAGAATCGCCAATATCATGTCGGTGACGCTGTCGACCGATCACCGCGCCGTCGACGGTGCGCTCGGCGCCGAACTTCTGGTCGCCTTCAAGCGCATGATCGAAAATCCGATGGGCATGCTGGTCTAGGAAGGAAAAAGGCTGTGCGGAAATTCGTCACCAGCCTTTTCGCCCTGATCCTTTCCGGCCTGGCCGGCGGGCTGGTGGCGCTGTGGCTGGCAATCGTCACCAATGCGAATTCCGAATACATCCTGGTCTTCATGGTTTCGGCGCTGGTCACCATCGTTGCGACGGTGGCGTTTTTCATCGCGCAGTTCGTGCCAAACCCGCAAAGGGCGATAAACCTGACGGGGCTTGTTGGGGTTTCGTTGTTCGTGCTGGCCGGAATCGGGCTGATTGCCTGGACCTTCTCGCAGCCGCCTGGCAAAGCCCAGTGGTCGGGCGATCTCCCCGTTGTCGCCGGTCTGTTTTTGCCAAGCATCGCCACGGTTATCGTGCAGTGGCTGTTCGTGGGATGGCGCGTGCGGCGCGGGCTTAGGGCGGAGGCGGGTGCGGGTGCATGAAGACGATCCTCTGCTACGGCGATTCCCTGACCTGGGGCTATGACGCGGCGAGCCTCGGGCGTCATGCGCTGGAAGATCGCTGGCCGAGCGTGCTCAAGGCGGCGTTGGGCGACGATGATATCGAAGTCATTGCCGAAGGTCTGAACGGCCGCACCACGGCTTTCGACGATCACCTGGCTGGTGCCGACCGCAATGGCGCCAAGGTGCTGCCGACGATCCTGACCAGCCATGCGCCGCTCGACCTGATCATCATCATGCTCGGCGCCAACGACATGAAGCCCTGGATCCACGGCAATCCGGTCGCGGCCAAGCAGGGCGTGCAGCGGCTGATCGACATCGTGCGCGGCCACGATTATCCGTTCGACTGGGCCGCGCCGCAAATCCTGATCGTCGCGCCACCAGCGGTCAGCCGCACCGACAATGCCGAATTCAAGGAAATGTTTGCCGGCGGCGACGAGGCCTCGAAGCGGCTGGCGCCGCAATATTCCGCGCTCGCCGACGAGGCCGGCTGCGGCTTTTTCGATGCCGGCACGGTGGCCGAGACCACACCGATCGACGGGGTCCATCTCGATGCCGAAAACACGCGCAATATAGGTGACGCATTGGCGCCATTGGTGCGTGTGATGCTGGAACTCTAGAGAAAATCAGGGAGAAACCCCGTGGCTGAATCCTACGACGTCATAATCATCGGCTCAGGCCCCGGCGGCTATGTCACGGCGGTGCGCTCCGCCCAGCTCGGCTTCAAGACGGCGATCGTCGAGCGCGAGCATCTCGGCGGAATCTGCCTCAACTGGGGCTGCATCCCGACCAAGGCGCTGCTGCGCTCGGCCGAGATCATGCACTATTCCGATCATCTGAAGGACTACGGCCTGAAGCTCGAAGGCGGCAAGGTCAGCGCCGACACGGCCGCTGTCGTCGACCGCTCGCGCAAAGTGTCGTTGAGGCTCAATGGCGGCGTCGCCTTCCTGATGAAGAAGAACAAGGTCGACGTCATCTGGGGCGAGGCGAAGCTCTCCAAGCCCGGTGAGATCGTCGTTTCCAAGACGGCCAAGAAACCGATGGAGCCGCAGCCGCCGGTGCCCAAGGGCGTCAAGGGCGAGGGGACCTACACCGCCAAGCACATCATTCTCGCCACCGGCGCCCGGCCGCGCGCGCTGCCCGGCATCGAGCCGGACGGCAAACTGATCTGGACCTATTTTGAAGCGATGGTGCCGAAGGAGATGCCGAAATCGCTGCTGGTCATGGGTTCGGGCGCCATTGGCATCGAGTTCGCCTCCTTCTATCGCACCATGGGCGCCGAGGTGACGGTGGTCGAGCTTTTGCCGGCGGTGATGCCGGTCGAGGATGCCGAGGTCTCGAAATTCGCGCAGAAGCAGTTCGAGAAGCAGGGCATGAAAATCATCCTCGAGGCCAAGGTGACCAAGGTCGAGAAGGGTGCCAACTCGATCACCGCCCATGTCGAGATGAAGGACGGCAAGGTCGAGAAGATCACCGCCGACCGCATGATCTCGGCCGTCGGCGTGCAGGGCAACATCGATAATCTCGGCCTCGAGACGCTCGGCGTGAAGACCGATCGCGGCTGCGTCGTCATTGACGGCTATGGCAAGACCAACGTTCCCGGCATCTACGCTATCGGCGATGTAGCCGGACCGCCTATGCTTGCCCACAAGGCCGAGCATGAAGGCGTGGTGTGTATCGAAAAGATCGCCAATTTCCCCGGCGTGCATGCGACAGACAAGCTGAAGATCCCGGGCTGCACCTATTGCAACCCCCAGGTCGCATCGGTCGGGCTCACCGAAGCCAAGGCCAAGGCCGAAGGCAAGGACATTCGTGTCGGCCGCTTCCAGTTCGGCGCCAACGGCAAGGCGATCGCGCTTGGCGAGGACCAGGGCTTCATCAAGACCATCTTCGACAAGAAGACCGGCCAGCTGCTCGGCGCGCATATGGTCGGCGCCGAGGTGACGGAGCTGATCCAGGGCTTTGTCGTGGCGATGAACCTGGAGACCACCGAGGAAGAACTGATGCACACCATCTTCCCGCATCCGACGCTGTCGGAGATGATGAAGGAAAGCGTGCTTGATGCCTATGGCCGTGCGCTCAACGCGTGATAAATTGCTGCCGCGAGACTCAGACGCATGCGCCGGAGGAACCTTACGGCAAGACAGTTCGTTTCCGGATGCATTTTCACCTGACACTGGAGGAGTTGGCATATGGACGTGAATGGCGTGGGCTGGATTGCGGCCATCATCATCGGCGGTTTGGCCGGGTGGCTGGCCGAGATGGTCATGAAGAGCAATACCGGCGTCTTGATGAACATCATTATGGGCATTGTCGGCGCGGTGGTGCTGAACGCAATTCTCAGGGCGCTCAACATCGAACCCTTCGGTGTCGGCTGGCTCGCCTACCTGATCACCGGCTTCATCGGCGCCTGCCTGCTGATCTTTGCCGGGCGGCTGATACGCCGCTAGACTACCGCTATGCGAAAAAGGCTGTGGCGGCATGCGCCGCCGCGGCCTTTTTCTTTGCACCGAAAAGTCCTAGATGACGTCAGAAGGGCGAATGCCGACGGGCAGACGCCAACAAGTCAGGTTTGAGATGGTCACCGTCCTCGACACGATCGCCAACGCGCCGCGCCTGCGGCACCCCGAGAAGGCGCACAAGCCTGATCAGGACGTGCTGCGCAAACCCGACTGGATCCGCGTCAAGGCGCCGATGTCCAAGGGCTATGCCGAAACCCGCGAGATCGTGAAGTCGCACAAGCTGGTCACGGTGTGCGAAGAGGCCGGCTGCCCCAATATCGGCGAGTGCTGGGAAAAGAAGCACGCCACCTTCATGATCATGGGCGAGATCTGCACGCGCGCCTGCGCGTTCTGCAATGTTGCCACCGGCATTCCGACCGCGCTCGATGCCGATGAGCCGGCGCGTGTCGCGCATGCCGTAAAGCAGATGGGGCTGACCCATGTCGTCATCACCTCGGTCGACCGCGACGATCTCGCCGATGGCGGCGCGCAGCATTTCGCCGAGGTTATCCGGGCGATCCGGGCAGCGACACCTCTGACCACGATCGAAATCCTGACGCCCGATTTCCTGCGCAAGGAAGGCGCGCTGGAGATCGTCGTGGCGGCCAAGCCCGATGTCTTCAACCACAATCTCGAAACCGTGCCGTCGAACTACCTGACGGTGCGGCCGGGTGCCCGCTATTTCCACTCGATCCGGCTGTTGCAGCGGGTCAAGGAGCTCGATCCGTCGATCTTCACCAAGTCCGGCATCATGGTCGGCCTCGGCGAAGAGCGCAACGAGATCCTGCAGCTGATGGATGACCTGCGCTCGGCCAATGTCGACTTCATGACCATTGGCCAGTATCTGCAGCCGTCGAAGAAGCACCACCCGGTGATCCGCTTCGTCACGCCGGAGGAATTCAGCTCCTTCGCGACGATCGGCAAGACCAAGGGTTTCCTGCTGGTGGCGTCGAGCCCGCTGACGCGCTCCTCGCATCATGCCGGTGACGATTTCGCCAGGCTGCGGGCGGCGCGTGAGGCGCAGCTCAAAAAAGCCAGTTAAATCCTGCTTCAATGCCGAAATTCGAAGCCACACGCCGCGTTGCCCACACGCCGGAGCAGATGTTTGCGCTGGTCGCCGATATCGAGACCTATCCGCAATTTCTGCCGCTGTGCGAGGCGCTGACGGTGCGCTCTCGCAAGGAGCGTGATCGCCGCACCATTCTCCTCGCCGATATGAGCATCGGCTACAAGGCGATCCGCGAGACCTTTACGACGCAGGTGCTGCTGAAGCCGGACGAGAACACAATCGACGTCAAATACATCGATGGGCCGTTCAAATATCTCAGCAATATCTGGCGCTTCGAGCCGGCCGACGGCGGCGGCTGCAACGTTCGCTTCTTCATCGACTACGAGTTCAAGAGCCGTATCCTCGGCGTGTTGATGGGCACCATGTTCGATCGCGCCTTCCGCATGTTTTCCGAAGCCTTCGAAAAACGTGCGGACGTCATCTACGGAACGACGCCCATCTCATGAGTGTCGCCGAGCGCGCGCAGGCCGATCTCCAGCGCATGCTTGACCGTCTCGCGGCGGATGAAGTCGCGGCCATTGTCGGCAAACATATTGAGCTCGGCAGCCACCGGCCCACCTCTTAGGGCAACTCCGAACCAGACGAGGCCGACCGGTTTTTCCGGCGAGCCGCCGCCTGGGCCGGCAATGCCGGTGACGGCAAGCGCAAGCCCGGCGCGCGAGCGGGCCAGAGCGCCCTCCGCCATCTCCAGAACCGTTTCGCGCGAGACGGCGCCATGCGCCTCGAGTGTGGCGGGCGAGACGCCGAGCATCTCCATCTTTGCTTCATCGGAATAGGTGATGAGGCCGCGATCGACGACAGCGGACGAGCCGGCAATGTCGGTCAGTGCCGAGATGATCATGCCGCCGGTGCAGCTCTCGGCCGTCGCCAGCATGATGCCGCGTTGCTGGCAGACCTGGAGCAGGGCGTTGGCAAGATCGCTGTTGTTCATGCGGGAACCTCCCCGGGGAAGACGACACTGGCGGTGGCGATGGCGGCGATGCCTTCCTCGCGGCCGACAAAGCCGAGTTTCTCGTTCGTCGTCGCCTTGATCGAGATGCGATCGCTGGAAATGCCCAGCATCGCCGACAGCGCATTGGTCATGGCCCCGCGATGCGGGCCGACGCGCGGCGCCTCGCAGATCAGCGTGATGTCGGCATTGGCGATGCGGCCGCCGCGTTCGCGCACCAACCTGGCCGCATGCTCGACGAAGATCTTTGACGCCGCGCCCTTCCATTGCGGATCGGAAGGCGGGAAATGCGTGCCGATGTCGCCGGCGCCGCAAGTGGCGAGCAGCGCATCGGTCAGCGCGTGCAGGCCGACATCGGCATCCGAATGGCCGGAAAGCTTCTTGCCGTGCGGAATGGCGACGCCGCACAGGGTGACATGGTCGCCGGCCTCGAAGGCGTGCACGTCATAGCCATTGCCGGTGCGAATGTCTGGAAAACGCTCGCCAGTAAGCCGTTGATCCGCCATCGCGATATCCCTTGCCCAGGTCAATTTGACATTGTCCGGCGACCCCTCGACGATTTTTACCGGAATATGCGCCCATTCGGCGATCGCGGCATCGTCGGTGAAATCCGCCTTGCCGAGATGATGGGCCTTTTCATGCGCGGCGAGCAACGGCCAGAACGGAAAGCCTTGCGGCGTCTGGGCGGCATGAAGGCCGGCCCTTGGCACCGTCTCTTCGATCATGCCGGTCGTCGACTCGCGCTTCAGCGTATCGGCGACGGGCAAAGCGGGCAGCGCGCCCTGCCGCTCGCCAATGGCGGCGATGGTACGGTCGATCAGGGCCGCGTCGACAAAGGGCCGCACCGCGTCATGGACAAGGACACGGCCGGGCGTACGGTCCCTCAGCGCCAGCAGGCCGAGCCGGACCGATGCCTGGCGCGACTCGCCACCGACCACGGCGGTAACCCGCTCGGCATACAGGCCGGCTGCCTTGTCGAAAAGCGCGCGGTCATCGGCATGGATGGCGACGACGACGGGGCCAATTTTGGGATGCGCCAGGAACGTCTCCAGCGTGCGCGCGATAACGGCACGGCCGCCGATGCGCTGATATTGCTTCGGCCCGTCGGCCTGTCCGGCACGCGCGCCGCGGCCGGCTGCAACGATGACCAAGCCGACCTTGTCGGTCGTCGCCTCGGCCGGTTTTTCGCTTGCGTCTGTCATGCCGAGAGGCTTAGTCGCGGCTTATTGCGAAGGCCAGCATTTTCCCAAATGCGCCGCAATGTGACGTCATTGCGCGTTGCACAATGCCTTTCTTATGGCTAGAGAATGTGCAGCAATCCGATATGCTTGGTTTTTGTGCATGCCTGAAGTGACAAAATTGGCTTCGCCGCTCGACGTTGGCGGCGTGACGATCCGCAACCGCGTCTTCCTCGCGCCCATGTCGGGAATAACGGACGAGCCGTTCCGGCAGCGCGCCGACGCGCATGGCGCGGGCCTAGTCGTGTCGGAAATGGTGGCGAGCGGCGAGCTTGCCAAGGGCAGGGTCGGATGCGACCTGCGCATCCGTCATTCCGGGCTGCCCGTCCATATGGTTCAGCTTGCCGGCCGCGAGGCCGAGCACATGGCCGAGGGCGCGCGCATCGCTGCCGGCGAGGGCGCCGACATCATCGACATCAATATGGGCTGCCCGGCCAAGAAGGTGACCGGCGGCTATGCCGGCTCGGCGCTGATGCGCGATCTCGACCATGCGCTGTCGCTGATCGAAGCGGTGATCGGCGCGGTCCAGGTGCCGGTCACGGTCAAGATGCGGCTCGGCTGGGACGACAATGCGCTCAATGCACCCGTCTTGGCGCGCCGCGCCGAAGAGGCCGGTGTTAAAATGGTGACCGTGCATGGGCGCACGCGCTGCCAGTTTTATCAAGGCAAGGCCGATTGGGGCGCCATCGCCCGCATCAAGGACGCCGTCTCGATCCCGGTCGTCGCCAACGGCGATGTGGGCTCGCCCGCGGAGGCCGCCGAAATCCTTGAACAGTCGGGCGCCGACGCGGTGATGATCGGTCGTGCCCATTATGGCGCGCCATGGACGGCGGGCCGCATTGCGGCGAAGGCTGCGGGCGACGCGCTCTCCGGCGTGCCGGAAAGCCCGCAAGCCATGGCCGACTACATCGTTTCCCACTACGAGGACATGCTGACGCTTTACGGCGTCGAAAGCGGCTTGCGCCAGGCGCGCAAGCATCTCGGCTGGTATCTCGACCGCCACTCTGCTGGCGTTTCCGATGAGCGGCGGAAAGCCATCCTCACCTCTTTCGAACCCGCCCGCGTCATTGCCTTGCTGCATGAGGTGTTTTCCGGCGGGGGCGAGGCCGCATCCATGCGGAGCGCTGCATGAACGCGCCTGCTGCACCGGGCACCGAGATGGCAAATGCTGCCCATATCGTGCTCAACACCATCCGCCGTCCGGTGATCATGGTCGATCCGGACGGGTTCATCACCTACGCCAATGCCGATGCGGAAGACTTCTTCCGCTCAAGTGCCAACATGCTTGCCCGCAACACACTGTCCAAGCTGATCCCGTTCGGCAGCCCGTTGCTGCAGCTGGTCGATCAGGTGCGCGAGCGCCGTGCGCCGGTCAACGAATACCGTGTCGACGTGTCGTCGCCGCGTCTCGGCATCGAGAAGGTCGTCGATCTCTATGTCGCGCCGGTGCCGGAATTCCCAGGCTCGATCGTGGTGATGTTCCAGGAACGCTCGATGGCCGACAAGATCGACCGGCAGATGACACACAGGGGTGCCGCGCGTTCGGTCACCGGCCTTGCCGCCATGCTGGCGCATGAGATCAAGAACCCGCTGTCCGGCATTCGTGGCGCCGCACAGCTGCTCGAACTCTCGGCGTCCGACGAGGATCGCGCCCTGACCCGCCTCATCACTGACGAGACTGATCGCATAGTCTCCCTGGTCGACCGCATGGAGGTGTTTTCCGACGAGCGGCCGATTGACCGCTATCCCGTCAACATCCATGTCGTGCTGGACCATGTGAAGGCAATCGCGAAGAACGGTTTTGCCAAGAGGATCAGGATAATGGAGGACTATGATCCATCATTGCCTCCGGTTTTCGCCAACCGCGACCAACTGATCCAGGTGTTTCTCAACCTGGTCAAGAACGCCGCCGAGGCGATCGGCGGCGCCCCGCAGGGCGAGATCGTGCTGTCGACCGCGTTCAGGCCGGGCATCCGCGTTTCCGTTCCCGGAACCCAGGACCGCGTGTCGCTACCGCTTGAATTCTGCGTGCGCGACAATGGGTCCGGCGTTTCGGAAGACATTCTGCCGATCCTGTTCGATCCGTTCATCACCACCAAGCCGAACGGCTCGGGGCTCGGCCTGGCGCTGGTGGCGAAAATCGTCGGCGAGCATGGCGGCATCATCGAATGCGATTCGACGCCGCGCGGCACCACCTTCCGAATCCTGATGCCGGCCTGGAAAGAAACACCCATCGACACTGCCGATGATGAAGGCGAAGGAGACCGCAAATGACGGTTCGCGGCAATATTCTCGTCGCCGACGACGATGCGGCCATCCGCACCGTGCTCAATCAGGCGCTGTCGCGCGTCGGCCATGAGGTGCGCGTGACCTCCAACGCCTCGACGCTGTGGCGCTGGGTGGCGGCGGGCGAGGGCGATCTGGTGATCACCGACGTTGTCATGCCGGACGAGAACGCCTTCGACATGCTGCCCCGCATCAAGAAGGCCCGGCCGGAGCTGCCGGTCATCGTGATGAGCGCGCAAAACACTTTCATGACGGCTATTCGTGCTTCCGAAACAGGTGCTTACGAGTATCTGCCGAAGCCGTTCGACCTGACCGAGCTGCTCAACATCGTCAATCGTGCGCTGTCAGAGCCGCGCCGACCGAAGATCGATACGCGACCGGAAGAACAGCCTGACGCCATGCCGCTGGTCGGCCGCTCGGCCGCCATGCAGGACATCTACCGCATGCTGGCGCGCATGATGCAGACCGATCTGACGGTGATGATCTCGGGCGAGTCCGGCACCGGCAAGGAATTGGTGGCGCGCGCGCTGCACGAATATGGCCGCCGCCGAGGCGGTCCGTTCGTCGCCATCAACATGGCGGCAATCCCGCGCGACCTCATCGAATCGGAACTGTTCGGTCATGAGAAGGGTGCCTTCACCGGCGCACAGAACCGCTCGACAGGCCGCTTCGAGCAGGCCGAGGGCGGCACGCTGTTCCTGGACGAGATCGGCGACATGCCGATGGAGGCGCAGACGCGGCTGCTGCGCGTGCTGCAGCAGGGCGAATACACCACGGTCGGCGGGCGCACGCCGATCAAGACCGATGTGCGCATCGTCGCCGCCACCAACAAGGATCTGCGCACGCTGATCAACCAGGGGCTTTTCCGCGAGGATCTGTTCTATCGCCTGAATGTCGTGCCGCTTCGGCTGCCGGGTTTGCGTGAGAGATCGGAAGACATTCCCGATCTGGTGCGGCATTTCTTCAAGATCGGCGCCAGCGAAGGCTTGCAGACCAAGCGCATTTCGACCGGCGGCATCGAATTGATGAAGCGCTATCCGTGGCCGGGAAACGTGCGCGAGCTGGAAAACCTGGTGCGCCGGCTTGCGGCGCTCTATTCGCAGGACGAAATATCAGCCGAAATCATCGAAGCCGAACTGAAGACAGGCGAAAGGCCGGTCGTTCCCGGCGGCGGCAATTTGATCCCGGACGATCTGTCCATCGGCCAGGCGGTGGAGCACTTCCTGCAGCGCTATTTCGCCTCTTTCGCCGGTGATTTGCCGCCGGCAGGTCTCTATCAACGCATCTTGTCGGAGGTCGAATATCCGCTGGTGCTCGCTTCCATGACGGCAACGCGCGGCAACCAGATCAAGGCGGCCGAATTGCTCGGCTTGAATCGCAACACGTTGCGCAAGAAGATTCGCGAGCTGGGCGTCAACGTCTACAAATCGTCGAGATCATGAGCGCCTGCTGCCCGAAGTGACGCGAGGTCATCCCCTTTTCAGGGGATCGGCGGCCGAAAGATTTCCGTCACGGCCACACTTGTTGCATAATCGCCACAATGCGTTGCATACATCCAACGCAATCACTGGCTCTTAGACGGCGACATGGCTTCGCAAGCTCTGACATCAAACGAACCGCTTTTCAGCAGACCCGGCCAGAGGGATGGACGGCGGCTGCTTGCGTTGCCTGGCGTTGTGGCAATTGCCGGCGCGCTGGTTACGGCGGCAATCTCGTTTGCGATTCTTGTCGGCGCCACGCCGATCACGCCAGACGCAAACACAACGCTGACGCTGATTGCGGCCAATGCCTTATTTGTGCTGGCGCTGATTGCTCTGGTCGGCCGCGAGGTGCATCGCATCACCATGGCGCGCCGGCACGGCAAGGCGGCGTCACGGCTGCATGTGCGCATCGTGACGATGTTTGCGCTGGTCGCGGCCATCCCCGCCATCATGGTGGCCATCATCGCCTCAATCACGCTCGATATCGGCCTCGACCGCTGGTTCGAAATCCGCACCAAGGCGATCGTCAACTCGTCGCTGTCGATCGCCGACGCCTATGTGCAGGAAAACGCTCGTAATCTTCAGGGCACGACGCTGTCGATGGCCTATGATCTCGACGCCTCGCGCACGCTTTACGGCCTCGATCGAACCGGCTTTCTCGACCTGATGAACAAGGAAGCCGTGGGCAGGAGCCTGGTGCATGCGGCGCTGGTCAGGGAAGACGGCTCCTTTGTCATGAGCGCGAAGACCGATGCGGATTTCTCTATGCCGCCACCGCCGGAGGGCGCGGTCAGCGCCGCGGCCGACGGCAAACCGGTGCTGATCGAGCCGAAGACGCGCAACATCATGGGCGCCATCATCAAGCTGCGGGAGATCGAAGGCCTCTACCTCTACACCAATCGCCTGGTCGACCCCGAAGTGATCAAGGCGAGGGCGATCGTCCAGTCCAACACCGCCGAATATCGCGGCCTGGAAGACAACAGGCGGACGTCGCAGGTGGCGTTCGCGCTGCCCTATCTGTCACTGACGCTGATCATCATCCTGTCGGCCATCTGGACCGGCATAGCGGTGGCCGACCGTCTGGTGCGGCCCATCCGTCAACTCATCGGCGCGGCTGACGAGGTTGCGACCGGCAATCTCGATGTCGCCGTTCCGGTACGGCCTTCCGACGGCGATGTCGCCTCGCTTGGCGATACGTTCAACAAGATGCTGCTGGAGCTTAAATCGCAGCGCAACGAGATCCTGTCGGCCAAGGATTTGATCGACGAACGGCGTCGTTTCTCGGAAGCGGTGCTGGCCGGCGTCACCGCCGGCGTCATCGGGGTCGATCCCTACGGCATCGTCTCCATCGTCAACAAATCGGCCGAAACGATGCTGGCCATATCGGCCACGGCGGCGCTGGGGCAGAACCTGTCCGCCGTGCTACCGCATGTCGGCCGTGTCTTCGAGATCGGCCGCAAATCCGGCAAGCCGGTCTATCGCGAGCAGGTCACCTTCTATCGCACCGGCGCCGAGCGTACCTTCAACGTGCAGATCACCATCGAGGCCGGCGACGACGGCGAGGAGGAGAAATCCTACGTCGTGACGGTCGACGACATCACCGATCTCGTCCAGGCACAGCGCTCGTCGGCCTGGGCGGATGTGGCGCGGCGTATCGCACATGAAATCAAGAACCCGCTGACGCCGATCCAGCTCTCGGCCGAGCGCATCAAGCGACGCTTCGGCAAGGTCATCACCGAAGACCGCGAGATTTTCGACCAGTGCACCGACACCATCATCCGGCAGGTCGAGGATATCGGCCGCATGGTCGACGAGTTCTCGGCTTTCGCCCGCATGCCCAAGCCCGAGATGAAAGCCATCGATCTGCGTGAATCGCTGCGCGAGGCGTCGTTCCTGGTCGAAGTCAGCCGCGCCGACATTGCTTTCGAACGCGTGTTCGGCAACGAACCGCTCAAGGGCACGTTCGATAGCCGATTGATGGCGCAGGCTTTCGGCAACGTCATCAAGAACGCGGCCGAGGCGATTGACGGGCTGGAACAAAAGGACGGTTCGCACGGCATAATCCGGATTCAAGCTGCCCGGCAGAATGGCGCGATCAGAATCGACGTCATCGACAATGGCAAAGGCTTGCCGCGCGAGAACCGCCAAAGGCTGCTCGAGCCCTACATGACGACGCGCGAGAAGGGCACCGGGCTTGGTCTCGCCATCGTCAAGAAGATCGTGGAGGACCATGGCGGGCGGCTTGAATTGCACGATGCGCCTGCGGACTTCCACGGTGGACGCGGCGCGATGATCTCGATCATCCTGCCGCCAGCTGCCGCAACCGCGCCGCCACGCGGTCAAGGCGAAACGGAACACGAACGAGAAACTGAAAAGGTCGGTAATGGCGTCTGATATTCTCATCGTCGATGACGAGGAAGACATCCGTGAACTCGTCGCGGGCATATTGAGCGACGAAGGGCATGAAACCCGCACGGCATTCGATGCCGACAGCGCGCTCGCGGCAATCGCCGACCGGGCGCCGCGGCTGATTTTCCTCGACATCTGGTTGCAGGGCTCGCGCCTCGACGGGCTGGCGCTGCTCGACGAGATCAAGACGATGCATCCGAGCCTGCCGGTGGTGATGATCTCCGGCCACGGCAATATCGAGACAGCGGTGTCGGCCATCCGCCGCGGCGCCTATGATTTCATCGAGAAGCCGTTCAAGGCCGACAGGCTGATCCTGATCGCCGAGCGGGCGCTCGAAACCTCGAAATTGCGGCGCGAGGTGTCCGACCTCAAGCAGCGCAGCGGCGAAACCTTCGACCTGATCGGCATGTCGTCGGCGATGAGCCAGCTGCGCCAGACCATCGAGCGCGTGGCGCCGACCAACAGCCGCGTCATGATCATCGGTCCGTCCGGCTCGGGCAAGGAGCTCGCCGCGCGCGCCATCCACACGCTGTCGACGCGCAAGGGCGCGCCGTTCGTGACGCTGAGCGCGGCCAACATCACGCCCGAGCGCATGGAGATCGAGCTGTTTGGCACCGAATCGAACGGCACCGAGCGCAAGGTCGGCGCGCTTGAAGAGGCGCACCGCGGCATTCTCTACATCGACGAAGTGGCCGACATGCCGCGCGAGACGCAGAACAAGATTTTGCGCGTGCTGGTCGAACAGCAGTTCGAGCGGGTCGGCGGCACCAAGCGGGTCAAGGTCGACGTCCGCATCATCTCCTCGACCTCGCAGAACCTGGAGGCGATGATCGCCGACGGCCGTTTTCGCGAAGACCTCTATCACCGCCTGGCGGTGGTTCCGGTCATGGTGCCGGGCCTGGCCGAGCGGCGAGAGGACATTCCCTATCTCGTCGACAATTTCATGAAGCAGATCGCTCGCCAGGCCGGCATCAAGCCGCGCCGCATCGGCGACGATGCGCTTGCCGTGCTGCAGGCGCACAACTGGCCGGGCAATGTCCGCCAGCTGCGCAACAATGTCGAACGGCTGATGATCCTGGCGCGTGGCGACGATATCGATGCGCCGATCACCGCCGACCTGTTGCCGTCGGAGATCGGCGATGTCATGCCGCGCACGCCGAACCAGTCCGACCAGCACATCATGGCGCTGCCGCTGCGCGAGGCGCGCGAACAGTTCGAGAAGGACTATCTGATCGCCCAGATCAACCGTTTCGGCGGCAACATCTCGAAGACGGCGGAATTCATTGGCATGGAGCGCTCGGCGCTGCACCGGAAACTGAAGTCGCTGGGGGTCTGATCCCCATTGTTGTTGGTCCAGCGGGCCGTGGCCCGTGCAATTGCCGGTTACGGCAGCGGCGGAATCGCCTAGAAATAGCGAGACTGTTCTGAGGGGTAACCCATGCCGCGCATTGCCTATGTGAACGGGCGCTATGTCGCCCATGCCGACGCTGCCGTGCATATCGAGGATCGCGGCTATCAATTCGCCGACGGCGTCTACGAGGTCTGCGAGGTGGCGCAGGGCTTTATCGTCGACATGCCGCGCCATCTTGCCCGGCTGAGCCGCTCCCTTAGCGAATTGTCGATCGACTGGCCGGTCACCAGGGGTGTGCTGCCGCTTCTTCTGCGCGAAATCGTCCGGCGCAACCACGTCGTCAACGGCCTGGTCTATGTCCAGGTTACGCGCGGTGTTGCCAGCCGCGACTTCGTTTTCCCCGCCGATACACCGTCATCGCTGGTGATTACGGCCAGAAAGGCCGACCCGGCGGCGGCCGCCAAGCGAGCCGAGGCGGGCATCAAGGTCATCACCGTGCCGGAAAACCGTTGGGACCGGGTCGACATCAAGAGCACCGGCCTGCTGCCCAACGTACTGGCCAAGCAGAAGGCCAAGGAGGCCGGCGCCCAGGAGGCCTGGTTCGTCGACACCGATGGCAACGTCAAGGAGGGCGGCTCGTCCAACGCCTGGATCGTTACAAGGGACGGCGTTCTGGTCACCCGGCCGGCGGAGCATGGCATCCTGCGCGGCATCACCCGCACGACCATGTTCGAAGTGGCGGCAAAGCTCGGGTTGACGATCGAGGAGCGCGGTTTTTCAGTCACTGAAGCCAAGGCTGCGCGAGAAGCTTTCATCAGTTCGGCAACGACAATCGCCATGCCGGTCGTGGCAATCGACGGTGCCGCGGTCGCCAATGGGCACCCCGGTTCGATAACACTTTCATTGCGGCAAGCCTTTTTTGACGTTGCGGAAAAAAGTCCAGCCTGATAACCGCACAGACGGACTGCACATCAATATATCTCGTTCTGCTTGTCGCTACTGACGGCAAGGGGGTGTTTGCAAGCTTGACATGTGCCCGCTAATTTGGCGCATTAGCCTGCAAACCGAAGGGGATCGGCGAAAGACAAGAACAATGGCGGAACGATCGCAAAACCTTCAGGACCTGTTCCTGAATTCTGTTCGCAAGAGCAAAAATCCACTCACCATCTTTCTCATCAACGGCGTCAAGCTGACCGGCGTGGTCACTTCCTTCGACAATTTTTGTGTTCTGCTGCGCCGTGACGGCCACTCCCAGCTCGTCTACAAGCATGCCATTTCCACGATCATGCCGAGCCAGCCGGTTCAGATGTTCGATGGCGAGGAAAGCCAGGGCGCCTGATTGGCACGTGAAAAAGACGCGGACCGCGGCGTCCGCGGGAAACCAGCACATAATTCCGGGACGGAAGCCACAGGTCCGACCCGGGCGGTTGTCATTGTGCCGGTGCTTACCCGGCATCAGCGCAACGATGACGAAACGAACCGTCCACGGCTGACGCGTTCGGCGGATGCGCGCCACGACGAAGCGGTCGGCCTTGCCCGCGCCATCAACCTGGATCTGATCCACACGGCGGTGGTCACCGTCAACGATCCACGCCCGGCAACCTTGCTCGGCAGCGGCAAGGTCGCGGAATTCGCCGAGATCGTCAAAGAGGGTCACGCGGAGGTGGTCATCGTCGACCATCCGCTGACGCCGGTGCAGCAGCGCAATCTCGAAAAAGAAATGAATGCCAAGGTGCTCGACCGCACCGGATTGATCCTGGAGATTTTTGGCGAGCGCGCGCGGACCAAGGAGGGCACGCTGCAGGTCGAACTTGCCCATCTCAACTACCAGAAGGGCCGTCTGGTGCGGAGCTGGACCCACCTTGAACGCCAGCGCGGCGGAGCCGGCTTCCTCGGCGGCCCCGGCGAAACCCAGATCGAGTCGGACCGGCGGCAGCTGCAGGAAAAAATCATCAAGCTCAAGCATGAGCTGGAAACGGTGCGCCGCACCCGCGACCTGCACCGCGCCAAGCGCAAGAAGGTGCCGTTCCCGGTGGTGGCGATTGTCGGCTACACCAATGCCGGAAAGTCGACGCTGTTCAACCGGCTGACCGGGGCCGACGTGCTGGCCGAAGACATGCTGTTTGCAACGCTCGACCCGACGCTGCGCCGCGTGCGCCTGCCGCACGGCACGCCGATCATCCTGTCGGACACAGTCGGCTTCATTTCGGACCTGCCGACGCATCTGGTCGCCGCCTTCCGCGCCACGCTGGAAGAGGTCGTCGAGGCCGATCTGGTCATCCATTTGCGTGATATCTCAGATCCGGATACGGCCGCCCAGGCCGAGGACGTCGAGCGCATCCTTGCCGATCTCGGTGTCGACGCTGGCGATGCGAACCGGGTCATCGAGGTGTGGAACAAGGTCGACCTTCTCGACGACGGCAACCGGGAGCGCCTGCTCGCCGACGGCACTGACGCCAACAAGGCGCCGCCGATCGCCATCTCGGCGGTCACCGGCGAAGGCATCGATGCGCTGAAGGCGCTGATCGAGACCAGGATGTCGGGCGAACTCGAGGAATTGACGGTGACGATCGAACCGCCGCAGTTCGGCCTTGTCGACTGGCTATACCGCAATGGCGACGTCGTTTCGCGGGTAGACAATGAGGATGGCAGCGCGACCATCGCACTCAAGGCCACGCACACCGCCCGGCAAGAGATCGAAAGCCGATTGCACCGCAAAAACAGGCAGTAAGCCTGATTATTTCACGCCCTTGGCCTGCTGCCAGAGCACTTCCATCTCGTCCAGCGTGGCTTTTTCGAGCGTGCTTCCCGATGCATCGATCGCGCGCTCGACATAGTGGAAGCGCGAGCGGAACTTTTCGTTGGTGCCGCTAAGCGCCGCTTCCGAATCGAGCTTGAGGTGACGCCCCAGATTGACGACGGCAAACAGGATGTCGCCGAATTCGTCCTTGATCTCAGCCGTTTCGCCCTTAGCCAGTGCCTCGCGCAGCTCGCCGATCTCTTCCTCGATCTTGTCGAGGATGGGTGCTGCCTCGCTCCAGTCGAAACCGACACGCGCTGCCTTTTCCTGCAGCTTTAGCGCCCGCGTCAAAGCGGGCAGGGCGACGGGCACGCTGTCCAGGAAACCCTTGCCATGGTCTTCGGGGTCGAGGCCGCGGGCGAGGCGCGCACTTCGCTTTTCGGCTTTTTCCTCAGCCTTGATCTTTTCCCACATGCCCTTTGCCATGCCGGCGCTGCGCGCCTTCTCGTCGCCGAAGACATGCGGATGGCGCCGGATCATCTTGGTGGTGATGGCCTCGACCACATCACCGAAGGCAAAATCGCCGGCTTCCTCAGCCATCTGCGCGTGGTAGACGACCTGCAGCAGGAGATCGCCGAGTTCGTCGCGCAGATCGTCGGGATCGCCGCGCGCAATGGCGTCCGCCACCTCATAGGCTTCCTCGATCGTATAGGGCGCGATGGTCGAGAAATCCTGCTCGATGTCCCAGGGACAGCCGGTCTTCGGCGCCCTGAGCGCCGCCATGATCTCGATCAGCCGGGAAATGTCGCGCGAAGGTTTCATGCGGCGAATGCTATCCCGCTGCCTGTCGTGCGGCCAACGGCGTCAGCCGGAGAGGGGAGATTGTCCACAGCGAGCTTCAGCCGAGTACCGACACAACCGCCTTGGCGAGGTCATCCATGCCGTCCTCGGGCAGGCCGGCGACGTTGATGCGGCTGTCGCCGACCATGTAGACGCCACACTCGGCACGCAGCCGCTCGACTTGCGCCTCGGTCAGGCCAAGCCTGGAAAACATGCCGCGATGGCTGGCGATGAAGTCGAAGCGGTCGGAGTTGGACTGCCGGCGCAGCGCGTCGGCGAACTGGACCCGCAGCCTCAGCATGCGCAGCCGCATCTCCTCCAGCTCCGCCTCCCAGTCGGCGCGAAGGCCATCATCTTCCAGCACCGTGCGCACGGCGGCGGCGCCGTGGTCCGGCGGCATCGAATACATGGCGCGCGCCGCCGCCAGCATCTGGCTCATCGCGACATCGGCTTGCGCGCTATCCTTCGCCAGGATCATCGCCGCGCCGACGCGGTCGCGGTAGACGGCAAAGTTCTTCGAGCAGCTCGAGGCAACGACCATTTCAGGCACCTTGCCCGCGAGAAGGCGCAAGCCGGCCGCATCGGCGTCCAGGCCTTCGCCAAAGCCCTGATAGGCAATGTCGACAAAGGGCAACAGCCCGCGCTCGACGACAAGATCGGTGACGCTGGCCCATTGCGCGATATCGAGATTGGCGCCGGTCGGGTTATGGCAGCAGCCATGCAGCAGCACGATATCGCCGGGCTCGGCTGCGCCAAGCGTTGCCAGCATCTCGTGGAAGCGCACCGCGCCGGAAACGGCATCGAAATAGGGATAATCGCGCACCTTGAGGCCGGCCCCGCGCATCACCGGCGGGTGGTTCGGCCATGTCGGGTCCGACAGCCAGACGGTTGCGTCGGGGCGGGTCCGCTTCAACAGCTCCGCCACCAGCCGCAGCGCGCCGGAACCGCCAGGCGCTTGCGCGGCGCGGATGCGCGTCATGTCGGCAGCGGGGCCGAAGGCCAGCTTGACCATCGCCGTGTTGAAGCCGGTGTCGCCGGCAAGGCCGAGATAGGTCTTGGTGTCCTGGTCCTGCAGCAACCGCTTCTCGGCCTCGCGCAGGGCGCGCATGACCGGCGTCCTGCCGTCGCGGTCCTTGTAGACGCCGACGCCGAGATCGATCTTGCCGGGGCGCGGATCGGCGCGATAGAGGCCGATCAAGGCGATGATCTTGTCGGCCGGGGCAGGTTGCAGGGTCTCGAACATCAATACGGCTCCAATGGCGGCGGAGTAATACGCAAAGCGGCCGCGTTTCGCCAGTGCTTCCATCTGCGCCAGTCCGCTAGCGTACTGGACCGTTACGCCAAGCTTTGTCTGTACGGCAGGGGTCGGCGGCTATGGCGACGGGTTCATTCCAATCCGCCGGATAAGCACCCGTCCAATCACGGCGAGACCGATGCCGGTCAGCAGGGAGAAACCGCCGAGCATGCCGGCCAGCCCGGCAAGGAACCAGCGTCCGGCGAAGCTGTCGACGGAGGCATTTTGCGGATTGGTTGGGTCGTAAGCGACAGGGACGCTGTCGCCATCACCCCAGAACGAGCTGTGGACGGCATTGTTGAAGCGGATGACGGTGCCGTCGGCGGTCGAGAACTCGATGCGGGGATTGTATTCGGCGGCGACAATCCTGCCTGTCGCCGAAGCGGTACGAGGGCCGTACATCTCGACGATGGCCAGCACGCCGGAAGCGATCAGTCCGACAATGCCAAAGATGATGAACACCCTGCCGACGATCGGCAACGCTGCAAAACCCGTTACACGACTACCATTGGCCATCTTTTGCTCCTGGGACAGACGGATAAGGCTAGACTTCATCCATAAAGCAAACATCTGCCGCACGGGAGATGGGTAAGTGCGCAGCGGACTTCTGATTGCATGATGCCTATTGTGGCGACGCAAAAAAGTTTTGGTGGCGATGGATTAAGATCCCCGCCTGTTTCGTAAACGGGGCATGAAACGGTCGATGCCACGCTTCGATATTGTCGGACAGCTGGGTTCGCTCAGGCGCTACGCACGCTCGCTGACGCGCGACGGCACTGACGCCGAGGATCTGGTGCACGATGCGCTGGTGCGCGCCTACGAGCGGCGCGACACATTCCGCTCGGGCGGCAATCTGCGGGCATGGTTGCTGTCGATCGTCCACAACGCTTTCATCGACAAGATGCGCTCGCGCCGGTCGGAATCAGCGCGTGTCGAGCAGGCCGGCTATCTCACCGATGCCAGCACGCCGGCGCCGCAGGAACATTCCGTGCGACTGGCGCAGGTGCGCGAGGCCTTTTTCAGTCTGCCGGAGGAGCAGCGTTCGGCGCTGCATCTGGTCGCCATCGAGGGCCTTTCCTACCAGCAGGCCGCCGACGCCAGCGGGGTGCCGCTGGGCACGCTGATGTCGCGTATCGGCAGGGCGCGCGCAGCACTGCGCGAGATGGAAAACGCTGCACCTTTGCCGGCCAAAAGCCATCTGAGGATCGTGGGAGACCCGTCATGACCGACCTGTTGCGGGACCCGGTGACCGATACCGATCTCGACGCCTATGTCGACGACCAGCTGGATGTCGCGCGCCGCATCGAGGTCGAGGCGTTCCTGTCGGCTCGTCCGGAGGCTGCGGCGCGGGTGATGTCCGACTTGAGGACGCGCGACGAACTGCGCCTGGCGCTGGCTGCTTCCACAGGCATGGCGCGGCCGGCGACGACTGAAGTCGCGCGCCGGCTGGGCAGGGGGCTGGCCAGTCGCCGCGTCTTCGCCGTGCTGCAGCGGGCGGCCGCGGTCGCCATCTTTGTCGCTGCCGGCTGGCTGGCGAACGGCCTCTTCGGGCCGCTGCTGGTGACCAAGGTCGTGGCTTCGCCGCCGCCGCCCGCCTATGTCGAAGAAGCGATCCGGGCGCACAAGACGACGCTCATGCGCGAGGCGATGCCCTCGCAGCTGGAGGCGCCCAACTACAATGGCGACGAAATCCGCGCCGCCACCGCAATCGTCATGCCATTGCTGCCCAAGGACTGGAAGGTCCGCGACGTGCAGATCTATCCGTCGCGCTTCGGGCCGAGCGTCGAGGTGGCGCTGGAGACGAAGGATATGGGGCTGGTCTCGCTGTTTGCGATCCGGCCCGGAACCTTCGACGTGGTCAAGCCTGCCATCGCGCCCTCCGGCGACATCTCCTCTGCCTATTTCCAGATCGGCGAGGTCGCGTACGCGGTCGTCGCGCGCAGCGATGTCCACGACCTCGACCGCGCCGCCGAGACGCTTGCCAAGACACTTTACTGATCAGGACACTTTACTGAGACCACATAAGGAGAACCCGCAATGAATACCCCTGACCTCGGATACCGCATGGGCACTGGCGCGCGCGCCGGCGCCGTCTATGACGAGGGCCTGCGCAGCCACATGCTGCGTGTCTATAACTACATGGGCATCGGCCTCGTCGTCACCGGCATCGTCGCCATGGTGGTCGCTTCGACGCCGGCCCTCTACGTGCCGATCTTTTCCAGCCCGCTGAAATGGGTGGTGATGCTGGCGCCGCTCGCCTTCGTGCTGCTGTTCTCGTTCAAGATGCAGACGATGTCGGCGGCGAGCGCCCAGGCGATGTTCTGGGCCTTCTGTGCGGTGATGGGGCTGTCGCTGGCTTCGGTGTTCCTGGTCTTCACAGGCACCAGCATCGCGCGCACCTTCTTCATCACCGCCACCATGTTCGGCGCCACCAGCCTCTACGGCTACACGACCAAGCGCGACCTGACCCAGTTCTCGTCGTTCCTGATCATGGGCCTGATCGGTGTGGTGATCGCCAGCGTCGTCAACATCTTCCTTGGCTCGACCGCGCTGCAGTTCGCCATCTCGGTGATCGGCATCGCGGTGTTCGTTGGCCTGACCGCCTGGGACACGCAGACGATCAAGGAACAGTATGCTGAGAATTTCGACGCGGAATCGCAGCAGAAGCTCGCCGTCTTCGGCGCGCTGTCGCTCTACCTGAACTTCGTCAACATCTTCCAGCTGCTGCTGAACTTCACCGGCGAACGCGAATAGTCGAACCGTAGCAAGGCAACAATCTCGATCTCGCAGTGGCCGGAGGAGAATCTCCGGCCACTGTCGTTTTGGCGTGGAGACATCGCTCCTCTATCAGCGCGATGTCGCTGCGCCCTTGAGTCCATGCGGGCTTTTGCTAACCTGCCGCTCGCACGCAGCTTTCCGCGAGAACGCATGGAACAAGTGACGCTTCAGGGCGACGGCATCTCGGCAACCATTGTCGGGCAGGGGGCCGAGCTCGTCTCCTTGCGCAATGCCGAGGGTCTGGAGTTTTTGTGGCAGGCCGGGCCGGAATGGCGGCGGCATTCGCCGGTGCTGTTTCCGATCGTCGGCCGGCTGAAGGGCGACCAGCTCCGCCATGGGGGCCAGGTCTATCCCCTGACGCAGCACGGATTTGCGCGCGACAAGCCATTTGTGTGGGCTGACGCGAGCCCCCGATCCTGCACGCTGGTGTTGACCGACGATGCCGATACACGCACGCGCTATCCGTTCGCCTTTCGCCTTGCCATCACCTATACGCTCGAGCGTCGCGAACTTGGTGTGAGCTTCGAGATTGCCAACACCGGCGACGAGACGCTGCCAGCCTCCATCGGTGCACATCCGGCTTTCAATTGGCCATTGCAGCCGGGGCTCGCCAAGACCGACTACCACCTGACCTTTGCCCAGGACGAGCCGGCGCCGATCCGCCGGCTGAAGGATGGCCTGGTGCTGGCTGCACCGCGGCCGACGCCCATCGAAGGCAAAACGCTGGCGCTTTCCGAACAGCTGTTCGAGGCAGACGCCGTGATCCTCGACCGGCCGGCCAGCACCAGCGTGCGCTATGCCGCCGCGAACGGTGCGGCGATCGAGATGTCGTGGCAGGGTTTCAAGGAATTGGGCATCTGGTCGAAGCCGGGCGGCGCTCCGTTCCTGTGTATCGAACCCTGGCACGGGCTTGCCAGCCCCGTGGATTTCGATGGCGAGTTCGCGGACAAGCCGGGCGTGATGCTGATCGCGCCCGGTGAAAAGCGCGTGCTGAGCTATCAGGTACGGCTCGAGCATGCGCCGCTGTGACCGATGAACCAGAGACAGGCGCGATGAAACTTGGCTTCATCGGCACGGGTGCCCTTACAGCGGCCATTGTCAGCGGGCTCAAATCCGTCGCGGATAACTCCGTCTCCGTGCTGCTGTCGCCGCGCAATGAAGAGATCGCCGCAGAGCTGGCAGCCCGTTATCCGGATGTGTGTATCGCTGATGACAATCAGGCGGTTCTCGATCAATGCGACCTAGTCATGCTGGCTGTCCGGCCGCAAATTGCGCATGACGTCCTGCCGGGTTTGCGGTTTCGGCGCGAGCATCACCTCATCAGCTTGATCGCCACGCTGCCGCGCGAGGAGATTGCCCGCTTGACCGCACCCGCGCACCAGGTGACGAAAGCGCTGCCCATGCCGATGATTGCCCACCGGCTGGGGGCAACGATCATCTGCCCGCCCGATGCCACTGTCGCTGCCTTGTTCGGCAATCTGGGGAAAGCGATCGAGGTCGAGAACCCAGCCGAATTCAACGCGTTGAGCGTGGTCACCGCGACCTATGCCAGCTACTTCAGATATCTCGATACGATCAACAGCTGGCTCAAGAAGAATGGCGTCGAGGAAGGAAAGGGGCGCGATTACATCGCCTCGCTTTTCAAAGCCTTGGGAAGCGCTCCTGATATGTCGCCGGATGCCGACTTCATGCATCTGGCGCAGGACTATGCGACGCGCGGCGGCATCAACGAACAGGTTCTTCGCGAACTCACGGCGCGAAACGTGTTCGATGCGCTCACCGAGAGCCTGGACGGCGTACACCGGCGCATCCTTGAAATTCCCTGATGATCAGGAGTATGGCTCCAACGGATGTTCCGGACCGTTTCGGGAGGGTCGGCGGGTGCCTGGATGCTTGAAATTGGGCTTTGTGGCAGCGGCGCTGGCTGTGCTGATTGTCTTTCCGGTCGCTGCCGCCGACATCGACCGCGCCAGCCTCTACCGCGCGCAATCGGTGACCAGCGGCACTGGCGAGGAGAACCGGGCGTGGGGCCTGGCGCCGTGCCTTGAAGAGGTGCTGGTCAAGGTTTCCGGCGACCCGCGGCTGATCGGCGACCCGCGTGTTGCGGACATGAGTCGGCACGCAGCCGACTATGTCACTGGTGTCGGCTACCGCGACCTGCTCAACAACCGTCCGCCGCATGACGAGCAGGGCACCCATGACCGGCCGCATTACATCACCGCCGATTTCGACCCGGACAAGATCGATGCCTTGCTGGCGTCGCTCGGGCGCAAACCGTGGGCGGTGCCGCGGCCAACAATCGTCGCACTGCTGGATGTAAGGCCGATGAAAGGCGACGGCTTCACGCTGGTGCGCGATGGCGGCGGCGAGCTTGCGGCGGATATGCGCGTTGCGCTGGCGGACGCGGCGCACCGGACCGGTTTGCCGCTGGAGTTGCCTCGGCCGTCCGACGTCGCGCTCGCCGACGTGGCCAACACGCTGGATGGGGACGCCCTGCTTGCCGGCACTTTGGCATGGCGCCAGGAAGCGCTGGGTTGGGTCGGCGACTGGCGGCTCAGCTTCAAGGACAAGGACTATCGCTGGCAGGTACGTGGCGTCAGTTTCGACGATGCGTTCCGCAACGCCACGCGCGGAACGCTGCAGATCCTGTCGGGCAATGGAGAGCCGGAAGCCGTCACGCCCTGACTTCAAGGGAACCTTCTTGCCGGAGCGCCGTAAACAAAGTGGCGGGCAAGCTTTGAGCAAGGAGGTAGAATTGCAACATCGCCGGATCGACGTTGACGGAAACAGCATCTTCTATCGCGAAGACGGCCCGCCTGATGCTCCCGTCCTCCTGCTGCCGCACGGCTATCCGTGCTCGTCCTATCAATTCCGAAGGTTGATGCCGGCACTTGCCGATCGCTGGCATACATTCGCGCCGGACTTTCCCGGCTTTGGCTACAGCGGCACGCCCGAAATGTCGGACTTTGGCTATGATTTCGATGCCTATGCCGGGCTTCTGACAGCTTTCGCCGATGCGCTCGGCACGTCGCGCTATGCGCTCTGGCTGCACGATTATGGCTCTCAGATCGGACTGCGCCACGCCATCGCACATCCCGAGCGCATCGCCGCACTCATTATCCAGAACGGTGACATCTACGAGGACGTTCTCGGGCCGAAATACGCCGCCATAAAAGCCTATTGGAATGAGAAGACGCCCGAAAAGCATCGGCCGTTGGAAGAGGCGGTAAGCGAGGAGGGCTTCCGGCACGAGTTTGTCGGAGAGGTGGATGACGCTGTAGCCGAGCGCGTGCCTCCCGATCTTTGGAAACTCCACTGGCCTTTGATGGACACGCCGATCCGCCGGCGGCTCGCGGTCAACCTGATGGAGAAGTTGGAGGCGAACCTCGGCTGGTTCCCCCGCTATCAGAGCTTTCTGCGCGAGCACCAACCTCCGACGCTCATCGTTTGGGGTCCCGAGGATGGTTACATGCCGGCGCAATCGGCGCATGCCTACCAGCGCGATTTGCCGGAAGCAGAACTTCATCTCATCGGCGGCGCCGGCCACTGGTTGCTCGAAACCCATTTCGATGAGGCGCTTCCGCTGGTGCGCGATTTTCTGGCGCGCGTCCACAGTCAGGAAGCGAAAGGGACGGGCAGGGCGGCCGGCCGGGCGTAGACCCCTCCGTTGCGGTCATCGGATCGATCTGCAACCATGGCGTCATGATGGAAAAGTCTGCCGCGCCCTGGCCTCTGCTGCAAATCGCGATCGAGCCGAAGTCGCGGGCCGATCAGGAGAAGCTGCTTGTCACTTCGTCCAAGCTCGCGCCTGACGACCGCGACCCGTCCGCTGCCATGGCCATGGCCAGATGACGTCGCCAAAATTCTCCTCGCGGGCAGGGTTCCTTGTCGGCCTCGGCATCACGCCCGTCGCCTTTTTCCTGGCGCTCTATTCGGCCGGAGCCGGGCATGGCGACTATGGGCTGGCGCGACTTCTCTATCCGGTCCCCATGCTGGCAACGCTGTTGACCAACACAACGATCACCGGCCTTTCCATCGGATTGGCTGCGCTGCAGTTTCCTGCCTATGGGGCATTTGTTGCGGGCGCCGGCGGCTCCAGATGGCTGGCCCTTGGCGTCTTCCATCTTGTTGCAATCGCAGCAGCCTTCAGCGGCCTCCTGGAAAGCTTCTCGGGATGACGCTCCTGTTCGTTATCCTGGTGCCAGCCCGTCGAGCAGGAAGTCGAGGCCTTTGCGAAAGGCGCCATCCCAATCGCTAAGGGGAGAGGGGGGAATCGACCTGAGGCAGCCGCTCGTTAATGAGGCGATCATCCCATACCTGCACCTCGATGAACTTGTCATACTTCATCGTTGGATCGGTCTTCCAGCGCTCACCGGGCATCCCAAATTCGGCCACGACGGCTTCGATCTCACCAAGAGTAAACACTTGCCCGTGGTATCGCTTTCGTTGGGGGCGAAGATCGTCACGCGTCGCGATCGGAAGACTTGCCATGCTGTCTGGATAGGTGAAAGTGAGCGTCTCCAGTGGGAACTCTCGCAGTCGCATAACGAGTGAGCTTGGCCGTGACGGGTCTTTGCCGTCGGCAAAGTCGCCAAGCTAAGAAATAGACCGGACGCTCTAGCTTCGTGGGCCCAAGCAGTCGGCGCCGTTCTCGAATGAGCCATTCCTCCGTTAATCGTCGCCTCTCCAAGTAGTTTGCTTTTGATAGCGCGCAGCCCAGACGCTCTGATCTCGTCAAGAACCCGTTCTGCCTGCTCTTCGGACAGCTCGCAAATATTTCTGCACGGTCCTCGACGGGGATCGTAGTTGTGAGTGATGACCTCGGGGAACGATTCCATTCGGGGAAGCTATACGAACCGCGCGTCAGCAGGCCAGATCGCTGGCAGATGGATGCCCCTGAGGGTACCCGTTGGGACGTTGTCGGCAAATCATGCGTTGTATCGCAACCATGGGATGGTGGGATGGTGACCGCCCAGTGAGCGCCGGCCTGCATCTCAGTCAGCAGGGCGTATATTGGCACGCCGCTAATGGAAGCAGCAGCCACATATGAAAGTCGCATAAGATAGATTATGGAACTTATGCATCAGGCCGCAGCTGGGAAAGGACGCGGACTTTCATAGAGCGTTTCAGATTTTGACAGAAGCGTGAGAGTGGTTTTGTGATTCAAGATGCTGGCTGGATCGGAGGCCAGCATCAGATGACTTGGCATGAGCCGTTGGCCAACGCTACGCTGTGTCGATGACGACAGGAAAGCGTGACATCGAAGCGGCGATCGAAGTGTTCGTGCACGGCTTCAGCACCGACAAGAGCCGCACCTTTCCATACGAAGCCAGCCGCGTCGGACCCTTGTGGCTGATGCGCGATGCCGAGCGCAAGAATGCACGCGACTACCGTGGCGAAGAATGGATCGTCCATGACGTCGCCGCCGAGGAAGCCGATGCCATCGTGCGGCAGCATGCGCGGCCGGGCTTTGCCGTTTCGGTCGTGATCGCGAATGACGGCCCGGACGAACCAACGCGAACGGCCTACAAGGCGCTCGGCTACCGGCTGCTGCGGACGGAAGGCTTTTTCATCCAGTCGCTGCGCCAAATTCCAGACCCGCCAGCAATCGTCTCTATCGAACGCGTGAGGACGGCTGAACGCGCTGCACAACTGGGAAAGGTCATACGCAGGCGGCCACTTCCAGACGATCAACTCGGCGACGATGCGCCGTTTCGCCAGTATGTGGCGCTCGATGGCGACGCCATCGTCGGGCGTGTGCGCAGCATAGACGCCGTCGGCGCCACATGGTGCTCGGCAATGTTTGTCGAGCCTTCGCACCGGCGTCGAGGCATCGGCCAGGCGCTGATGGCCAAAATGCTGCATGACGACAAAGCGCATGGGTCGCGGTGCTCGATGCTGTTGGCGACGCGTGCCGGAGCGCTGCTTTATCCCCGCATGGGCTATGAGCGGATTGGAACGCTGTTGATCTTCGCGCCGAAGAACCGAACGTCCTTATAAAGATCTGCTCGTATCATGCTGTCTCATAAAGGAATTTCGATCACCATGCCGTCATAGGCCGGAGTGACGTTGGCCGGCACCTCGGCCTTCACCGTGGCATAGTCGAGCGGCACATGCATATGCGTCAGCACGGCCTGTTTCGGCGCCAGTTTTTCAATCCAGCCAAGCGCCTGAACGAGCGACAGATGACTGGGATGGGTATGGTACTGCAAGGCATCGATGACCAGCATTTCCAGGCCGCGCAGCCGCTCGGCGGTGGCATCCGGGAAGTCGCTTATATCGGGGCAGTAGGCCAGCCCGCCGATGCGGAAGCCGAGCGAAATGATGTCGCCATGGATCTGCGGCAGCGGCTCGAGGGTGAGGGCACCGCCCTCGCCTTCGATCGTCACCGCCCTTGCGTGATCGATGATGTGCGGCCTGACGATCGGCGGATAGGAACTGCCAAACGGCGTCTCGAAGCAATAGCCGAACGCTTCGCGCAGCCTGAGCATGGTCGGCTGGTCGGCATGGACATCGATCAAATGGCGCTGCTCCAGCACGTAGCCGCGCAGATCGTCGATGCCGTGGATGTGGTCGGCGTGCGGATGCGTATAGACGACGGCGTCGATGCGCCGGACGGCCGCCATCAGCATCTGCTCACGGAAATCAGGCCCGGTGTCGATGACGACCGTGGTTCTGGCGCCGTTGGCTGCTATCCGCTCGACGAGCGCGGCTGAGCGTGTACGCCGGTTTTTCGGATTGGCCGGGTCGCAATTGCCCCAATCGCCGGTGATGCGCGGCGTGCCAGGTGACGAGCCGCAGCCGAGGATGGTGAGGCGCAGCCGGTCGCTCATGCGTCAGAGCCCGGCGGGCCGCGGCATCTTGCCGAACAGCCGGAAGAAGTTCGCCGTCGTCAGCGTCGCGATCTCGGCTTCGCCAACGCCGACCGTCTCCGCCAGCACCTTGGCTGTATGCGCGACATAGGCCGGCTCGTTGCGTTTGCCGCGGAACGGCACCGGCGCCAGATACGGTGCGTCGGTCTCGACCAGCAGCCGGTCATGCGGCACATCGGCTGCGATGGCGCGTAAATCGGCTGAGTTCTTGAAGGTCAGTATGCCCGAGAAGGACACATAGCCACCAAGCTTGACGCCCACGTCGGCCAGCCGTCGCCCCGACGAAAAACAATGCAGGATGAAGGGGAAGGCGCCCTTCCCTGTTTCGTCTTCGAGGATGGCAGCCATGTCGTCATCGGCATCGCGCGAATGGATCACCAGCGGCAAGCCGGTCTCGCGCGCGGCCGCTATGTGAGTACGAAAGCCCTGCGCCTGCGCATCGCGTGGCGCCTTGTCGTAAAAATAGTCGAGCCCGGCCTCGCCGATCGCCACCACCTTCGGGTGCGCGGACAGGCGCACAAGGTCCTCAGCCGTCACATCCAGCTCTTCGCCGGCATTGTGAGGATGAGTGCCGACCGAGCAATAGATTTCGTCGAAACTCTCGGCAATCTCAAGCACTTGCGCAAACCGCTTCACGCGTGTCGAGATGGTCACCATGTGACCTATACCGGCAGCCTTGGCGCGGGCGACGATGGCCGCCCGCTCCTCGGTGAAATCCGGAAACTCGAGATGGCAATGGCTGTCGACCAGCATCAGGCGCTCGCCTCAGGGTTTTCGACATAACGCGGAAACACGCCCTCCGGCGCGGGCAGCGCCGTGCCGGGCACCAGCGCATAGTCGGCATGGACATGCGCGAAGTCGCGCGTGTCCGCCGGCACCGCCAGCAGATCGAGCAGCTTGCCGGCCGACCCCGGAATGTAGGGCTGGCACAGCAATGCCACGCGCCGCACCAGTTCGGCGGTCGTCCACAGCACCGTTTCCATGCGCGCCGGATCGGTCTTCTTCAGCGCCCAGGGTGCCTGCGAGGCGAAGTAGCGATCCGCTTCCGCCACAACGCCGAAGATCGCCGCCAACGCGAGATGGATGCCCTGTTCCGCCATCGCCTGGCGCGCGGTACCCAGCGCTTCCACCGCCTGGTCGAGGATCGCGCTGTCGGCTTCGGTCAGCTCGCCGCGATGCGGCACCACGCCGCCGCAGTTCTTGGCGATCATCGACAGCGAGCGCTGCGCCAGATTGCCGAGACCGTTGGCGAGATCGGCATTGGTGCGGTTGACGATCGCGTCATGGCTGTAGCTGCCGTCCTGGCCGAATGGCACCTCACGCAAGAAGAAATAGCGCACCTGGTCGAGGCCGTAGTGCTCGACCATGGTGAAGGGGTCTACGACATTGCCGACCGACTTCGACATTTTCTCGCCGCGGTTGAACAGGAAGCCATGCGCGAAGACGCGCTTCGGCAGTTCGATGCCGGCCGACATCAGGAAAGCCGGCCAGTAGACGGCATGGAAGCGGACGATGTCCTTGCCGATAATGTGCGTGGCCGGCCAGTAGCGCCATTGCTCGGCCTTGGTGTCGGGATAGCCGGCAGCGGTGATGTAGTTGGTCAGGGCATCGACCCAGACATACATCACATGCTTGTCGTCGCCCGGCACCGGCACGCCCCAATTGAAGGTCGTGCGCGAGATCGAGATATCCTTGAGGCCGGACCTGACGAAGCTCATCACCTCGTTGCGACGCTCGGCCGGACCGACGAAATCGGGCTGGCTTTCGTACAGCGCAAGCAATTTGTCCTGATAGGCGGAAAGCCTGAAGAAGTAGCTTTCCTCCTCATTCCATTCGACCGGCGAGCCAAGTGGCTCGCGGCGCACGCCGTCGTCGCCGAGCGTGGTTTCGCTCTCTTCGAAATAGGCTTCCTGGCGGACCGAATACCAGCCGCTATAGCGGTCAAGATAGATGTCGCCATTGGCCGCCATAGCCTTCCAGATCGCCTGGCACGACTCGTAGTGGCGTGGTTCCGTCGTGCGGATGTAGTCATCATTCGAGCCGCCCAGGACCTCTGTCATCGAACGGAAGATCGCCGAGTTGCGGTCGGCAAGCGCGAGTGGCGTTATGCCTTCCTTCTCGGCCGTCTGCTGCATCTTGAGGCCATGTTCGTCGGTGCCGGTGAGGAAGAGCACGTCCTTGCCGTCCAGGCGCTGGAAGCGGGCCAGCGCGTCGGTTGCAATGACTGTATAGGCGTGGCCGATATGCGGCTTGCCGTTCGGATAGAAAATCGGTGTTGTGATGTAGAATGTGTCGCGTGACATGAATTAACCGTCATGAATGGCCGAATGAATGTGAGCGGTGGATATCGCATCGAGACGGCGATTGCCATCCCGCCCCAATGCCGAAACCGGTCACATTCGCATTGCGGAATTCAGGCGGTCGATCATGGTCAAGGCGTGCTGCTTCTTGTCAAGATTGTAGGTATCGGTCTCAGATATGGCGTTCAGCGCCTCGTGCCAAGTGTCGGACAGCGTTTTCGCCCGCGCGAGATCCCCAGCCAGCGCGGCTTCACTGGCGCCGGTGGAGAGCAGATCGAGCGCGCGGCGGTTGAAGATGTCGAACTGGATCGCCTGGTCGCGGCCGGCGACGGCCTCGGCAAGGCGATAGGCGCCGGCGATGTCGCTCTTGCCCGACGTGACCAGGGCGTCGAGGGTGCCGGCAATCTCCAGCCCGCCATATTGGGTCAGAAGGATCGCATTGCGGGCGCTGCCCCCTGCCCGTTCCGCTAGTGCCGCGCGCGCAGCAGGATCGGAAGGTGGCGGCGGCTCGACGGTCTCCAGAACACTCATCAGGCTGCCGGCATCGAGCGGCGTCAGCCGCACCATCTGGCAGCGCGAACGGATGGTCGGCAAAAGGCTGCCCGGCGCATGCACGATGAGGATGAACAGCGTGCGGCTCGGCGGCTCCTCGAGGTTCTTCAGCAAGGCATTGGCGGCGTTGGTGTTCATGTCGTCGGCCGGATCGACGATCACCACCCGGTAGCTGCCGTCATGCGAGGTCAGCGACAGGAAGCGGTTGACCTTGCGGATCTCGTCGACGGTGACGACGGTCTTGAAACTCTTGGTCTTGTCGTTCAGCGGCCGGGTCAGGTGCAGCACGCCGGGATGCGCCCCGGTGGCGATCTGGCGAAACAGCGGTGAGGCCGGATCGGGAACGGCAAACGTGTCCGGCGCCTGGTCGAAGGCCGGATGCTTCAACAGATGGTGCGCCAGGTGAAAGGCAAGCGTCGCCTTGCCGATGCCGACCGGCCCGGCAAAGATCAACGCATGCGGCAGTTTTCCCGAGCGATAGGCGGCAGCGAGCATCGCGGCCGCCTGCTCATGGCCGACCAGGCGCAGCGTCTCGGACGGCTCCGGTACACCGTCCAGCGTGTCGTGCTGCTCGGGAGCGATGCGTTCGAAGATCATGCGGGCGCCGCCTGTCGGTTGCGCGCGGGCGCCCTCGCCTCAAGTGCGGCGAACACCACCGCGGTGATGACATCCTCCACCGCAGCGGGAGGCGCCGACGCGTCGATCACGATGCAGCGGTCCGGCTCGGCCGCTGCGATCGCCAGGAAGGCGTCACGGCGGCGCTGGTGGATGTCCAGCGTCTCCTTTTCGAAGCGGTCCGGACCGTCCTCGGCGCCACGCCGCGCGGCGGCGCGCCGCAAGCCCTCGGCGGGGTCAATGTCAAGGATCAGCGTCATGTCCGGCATCATGCCGTTGATGGCGACCTCCTCCAGAGCTTCCATGAAAGCCGGATCGAGGCCGCCGGTGACGCCCTGATAGACGCGCGACGAATCCAGGAAACGGTCGCAAAGCACGATGGAGCCGCGCTCCACCGCCGGCCGGATGACCTGCTCGACATGGTCGGAGCGTGCGGCGGCAAACAGCAGCGCCTCCATCTTCGGCCCGAAAGGCTCGGCGGCGCCGGACAGGAGCACGTGCCTGACCGCCTCGGCGCCGGGTGACCCCCCGGGTTCGCGGGTGAGGAGGACATCGTATTTCTTGGCGCGCATCTTCTGGGCCAGCCGCTCGATCTGCGTCGACTTGCCGGCGCCCTCGCCGCCTTCGAAGGTGATGAAAAATCCGCTTGCCAATCGAAAGGCCTTTGTCCTGCTTTGCGCTGGTGTCTTAGTCCGCGCCCGAGAAAAGGTCCACGCCGCAGGAACTCAACGCAGCCAGCCTACGGCCAGTTCCCTGGCGGCATCAAACGCTCGTTGCGGCAGTGTGCCGACGCCAACCGATTCGGCGGCGAAAAGCGGGGTTTCCTGGCTCAGCGTGTCGCCGATCCAGACGCGCAGCGCGCCGACGGGCTGTCCCTCCTCCACCGGCGCCGATACCGGCCCCTGATAGACGATCCTGGCGGTCAGCTTGTCGCGGTTGGCGATCGGCAGCAGGACGTCGATGGGCGCCTTTGCCTTCAGCGCTACGCTGGATTTGGCGCCGCCGAACACCTGGGCCTCGCCGACCACTTCGTTGCTGGCGAAAATCTCGGTCTTCTCGAAGGAGCGGACGCCCCATTCAAGCAGCTTGCGCGCTTCCTCGGCGCGCTCGCGGTCGTTGGCCAATCCGCTCATCGCCGCGATCACCCGCGTCCCGTCATGGCTGACCGAGCCGACGATGCCGAAACCGCCCGCCTCACTCGACCCGACCGCCAGCCCATCGGCACCGATGCCCATGGCCAGCAATGGGTTGCGGTTCTTTTGCGAGATCTTGTTCCAGGTGAAATCGGCCCGGCCGTAATAGAGATAGAGATCCGGATATTCGCGCCATATATGCAGGCCAAGCTGCGCCAGTTCGCGCACCGTCGTCTGCTGGCCGTCGGCCGGCAGGCCGGTCGAATTGACGAATGTCGATTTCGCGAGCCCGATCTGGCGGGCGCGATCGTTCATCTGCGCCGCGAAATTCTCTTCCGAACCGGCCATGCCTTCGGCCAGCACCATGCAGCCGTCATTGGCGGCCTGTATGGTGACCCCCTGGATCAGATCCTCGACCCGGATCGCCGATTTGAGCTTGGCAAACATGGTCGACGTTCCCGAAGGCGCACCGCCCTTGCGCCAGGCATTTTCCGAAACCACGAAGGTGTCGTCGAGGCTCATGCGCTTCGACTTGATGGCGTTGAAGACCATCTCCATCGTCATCAGCTTGGCCATCGAGGCCGGAGGGATCGGTTGGTCGGCATCCTTGGAAAACAGCACCGTGCCGGTTTCGGCATCGATCATGAAAGCCTGCGTGGCCTTGGTCTCAAAAAGCTGCGCGTTGGCCGGAACCAACGCGGCAAGCAAGAAGCCAAGGCCAAAAAGCCCGGCAAAAGGGTGGAAAAGGCGAAATCGCATGAAGAGGCTCGACTGTTAGCCGGCAGAAACTTGCCGCAACGCTATCAGGCTTCTTCCCGGCGGATCAACCGCGCAATGACAAAACCGGCGTGCCTTTGTTGGTCAGTTGCGCACAGCCAGCGCGTCCGGCGCGCCATGCGACCATGCCGCGCGCAAGAGGTCGTCGACATTGCCATTGCCATCCGGATAGAGATTGACCGCGTACCAGTCATTGCCGTCGAGTTCGGTGCTCTGGATTTCGGTCCTGCCGAACGGTTCGAGAGCCGCAGCCACCCGCTTTGCCTCGGCAGCATCGTCGAAGGATCCGGCGGCGACATAGTCGGAAACGGCAGGCGATGCCTGCGGGTTGGATTTCTTCCACGATTGCAGGATGTCGGCTGGCGACATGCCCTGGTCATCGAGTGCTGCAAAGACGTCGGCGCGCTGCACGCGTGCATCCGCATAGGAGAGCGAAGCCACGGCAAAGGGCGATTCCGGGCGCTGAGGCACGATCGGCCCGAATTCCGGCAGCGTCACATCGCTTGAGCCCGGTGCCTGCATCGACATCACTGGCTGTGTGTCGGAATTCGTCAACTGACCAGGAAACGGCACTGCGGCAGGTGGTGCGCCAACAGATAGGCTCGGCGAAGGTCCGTTCATCGCCACCATGACGCCGGTCGGCAAGCCATCGGACGGGTCCGGGCGGTTGTTGCCCGGGCGATAGGAGGCGACCAGATATTGGTCGTCGTCGCCGTCGAGCGGCGCGCGGCCGATATATTCCACTTTGACCCTGGCCGTGCCGACCTTGGCATAGTCGAGCATTTGCGCGGCGCGTTCCGAGACATCGATGATGCGTCCCTCGTGATAGGGGCCGCGGTCGTTGACGCGCACGATGACCGAGCTTCCGGTCTCGGTGTTGGTGACACGGGCATAGCTCGGCAGCGGCATGGTCGGATGCGCCGCGGTCAGATGGGTCATGTCGTAGACTTCGCCATTGGCTGTGAGACGACCGTGGAAGGCATCGCCATACCAGGAGGCGAGACCGACCTTGGCGTAGCGCTTGTCTTCCTTGGGGTAATACCACTTGCCGCGCACCTGATAGGGTTTGCCCAACTGGTCGCGGCCGCCGCCGCGCCGCATGTACTGAACGCGCGGGCTGGCCTTCACGCCGTATTCGGTCTCGGCAAAATATTCCTTCGAGCGAGGCTTCTTGTAGACCATGGCTTTCGGCTCGGACTGCGGCGACGCGCACGCGGCCAGCAACGCAGCCGAAAGAGCGCACAACACCAAAGCAGGAGCGCGACGAAGACGCCGATGCGTCGTGGTCTGCATGTTTTCCGATGTCCCTACCGTCTCGACACAGGCGCCGCTTCTAGAATTTCGGCGGAGCCAGATGAGCAATGCCTGCGACGCGCCAATCCCCATCCCTTGTGCGCAGGAATTGTTTATCAGCGTATTAATCGATTGTGTCCGGAACCGGGCAGGAATGTGGCGGAGTTCTTGGGTCGGTCGGGCCTGTGGAGAGGCATTCGAGACGGTAGTGTGCTGAGAGTTCTGCAAATTCGCTGAGAGGGGGCGGTCATGGCAGGCTGGTGATTGTTCACGTCACCTGATTCCCGCGAAGGAACG
>NZ_JAMYOJ010000037.1:0-35038 GCF_040319795.1 Mesorhizobium sp. M0862
GCCCCCTACCTCCCCCTTGTGGGGAGGTCGGACCGCAGGTCCGGGTGGGGGTCGGTGCCGCGGGGCGCCCCCCCCCCCCCCGGGGCGCCGCCCCCCCCCCCCCCCCCTTCGTTTTCGCAGGCTTCGAAATCAGTCCTTTTCGAAGATGCGTGCCTTGGCGACGACGCCAGCGATTGCGCCGCCGATCAGCGGCGCAACGATGAACAGCCAGAGCTGGCTGAGGGCTGCGCCGCCGGTAAACAGCGCCGGGCCGATCGAACGCGCCGGATTGAGCGAGGTGCCGGTCACCGGGATCATTGCGAAGTGCAGTCCGGCCAGCGTCAGGCCGATGACCAGGCCGGCGAACGCCGTCGAGTGCTTCTCGGCGGTGACGCCGAGGATGACGGTGACGAAGGTGAAGGTGCCGATCAGCTCCCATAGGAAGGCCGAACTCGTCCCCCATTTCGCCACGTCCCAGCCATTGGCGCCGAAACCGGTGGTGTGCCCGCCGGTCTGGCCGGAGACGATGATCCACAGCGCCAGCGAGGCCAGAATGGCGCCGATGATCTGCGCGATCCAGTAAGGAATGACATCCTTGGCCGGCAGCCGGCCGGCAAGGAAGACGCCGAGCGTGACGGCCGGGTTGAGATGTGCGCCTGAGATGGGACCCACCGCGTAAGCCGCCGCAATCAGGCCGATGCCGAACGCCAGGCCGATGGCTTCCTGGCCCAGCGGCAAGTCGGCGAGAAAGCCACCCGTCGCCACCGACGCCGTGCCGATAAACACCAATAGAAATGTCCCTAGAACTTCCGCAAGATACGTTTTCATTGCCCTCTCCTCGTATCGATCCGTCGGTCCGCTTTTCCGCGCCGCGAATCATGGCGCAAAGAGTATTCCCAACGCAAAAGCTTGGAAAGCAGAGCAATTGCGCCACAGATCGTGCTTACGGCGGCCAGTTACCAACATTAGAGACCTTGCATATATTTGAGATTTGTTATCGCCGGCGTGCAGACATTTGCCGGCGGGGAAAATCGTCGGCCGCGAGCGGAAGGCCTCGTCGCCGCGAAATTCAAGCGGGGTTCAATCTCGACGCGAAACGCTCTAAGAGCAGGCCGAAAGATACTGTGCTCGATAGATGGAATGACGAATGCGACTGGGCGGACGGCTGGCGGCAGCCATTGAAGTGCTGGACGACATTGGCCGGCGCCACCGGCCGGTGGCCGATGCGCTGAAAGATTGGGGCCTGTCGCATCGCTTTGCGGGCGGCGGCGACCGCGCGGCGATCGGCAACATCGTCTACGACGCGCTGCGCCACAAACGTTCCGCCGGCTGGCTTTTGGGTGAAGACACGCCCCGCGCCATCGGCTTCGGCGCGCTGCTCATCGAATGGGGCCAGACGCCGCAGTCGCTCAACGATGCGCTCGAGGGCGACAAGTTCGCGCCACCGTTGCTCAGCGCCGCCGAGTTGCAGGCGCTGGCCGAGCGCCGGCCTGAAGACGCGCCGGAGGCGGTGCGGGCGGACGTACCCGACTGGTGCGCGCCGTTGTTCGAACGAGCCTTTGGCGCAGACTGGGTTGCGGAAGGGGCGGCTTTGGCGACCCGCCCGCCGCTCGACATCAGGGTCAATACGCTGCAGTCCGACCGCGCCAAAGTGCTGGCGGAACTCGCCGACACCGGCGCCAAGGCAGCTGCTATTGCGCCGCAAGGCATTCGCATCCCGCCCATCGACGGCGACGGCCGGCACCCCAACGTACAGGCCGAGCCGGCTTTCCAAAAGGGCTGGTTCGAGGTCCAGGACGAGGGTTCGCAGATCGTTGCCGCCCTTGCCGGCGCGCAGGCCGGCATGCAGGTGCTCGACTTCTGCGCCGGCGCCGGCGGCAAGACGCTGGCGCTGTCTGCGGCGATGGCCAACAAAGGCCAGGTCTTCGCCCATGATGCCGAAAAGGCGCGACTGGCGCCGATCTTCGACCGCATCCGCCGTTCGGAAAACCGCAACGTGCAGGTCGTCACCAAGCCGGCTGAACTCAGCCCCCTCGTGGGCCATATGGACATTGTGCTGGTCGATGCGCCCTGCACCGGCAGCGGCACCTGGCGGCGCCGTCCAGACGCCAAATGGCGGCTGACGCAAAGACAGCTCGATGCCCGCAAGGGCGAGCAGTCGGCGATCCTCGATGCGGCGAATGCCTATGTCAAACCGGGCGGCCTGCTGGTCTACATCACCTGTTCGGTGTTCGACGAGGAGAATGGCGAGCAGGTCGCCGCCTTTCGCGAACGGCACAAGGGCTTCGTTCCGGTCGATCATCGCGCGCTCTGGGATGCCAGCTTCCCCGGTCACGCAGCGGCCGCCCGGATCGGCAAGACAAGCGATATCTCGCTGTCGCCGGCTCTGAGCGGCACCGACGGGTTCCATTTCTGTGCGCTGCGTCGGGCGAATTGACGCTGCGATTGACAGGCTGACATAGCGCCAGTTGCAGATGCGCGGCGTCGGCCGCCAGACGGGGTAGAATTCTTGCAAAGATATGTGTCGCTTCTGCTTTTCCTCCTTCTGGTGCTCGGCGGCGGCCTGTTGATCGGCTATGCGACGCTGCCGGGTGAATGGTATGCCTCGCTCGCCAAGCCGCCCTTCAACCCGCCCAACTGGGTCTTCGCGCCGGCCTGGACGCTCCTTTATGTCCTGATCGCCGTAGCCGGCTGGCGGACATGGGAGCGGGAACGAGCAGGCGCCGCGATGAAGATCTGGGCCCTCCAGCTTGTTCTGAACTTCGCGTGGTCGCCGACTTTCTTCGGCGCCAAACAGATGGGGCCGGCACTGGTCGTGATCCTGGCTCTTCTCGCCAGCATTGCGCTGTTCATAGCCACGGTGTGGAACCGCGACCGGGTTTCCGGCTGGCTGTTTGCGCCCTATGCCGCGTGGGTAGCCTTCGCCACCTTGCTCAACGCGTCGCTGCTCCTGTTGAACTGAGTGCTTTGCTGCAGTGCAGCAAAAGCATTTGCGTGGCGTTCAGGCGTCTGCGATAAGCTTTGCAGATAAATCAGGGCGAGGGCCATGGCAGCAAAGATCGTACCCGCACCCGATTATGAGGACCGCGTCAGGGCGTCGTTCGCGCGCCAGCAGGCGATGGCGACCATCGGCGCCGAACTGACGCTTGTGACGCCGGGCATCATCGAGATCGAAATGCCCTATTCCCAGGCACTGACCCAGCAGCACGGTTTCCTGCATGCCGGGGTGATTTCGACGGCGCTGGATTCGGCCTGCGGCTATGCCGCATTTTCGCTGATGCCGGAAAATTCCGGTGTGCTGACCATTGAGTTCAAGGTCAACCTCCTGGCGCCCGGCCGGGGCGAACGCTTCCTGTTCCGCGGCTCGGTGACCAAACCCGGCCGCACCATCATTGTCGCCGATGGCCAAGCGTACGCCTTTGCCGCCGATGGCGAGGCCAAGCTGATCGCGACCATGACCGGCACGATGATGACGGTGGTTGGCCGTGACGGGATAGCGGGATGATGGCCAGCGTTACGCGAATTGGCGGCAAGGACGTTCTTTTCGTCATGGCGGCGCAAGCGGAATACGGTCCGCATCTGCAGAAACTGTTCACGCCGCTGATGACGGGCGTCGGCCCGGTCGAGGCAGGTGTGCGGCTCGGCGCCGAACTGTCATGGCTGAAGTCTGAGAAGACGCTGCCCGATCTCGTCGTCTCGCTCGGCTCCGCCGGCAGCCGCACACTGGAGCAGACGGAAATCTACCAGGCGGTCTCGGTCAGCTATCGCGACATCGACGCTTCGCCGCTAGGCTTCGAAAAAGGCGCGACGCCGTTCCTCGACCTGCCGGTGACCGTCCCGCTATCATTCAGGATACCGGGCATTAAAGAAGCCAGCCTGTCGACCGGCGGCGCCATCATCACCGGTGCCGCCTATGACGCCATCGCCGCCGACATGGTCGACATGGAAACCTTCGCCTGCCTGCGCGCCTGCCAGTTGTTCGATATCCCGCTTATCGGCCTGCGCGGCATTTCAGACGGTCCAGCCGATCTGCGCCACGTTGGCGACTGGACCGAATATCTGCATGTCATCGACGAGAAGCTGGCGGATGCAGTCGTGCGCCTCGAACAGGCCATCGGCTCCGGCACGCTACACAAGGAGCAGCCTGGGCAAGAGCCGGCAGCGCTCTGAAAGTCGGGCTACGCACCCCATTGCGCCGACTCGTTTCTTTCTCTAAAGGCTCGCCATGACGACAGCCAATCATCCCGATACAGTCCTGATTGTCGATTTCGGCAGCCAGTTTACGCAGCTCATCGCCCGCCGCATCCGCGAGGCTGGCGTGTTTTCCGAGATCGTGCCGTTCCAATCGGCCGAAGCTGCCTTCAAGCGCATCAATCCGAAAGCCGTGATCCTGTCGGGCGGTCCCGCCTCGACATCGGACATCGGCAGCCCGCGCGCGCCGCAGATCGTCTTCGATGCCGGCGTGCCGGTGCTCGGTATCTGCTACGGCCAGATGGCCATGTGCGTGCAGATGGGCGGCGTCGCCGAAAGCTCTAACCATCGCGAATTCGGCCGCGCCTTCGTCGAGATCGAAAAGGACAGCCCGCTGTTCGAAGGCCTGTGGGCGCCCGGCCAGCGTCACCAGGTGTGGATGAGCCATGGCGACCGCGTCATCTCGCTGCCCAAGGGGTTCGAAGTCTTCGGCAAGTCGGAAGGCTCGCCCTTCGCCATCTTCGGCAATGTCGCGCGCAAGATGTACGGCATCATGTTCCATCCGGAGGTGGTGCATACGCCGGATGGCGCCAGGCTGCTCCGGAACTTCGTCCACAACATCGCCGGCATCGAAGGCGACTGGACGATGCGAGCCTATCGCGAGCATGCGGTCGAAACCATTCGCAAGCAGGTCGGCAAGGGCAAGGTCATCTGCGCGTTGTCGGGTGGCGTGGATTCCTCGGTCGCCGCACTTTTGATCCACGAAGCGGTAGGCGACCAGCTGACCTGCATTCTTGTCGACCATGGCCTTATGCGCAAGGACGAGGCCGCCGGCGTGGTGGCGATGTTCCGCCAGCACTATAATCTGCCGCTGATCCTTGTCGACGCGTCGGAAAAATTCATCTCCGCGCTGGAAGGCGAGTCCGACCCCGAGACGAAGCGCAAGACCATCGGCCGGCTGTTCATCGAGGTGTTCGAGGAAGAGGCCAAGAAACTCGGCGGCGCCGATTTCCTGGCGCAAGGCACGCTCTATCCCGACGTCATCGAGAGCGTCTCCTTCACCGGCGGCCCGTCGGTGACCATCAAGTCGCACCACAATGTCGGCGGCCTGCCGGCGCGCATGAACATGCAGCTGGTCGAGCCGCTGCGCGAACTGTTCAAGGACGAGGTGAGGGCACTGGGCAAGGAACTCGGCCTGCCCGAAAGTTTTATTGGCCGCCATCCGTTCCCCGGACCAGGCCTTGCCATCCGCTGCCCCGGCGGTATCACCCGCGAAAAGCTCGAAATCCTGCGCGAGGCCGACGCCATCTATCTCGACGAGATCCGAAAGGCCGGCCTCTACGACGCCATCTGGCAGGCTTTCGCCGTGCTGCTTCCGGTGCAGACCGTCGGTGTGATGGGCGACGGCCGCACCTACGAATTCGTCTGCGCCCTGCGCGCCGTGACGTCTGTCGACGGCATGACGGCGGATTTCTATCACTACGACATGGCCTTCCTCGGTGCCGCCGCCACCCGCATCATCAACGAAGTCCGCGGCATCAACCGCGTCGTCTACGACGTGACGTCAAAGCCGCCAGGCACCATCGAGTGGGAATGATTCAGACCTACCCAAACGCCGCCGGAAACACGCCATTGTACGCCACAACCATTTGATAACACGTATAAATCCATTCGGAGACAATTAGCGACAATCGGTGCGGAGATTGGATTTGACGGACCGGCTGACGGACCTTCCGCAAATTGCTAGCTCAGATTTTTCGAAGTACCGTCAGATCCAATGAGGCTCTGACGGTGTTTTTTGATGCCTTAAGGCACTGAAGATAAAACGAATGTTCTGCCGAAGAGCCTCGAAATTGTACTGACGGTACTTTTCAGGAGGTAGCGGGGAATGCTGACGGACGTCGCCCTTAAAGCCCTGAACCAAAAGTGAAATTCTACAAGATTGCTTACCGCGACGGCATGTATGTTCGCGTCATGCCTAGTGGCGCGATCTCCTTTCGGCTGGATTACAGGCTCAACGGACGCCGCGAGACGGTCTGTCTTGGCAGGTATGGACGGGACGGAATCTCACTTGCCCTTGCCCGAGAGAAGTGTCTCGACGCGAAGCGCGCTATTGGCGAGGGACGGTCGCCGGCGATACAAGCGCCGAGTTGTGACACCGATCACCGGCCGACTTCAGCGCCGAATGGCTACCAAACCAAAGCGATGTCCGGGCCGTCAAGGCCTCTTCTGTCTCGGCCAAGCCGGCCCGGAGCCCGCATTCAGTCACATCCCTTGAACCTGGGTGCAGAGCTGCTGCATCGAAGCCATTTGAGCAGCCGAGTTCGCACCCGAACCCGTGCTGGTGCTGGCGGTCGTATCGCCAGCTGTATTCGAGGATCCCGACGTGCCGGTGGTTGTACCCGAACCAGTGCTGTTGCTGGCCGTGGTGTTACTGCCGGTCGAACCAGAGCTGCCTGAAGTGCCGGTGGCTGTGCCAGAGCCGGTGCCGACACTCGCCGTTGTATCACTGCCGGTCGAAGCCGAGCTACCTGACGTGCCGGTCATTGTGCCAGAGCCAGTGCCGTTACTGGCCGTCATTCTCGAGCAGTCGGAGCGAACCTGTGCCTGCTGTTCAGAGCTCAGGGACGACCAGTTCTTGCGGATCTCATCCTGCGACAGAAGTCTTCCCGAATTGGCGTCGCTGAAGAATGAGCCCGAGAGCTTGCTGTCCCAGCCGCTCGGGATACCGCTTTGGCCTGAGCCGGACGTAGAACTCATACCCGACCCGGCCGATGAGCCGGACGTTCCGTTCGTGCCGCTGGATGTTCCCGACGACTGCGCCAAGGCCGCGGTGGCGAGACAGAGAGAGATCGCTGTAGCTGTCAAAATCTTACGTTTCATGTGAGTCTCCTTTGGGGTTCGACGCCGTTGCGGCGTCGAATCCTAATCCCGAGGAAAGGCACTTGTTCCTGTAAAGAGTGGAATTCAATGTCATGATCCTTGTGCACCAGCCTTGGGTCTCCAATGCGATGCCGGAGCCCTCAAGGACGACTGACGCCTCAGGCGAGAGCTGTCCGCTACTGGGTGTTAGAGGCGATATGCGGAACGCTTCCCGAATAGTTGGGTGCCACCATCGGGTAATTGCGAGGCAGGTTCCACTTGGTTCGGTAATCGTCCGGATTCATGCCCAGTCGGCCAAGGTGCGAACTGCGTCGGGTCTCGGCTAGAGACAGGAGGGTGGCCTTTGCCGCGGCGTATAGCTCGAGATGCGGAGCTCGTCTCGACCGCGCACACTCAATATGTTTTACGATGACGCCGCCAGATGTCATATGAGCGAATGCCTTTCCGGCGAAATAAATTGCTCCCAGCAGGTCGACGCTCAGCACCTTCAGCCAGCCCGCTCTAGTGAATGCCTCAATGGGTTTAAAGATTATCAGGCCGGCGCGTTGTTGACGATTATTACCAACCTGCCGAACGCGTGAGCGCAAGTCGACAGACCGTGATAGCGGCCTCACCCGGCGCGCCCCTTGTCGAACCGATGCGCGCCTTCTCGACCTTGCCTCCACCCAGGTCGGCTCACCCGTGCACCTTCGGTACCCAACCGCATGGCGATGGCCAGTCCAATGCCGCTTGCAGCACCGGTTGCAATGCAGTCTTGTTATCCAGGCGCATCGGGTTCGACCTCTTTCTGGGGAGCAGCAAGTGGTTCAGTCCAGCCTTCAGCGACCCGATCCACGCTCAGCAGGCTGCGCGCATAATCCTGTTGCGCGCGAACAATGGCATCGTCTTGCTGTGAGGGAAGAAAGACCGGCAAAGCAAGGCAGACACTTTGTGTGGCCAACAGCTTATTCCAGTTCGCGATCAGCGCCTTGAAAGCGCGCCCCACCGCCCTCGGATTTCGGTCGAGGTCATAGAGGCCGAGCGGATTGATCCGTCCGTTGTTCTCCCGAAGCGCACTGTCCCAGTCCACCTGGTCCGTCAGCGAGTACCAGGTGAAGCCTACGATGGGGATGCCATCGTTGCGGATCCGCAGCACGTTGGCCCACTCTTTCCACAGCCAATAGACGGCCTCGTCTCCATTGGGGCCTTCGCTGATGTTGGTCTCCGTATGCATTACGGGAAGCCGGTAGCGATTGAAGTACTGCCGCGTGATCTCGTCATAGCCAAACACCTCGCCGGACCCGGACGTCGTTCCGTCTGCCCAAACCCGATGTTCGTTGGTCTGGTAATAGTCGGTGCCCATCACGCAATGCCTGCGCAGATGGCTCTCCAGGAAGAAACTGTATTCTTCGGCCGTCATCCCGTTTTCGAGAAGATAGCGATAGGTGTGCGCGTCGACGTCATGACCGTAGTTGAGGTCAAGCGACAGGAAACGCTCGCTGTTGAACCGTTCCGCTCTGCCGACCGCCTCGGGAGAATCGGCGTGGAAGTATTCCGAGGATTCGCTCTGTATGAAGATGGCGTCCGGCCGCACCTCGAGGATCGCCCGCATGGCAAGCACGTTCGCCTTCACGATGTGCTTGAGGGCGGTGACGAAAGCAGTGTCGCTGCTCAGTTGTTCGTTCCACCATCCCCAGCGAGCCGAAAAGGTGGCGCAGATGAACATCTCATTTATTGGAGTGAAGAGCTGGATCCACGGATAGCGCATCGCGAAATCCCTGGCGTAGTGCTCGAATAGTGTCGGAAAGTCCGGGTTCTGGAAGTTGCCAACCCAGTCCGGCACGCCAAAATGGCAAAGGTCGACGATCGGAAGAATGTCTTTCGCCTTCAGGTCGGCGAAGGTCTCATCGGCGAATGCCCAATCATAACGTCCATCACCCAGCCACGTTTTGTGGATGGGAGGTCCGTAGCGGAGGAAATGCACCCCGAGATCCTGGACCAGTTCGAAGTCGGTGCGCCATCGTTCGTAGAAGCGGCATTTTTCCATTTCGTCGACGCGCTCCCGGCCTTGTCGAATGGTGGGGGTGCTGTTCTCGATGCCGGTGGCAAACATGAACGTGAACATTGATGGTCCTTAGCCAAGGCGGAGATGCCCGCGCTTGGTCAAACGTTCAGTGCTCGACGCAGTTCCTGCAAGACTGCTTGTCAAGTTCGGTGGCGCCTGGCAACCACGTGCCTGAAATTGGCGGAATTCTATCCCACGGTTCAAGCGAGCAGCTTGCGCCGAATATGATCGGACTATGCTGGACGGAGAGGTCGGCTTCGGGCCAGCCCAGTTGGCGTCAAACGGGTCTTTGCGAGTTAAGGCGGTATGGTAGTTATCCACGTTTGCAAACTGCAAACGGACGTTCCGCGGCCGGCCCCATTTGAGCCATTCACTGGGAGGCAGACCCGCGGTACATCACCGATATTCTCGAAGCCAATAGTTAGTCTCGTTCATCGTCCTTTGGTTCGACAGACCCATACGAGAGATACGAGAGATATGGACCGGCGAACCATCCGCTGTATTGATCTCCTGTAGAAAACAGTGACCCTCAGAGACTAGCATGATCGTTATTTGTCAATGCGTTACGAAGCTGTTCGCCCAATTGATTCAAGAAGCTGATCCAGCCACTCGCTGATCGCATTTTATCTTCTGCCGAACGGCAGCAACGCGCCTGAATCCTGCCTCCGGATCAATGTTCGCGTACGCAAAAACGGCCGCTCGCGAACATACATTGACAGGTCCAGTTCCGAATAATAAGTTCGGTCATAGAACGAATTAACCGGGGTTCAATGTGACTGACCTGCCGCGCATATCCCGTCAGTTCTCACAGCGCTCCGTGATGGAAGCGATCGTCCAGGGCGGGCCGATCTCCCGCGCCTCGATCGCCAAGCTGACGGGCCTGTCGAAGCAGACCATCTCCGAAATCATGCGCGGGCTCGAGCAGGAGGGCTGGGTCCAGGAAACCGGCCGCACCAGCGGCCATGTCGGGCGCACCGCCGTCACCTACGAACTGGTCCACGACGCAGCCTATATCATCGCCGTCGACCTTGGCGGCACCAAGGTGCGGGTCGCGCTGACCGACCTTGCCTGCCAGATCTTTGCCGAAGCCGCCACACCGACCGATCCGCGCGGCGGCCAGTTCGTCGTCGATCAGATTGCAGCGCTGGCCTTCGATGCCGCGGCCAGACAGCACGTCGCGCGCAAGAAGATACGCCTGGCCGTCATCGGCGCGCCTGGCGCTCCTGACCCGGCCACCGGCCGCATTCTAATGGCGCCGAACATTGCCGGCTTCGACACAATGAATGTGCTGGATGCCTTTGAAGAAGCGCTCGGCGTCGCGGTGATGATCGAGAACGACGTCAATCTCGCGGTGCTTGGCGAGAACTGGCTCGGCCAAGGCCAGGGCATCGACAATCTCGCCTACATCGCGCTCGGCACCGGCATCGGCAGCGGGCTGATGCTGGGCGGTCATCTGGTGCGGGGTGCTGGGCACGCCGCCGGCGAGATCGGTTTCATGCCAATCGGGGCCGATCCCTTCGCCGAGGAATCACTGCGCACCGGCGCATTCGAACGCGCGGTGGCCACCCACGCCATGACCGATCGCTACCACGCCCTCGCCGGCAGGCAGGTCTCCGTGCCGGCAATATTCGAGAATGCCGCGCGTGGCGACAAGGACGCGCTCACCGTGCTCGACGAAACTGCCCGCCATCTGGCGCAAGGCGTTGCGGCAATCGCGGCGATCGCCAATCCAGAAAAGTTTATCCTCGGCGGCTCGATTGGGTTGCGGCCCGAAATCCTGTCCAGGGTGCAGGCGCTTCTGCCGCTATGCTTCCCCTATCCGGTCAGGGTCGAGGCGAGCGAACTCGGCGCACGCGCAGCCCTCATCGGCGCGGCGGCAATCGGCCTTGGCCAGTTGCACAACACGCTGTTCGGCGTCGACGCGCCTGATGGCCGGATTTCGCTGCCGCCTGCCCAGGCCGCCGCCCTGAAGGAGGCCGCGATATGACTCACGATATTGCCGCCCGCCTGCAGGCAGCGCTCGACCGCGACGACGCACTAACGCTGTTTCGCCGCGCCATCGGCCGAGAGAGCATCACCGGCAACGAAGCCAACTTCGTCGACTTCCTAGAAGCCAGGATGCGCGACCTTGACCTCAGCGGCCTGACCAGGACGGAATTCCTTCCCGGGCGGCCCAACATCTGGGGCGAGCGCAAGGGGGCCGACCAGGGAAAGCGCCTGCTGTTCATCGGCCATACCGACACCGTCCATGTCGACGGCTGGCGCGAGCATTGGGCAGGCACCCAGCGTGAGGATCCGTTCGCCGCCCCGATCATTGATGGTGCTGTCTGGGGCCGAGGCTCCGGCGACCTCAAGGCCGGCATCATTGCTTCGCTTGCGGCACTCGCGCTGCTCGACAAGGCCGGCGTTCGCCTCAAGGGCGACGTCGCCTTTGCCTTCGTCGGCGACGAGGAGAGCGGCCAGCCCGGCACCGGCATTTCCGCCGGGATCAAGCACTTCGTCGGACGCATCGAGACCGGCGAGGTCACAGCACCCGATTTCAGCGTCTATGTCGAGCCGACCCGCCTGGCCGTCTATGCGGCGCAGATCGGCTTCTTCATCACCGATATCTCGATTACCGGCAAATCTGCCTATTTCGGTGTGCCAGAACTCGGCAAGGATGCGCTCCGTGCAAGCCATGCCGCGATGACGGCGCTTTGGAAGCATTCGGATGAGGTCGCCGCGCGCGCCGAGCACAAACTGGTCGGGCGCGGCTTCCTGCTTATCACCGGGCTTGCCGGCGGCGGCTACATTGCCGTTCCCGAGCGCTGCACGCTCTCGCTGATCCGCAAGCTGTTGCCTGGCGAAGACCTCGACACCGCCGCTGCCGAGATCGAGGCTGCCGTGCGCGGCGCGATCGCCGATCCGGATATTTCGGTAGAGTTCGCCTACCCCGCCGGCCGCGACCACAGGCTGGGCGGCACCGCTGCCGAGATCGGCGAAACGCGGGCGGAAGTCGCCATGCTGTCCGACGCGATGGCTGGCGCAATGAGCGGGCGCGGCGTCATCGAGGGCGCACCGTTCTGGTCGGAGTCCCCCTTCATCATCAATCAGCTCGGTATTCCTGCCGTCTATTGCGCGCCCGGCGACATCAGGAATTGCCACACATTCGAGGAGCACGTGGATGTCGAGGAATATTTCGCCGGCATAGTCGGCTTCGCCGCCTTCATGGCCCGCTACTGTGGCGTGGTCGACTGAACCACCAACGAAGCAAAATGGGAGAACTGACATGTCGATGAAGACACTGATCGCCGCCGCCTTTGCCGGCGGATTGATGCTTGCCGCCGACCCAGCTTTCGCACAGACGGTCGGCCCGCAGGGCGAGAGCGCCACGCCAAGTGCCGACGTGATCCTAAGCGATGCCGACATCGCCGCGCTCAAGGACAAGGGCTACAAGGCTGCCTTGCTCTGGCACACCTCGTCCGATTTCACCAATGCGGTAACCGCCGGCGCCACCGACGAATTCGCCCGCGCCGGCATCACCATTGCGGTCAAAACGGATGCCCAGTTCGACTCCGCCCGCCAGCGCAGCGACATCGAGACGGCGTTGGCCGCCAAGCCCAACGTCATCTTGGCCCTGCCGCTCGACCCGGTCACCTCGGCAGAAGCCTTCCGCCAGGCGGTCAAGGACGGCACCAAGCTGGTGTTCCTGTCCAACTTGCCCAAGGGCTACAAGCAGGGCACCGATTACGCTTCGATCGTGACTGACGATCTATTCCAGATGGGCAAGCAGGCTGCGGACGCGATGGCCAAAGCGATCGGCGGCAAGGGCAAGGTCGGCTACATTTTCCACGACGCTGCCTACTATGTCACCAACCAGCGCGACCAAGCCTTCAAGACCACCATCGAGAAGGTCTATCCCGACATCAAGATCGTCGCCGAACAGGGCATATCCGACCCGGCCCGCGCCGAGGAACTGGCCAACGCGATGCTTTTGCAACATCCCGATCTCGACGGCATCTACGTGACCTGGGCCGAGCCGGCCGACGGCGTGCTGTCGGCGCTACGCGGCGCCGGCAACGCCAGGACCAAGATCGTCACGCTCGACCTCGCCGAGCCGGTCGCGCTCGACATGGTCAAAGGCGGCAATGTCGCAGCCCTCGTCGCCGACAAGGCCTATGAACTCGGCCGCGCCATGGCTGCTTCCGGCATGAAGTCGCTGCTTGGCCAGCCGACACCGGCCTTCGTCGTCGTCCCGGCCCTGACCGTCACCAAGGAGAATGTCGCGCAGGGCTGGAAGGACTCGCTCAACCGCGACGCGCCGCAGCCGGTGCTCGACGCGGCCAAGTAAGGCTCTCGCTCCGGCGCGGCCCGCCGCACCGGAGCTTTTCTTCGACACAACAAAAAGGGAACCGGGACATGCGCAAAGCATCTGTAATCATAACGACAGTGGCGAGCCTGCTAGCCATGCACGCCTTCGCCGCTGAAGGCGTCACCACAGGACCGAATGGTGAAAAGCCGGTGCCGGCGAGCAGTCTTACGCTGACGCCAGCCGAAGAGCAGCAGATCAAGGACGGCAAGTTCACCGCCGCCCTCGTCTGGCACGAGATGAGCGAATACACCAACGCCGTCAACGCCGGCGCCCATGACGAATTCAAGCGCCTCGGCATCGAGGTGGTGGCGCAGACCGATGCCGGTTTCGACGCCGCGCGACAGAAGGCCGATATCGAGACGGTGATGGCCAAAAAGCCGTCGATCATCCTGTCGCTTCCCGTCGATCCGGCGACCGCAGCTTCGGTCTACGATCCGGCACGCCAGGCCGGCGTCAAGCTCGGCTTCGTCGACAATTCCCCGGCCGGCTACAAGCAGGGCAGGGACTATGTCACCATCGTCTCCGACGATCTCTTTCAGATGGGCAACAAGGCCGGCATCGCCATGGCCGAGGCGCTCGGCAAGAAAGGCAAGATCGGCTACATCTTCCACGATGCCGACTTCTACGTCACCAACCAGCGCGACCAGGCCTTCAAGAAGACCATCGAGCAGGACTATCCCGATATGAAGATCGAGGCCGAGGCCGGCATGGCCGACCCGGCGCGCAGCGAAGACATCGCCCAGGCGATGATCACCCAGCATCCGGACCTGGACGGCATCTATGTCACCTGGGCCGAACCGGCGCTGAGCGTGCTTTCGGCCTTGCGCGGTGCCGGCAACACACACACCAAGATTGTCACGCTCGACCTCAACGAGCCTGCCGCGCTCGACATGGTCAAGGGCGGCAACATCGCGGCCCTCGTCGCCGACGAGGCCTACAGCATTGGCGTGACGCTGGCGCGCGCCTCGGCAGGTTCGCTGGTCGGCAAGAAGGCCGAACCATTCTATGCCGTAGATTCCATCGCCGTCACCAAGGACACGGTGAAGGACGGTTGGAAGAAGTCCCTCAACAGGGACGTACCGGCGGCCATCGCGGACGCGGTGAAATAGGCTCGAGGCGAAGCGCTCACCACCGGAGGGATAAAATGTCCAGTGCCAACACCAGTGCCGGTGGCAGCTTCGCAAGCCGCTTCAATCTGCAGCAATATGTCGTCTACCTCGGTTTCCTGGCGATCTTTCTGTTCTTCGCCATTGTGCTGCGGGACAGCGGCTTCCTCACCGTCCGGAATTTATCGAACATCGTGTTGCAGACGACGCCGGTCACGATCATGGCCATCGGCCTGGTCTTCGTCATGTCGGCCGGCGAAATAGATTTGTCGATCGGCTCGATCGTGGCGGTGGCGGCCCTTGCAGCCGCCGTCACCATCAACGCGTACGGCATGCCAGCAGGGATAGTCGCCGGCCTCGGCGCCGGCCTGCTGATCGGCGTCATCAACGGCGTGCTGGTGGCGTATGTCAGGCTGCCCTCCTTCCTGGTGACGCTGGCGACGCTCGGCCTGTTCGCCGGCGTTTCGCGTTCGATGACAGACCTTCGCTCGATCTCGGTGACCAACGAAGCGTTCACCGGCTTCTTCGGTTCCGGCTCGCTGTTCGGTGTCCCCTCACTCGTCTGGTGGTCGGTGATTGCCGTGGCCATCGGCCACCTGGTGTTCCGCGAAACCCGTTTCGGCGCGCATGTGCTGGCGACCGGCGACAATGCCCGCGCCGCAAGCGTATCGGGCATCAGCGTGCCCAGGATCAGGCTCGCCGTGCTGACCATCAGCGGCGGGCTCGCCGGTCTTGCCGGCTTGCTCTATGCCGGTCGCCTGCAGGCGGCGAAATATACTCTCGGCGAAACCGACCTGATGACGGTCATCGCCGCCGTCATCGTCGGCGGCACGCTGCTCAATGGCGGCAAGGGCTCCGTGGTCGGCGCGCTGGTCGGCTCGTTGATGATGGGCATGCTCAACAACGGCCTGATCCTGATGGGCCTGTCGGTCTCCGACCAGATGATCGTGCGCGGCCTCATTATCCTGACCGCAGTCGCCGTGTCGCTGCGCGAAAAGAACCGCTGAAGGAAGCCATCCATGTTTCTCGAGATTCTGCGCCGCCGCAACCCCGCCTTCATCGAATCAGCTATCCGGTTGCACCAGCAAGGTAAGCTGCCGGCCAATGCTTATGTGCTCGATCTCGACACGGTTGAGGCCAATGCGCGGGTTCTCAAGAGCGAGGCCAACCGCAACGGCCTGAAGATCTTCGCCATGACCAAGCAGGTCGGCCGCTCCTCGTCGTTCTGCCGGGCTGTGACGCGCGGCGGCATTGACCGCGCGGTCGCCGTCGACATGGCTTGCGCCCGCGCCACCCACAAGGCAGGCATGAAGCTTGGCCATCTCGGCCATCTCCAGCAGGTCGCAAAATTCGAAGCGGCGGCTGCGGCGAAAACCTTCAAGCCGGACTACTGGACCGTGTTCAACGATACCAAGGCTGGGGAAGCGGCAACAGGCGCCAAGGCGGCCGGCTATGTGCAGGACCTGCTGGCCCGCATCGCCGCCGAAGGCGATATCTTCTATCGCGGCCATGAAGGCGGTTTCAATGCCGCCGACATTATCGATGTCGCCGACCGGCTGGATGCCGTCGAAGGCGGCCGTTTCGCCGGCATCACCACTTTCCCTGCTCTGCTGTTCGACCATGCTTCGCGAAAAGTGCTGCCGACCCCCAATCTGGCGACGCTCGCGAAAGCTGCGGAAGCGCTGGCTAAGGCAGGCCGCAAGGACATTGAGATCAACGCGCCGGGCACCACGTCGAGCGTTATGCTGGCGGCACTCGCCGAGGCCGGCGCGACGCAATGCGAGCCGGGCAATGGACTACATGGCACCACCGCGCTGCATGTCATGGAAGATTTGCCGGAGCTGCCGGCGGTGCTCTATCTCACCGAGGTCTCGCATCTCTCCGGCGGCAAGGCCTATTGCCTTGGCGGCGGCTTCTACATCGATCCGATCTTCCCCGACTACGACGTCAAGGCGATCGTCTCGGCTGAACCGACGACGGCAGGCTCGGCACTGCGCAGCGTCGAGGTGCCGCCGCCCTCGGCGATCGACTATTACGCCATGATCGATGCCGCCGGCGCGAACGCGCCGAAGCCTGGCGACAGCGCCGTGTTCGGCTTCCGTGGCCAGGCCTTCGTCACCCGCGCCCATATTGTCGGCGTGTCGGGCATTTCGACGGACAATCCGAAAGTGGAAACCATCGAGAACGGCTTCGGTGAACCCTATGCCTGGCCAGTCTAGGAGAAACACATGACGGTGAGCGCGCCCATCCTTCAGCTGCACGACATTCGCAAGAATTTCGGCGGCATCACCGCGATCGAGAGTTTTTCGCTCGAGGTTTTCCCGGGCGAGATCGTTGCACTCGTCGGCGACAACGGCGCCGGAAAGTCGACGCTGGTCAAGATCGTCTCGGGGGTCCACCCGCCCTCGTCCGGCACCATCGTCATCGAAGGAAAACCGGTGACGATGTCGAATGCCACCATGGGGCGCGCGCAAGGCATCGAGGTCGTCTACCAGGACCTGGCGCTGGCCGACCAACAGACGGTCTACATGAACATGTTCCTCGGCCGCGAGCCGCTGAACTGCCTCGGTTTGCTCGACCGCCGCCGCATGATCGACGAGACCGAGAAACTGGTGAAGGAACTGGACGTGCGCATCCCCTCCGCCCACGCCACTATCCGCGATCTCTCCGGCGGCCAGCGCCAGGGCGTTGCGATCGCGCGCGCCACGCATTGGGCAAGCAAGCTGATCCTGCTGGATGAGCCGACGGCGGCGCTGGGCGTTGCCGAAACCGCCCGGGTGGAGTCTATCGTCCAGTCGCTGAAGCAGCGCAATGTCGGCATCCTGATCATCAGCCACAGCCTCGACCAGGTCTTCAAGCTCTCCGACCGCATCTGTGTTCTCAGGCGTGGCAAGCAGATTGGAATTCGCGAGACCGCGAAGACCGATAAGAACGAGATCATTGCCATGATCACCGGCCTGCAGCAGCAATAGCAGGAACCTCTCTGAGAGCCCCCGCCCGAGATCCGGATGTTGTCGGCGATCACGCGATCGATCAGCTTGTGCCGCCTGGTGATCGCCATCGGCCCGTCCTGGTCGTAGCTGCCTTGCCACTCCGGATGCGGCGCCAGCAGCGCTGGCACATACATCGTGTCGGCCGAAATCATGCGCTGTTCCTTGCCGTAGTTTGCGAGGTAGACCGAGTGGCCGGGCGTGTGGCCGGCGCAGCGATGATCTGGAAGCCGGGCGCGACTTCGGCGCCGTCATGGATGCTGTTGGAACTGCTGCGTCTGGTGAAGCTGCCTGCATCGCCTGAATTTCTCCAGGCGTATCCGCACCAGCTTTCTGGCGGCCAACAGCAGCGCGTTGGCATCGCTATCCCAGTCTCGATTTGATAGGACCTATGCAATGTATGGCGGCGCCGACATCACCGTGCCGCCCGGCGGCGTCAAGCTGTCCGGTTTCGGTCGCGACAAAGTCGCTGCATGCGCTGGACAGATACATCGTCTCAAAACAGCCTGGATTTCTCTGGGCTGCCCGTTTCTCGCTAAGCGCTGCCGAGGATGAAATCGGCGCACCGATCGGCGATCATGATCACCGGCGCGTTGGTGTTGCCGCTGATGAGACGCGGCATGATCGAGGCGTCGCAGATGCGTAGGCGCGGCACGCCGCGCACGCGCAATTGCGGGTCGACCACCGCCTGGTCATCGGTGAACATCCGGCAGGTGCCGCAGGGGTGATAAACCGTCTTGGCGTGTTCGAGGATGTGGTCTGTTATGGACTGATCGGAAAGGTCGGCGGCCCCGCCCGGCGACAGCTCCTCGGCGATCACCGCCTGCAGGCCGGCTGACGCAGGATGGTGCGGGCGATCTTCATGCCGGCGAGCAGCAGGGCAACACGCAAGATGCGACGGCAGGCTTTCCCTACGAAACCCGCTTCGAGGATCTGGAATATCTCACCACCGGTCGCACCGATCTGGTTTCGGTTCTTACCAACAATGCCTACCTCCATTCCCATTCCTCATTCTTTTGTCTTCCTGCTTGTCCTGGCGGCGGTGATGTTGGTCGTTCTGCACCGTACCGCCTTCGGACTATACCTCTACGCCGTCGGCAAAAATGAAGAGGCCGCGCGGTTTTCGGGAATCCGTACCGGCCGGGTGATCATCTGCGCCTATGTGATCTGCGCCGGGCTGACGGCGCTGTCATCCATCTTTCTCGCAATGTACACACGCTCGATCCTGCCAAGCTCGCACGGCAATTTCTACGAGCTCTACGCGATCGCCGCCGCCGTCCTTGGAGGGTTCTCGTTGCGGGGCGGGGAAGGCTCAATCATTGGTGTGGTGCTTGGAACGATCTTGCTGCAGGTGCTTCAGAACCTTGTCAATCTTCTAGGCATTCCCTCCTCACTCAACTTTGCCGTGAGTGGATCGGTGATCCTGATCGGGGTACTGGCCGACCAGGAATACACAGAGTTTCGAAAGCGCCGCGAATTGATGCGGGGCCGGCTCGCAACCGCCGAAGGTAGGCTGTGATGCCCGAGCCGATGAAATAGATTGTTCACGGCAGTTGCGATCGCCGACCGGTTGGCTGCTTGCGCCCGGGGGGCAGCCGAAGGCCGGGATCTAAAACGCCGCAATATCGCCTCTCGAGCGGCTCCTGCTTCGAAGGCAGTCGCCGCAATGTCGATGCAGTCGGCTCATGATGTGCCGAGTTTCGATCTCGCATGGTGATGTAACTTATGCGATCAGTCCGTACTGCCGTGCCTTGTTGCGCAAGAACGGCAGACCGTTGCCCATCACAACCGCTTCACTTTCCGCCACCGGACGCCACACGCTAAGGCCAAACGCCAGACGCGGATCCATGTTGATGAAGCTCTCCATCGCGAGCCCGCCCTTGAAGCCGATCGCGGCCAGCGTCGCGAACGTCTCATCCCAATTGCAATTGCCCTCGCCCGGGGTGCCGCGATCAGACTCGGAGAGATGGATATATTTGAGGTGATCGCGGGCGGTGATAATGCCGTTGCCCATGCCCTTTTCCTCGATATTCATGTGGTAGGTATCAAGGTGCACGAACATATTGTCGGCGCCCACTCGTTCGATCAAAGCCACCGCCTGAGCCGCGGTGTTGATGATGTGGTTCTCGTAGCGGTTCACGGCTTCGACACCGAGTTCGACGCCGCGAGACTTGGCTTGCGCGGCGGCGGACGTCATCACTTTCGCAATGTTATCAAGTTCGTCCTGGGTAGGTGGCACGCCAGTACGCTCGCCGATGCCGCCATAGATTACGCCGCACAGCGCCTGGGCTCCGATGTCGGCCGTCTTGTCGATAGCCACCTTGAGAAAGTCAATCGCTTCCTGTGGGTGGCGCGATGCCCACGCATGTTCGGGCAACCCTAGCGAGCACACCGCCTGCATGCCATTTGCCGCCAGCAGCTTGCGGGTGTGATCGGCATCGCAAGAAAATGGATCGGCCAGCGAAATTTCAATGAAATCGAGATCGTATTTTTTCACCGCCGCTACAGTGTGCTCGGCGCCCTCTACGGACCAACCACTCGTCCACATGCTCGTATGAACGCCAAAACCCTTCATCGTGTTATCCTCATGAAATTGAGCTGCCCGGCAGCCCACCGCAAGATCATGACGCCGATCAGCATGATGCCCCAAATGGCTGTGGCCAGGTGCTGGCTGGCGCCCAAGAGATTCAGTCCCGAAGAAAGCAACTGCAAAACGATGAGGGCTAGGAAGACCGAAACGACCTTGCCGAAGCCGCCAAACGGATTCACCCCGCCCAAGAAGCAGGCAAGCACCGTAATCAGCACATAGGACTCGCCATGGCCGACACGGACGGAATTGAATCGTGCCATCATGATAATGCCGGCCAACGCACACATGGCGCCAGACAGCGCGTAGATCAGAATGATCACGCGTCGCGTCGAGATGCCGGAATAGCGCGTCGCCTCGATGTTGGAGCCGACCATATAGTTTGAAAAGCCAAGCCTGGTTCGGGTCATCAAGACATGCCAGACGATGACTGCGCCGAGCAGTATCAGCAGCGGGACAGGAATGCCGACGATGCTGCCGTGACCCAGGGGCTGGATGAATTCGGGAAAGCCCGAAATATCGGCGCCGCGGGTCAGAAACTCGCCAAGGCCGCGCAGGAAAATCATCACCGAGAGCGAAACGAGGATGGGGTGCGCGCCGGTATAGGCTATCACCGGGCCCATGACCAAGCCGCTTGCCGTGCCAACGCCGACCGCAAGAACGGAACCGAGTAGAAAGGCATAGATGCTTGCGTCCGGTCCTCCGTTGGCCTGAAGAACCCAGGCGAGCGTGAGGCCACAGAGATTGGCCGTGAACGTCACGGCGAGATTGATGCCGCCCGAGATGATCGGCATCAACATCGCGAGCGTAAGCAGTCCAAGTTCAGGCAACTGGAAGGCCACCGATTCAAAGGTAGCTTTGGACAGGAATCGCGGCGAGAGAGATCCGAAGAATGCAATCACCAAAATCAATGCCAGCAAAAGTCCGATATTCTCGGCGCCCAACGTGCCGGCAAGACGGCGCAAGAATCCGTGCCGTAGCGCTCCAGTTTCGAGCACGCGCTGCGTCATGTACCCATCCTCTGCCGCAAGCCCGCGAGGATATGCCCGAGCGGCGCGTTGGACAGCGTGATGGCAATCAAGATGATCGCCCCGACGATCATCTTGAAAGCATAGGGAGAGATGCCGAGGAGGTTCAGCCCGTTTTGCGTCACCGACACAAGAAACACGCCAAGGATGCAACCGAGCACGGTGCCGCGCCCGCCACCCAGCCTGGCACCGCCAAGGACAACAGCTGCCAGCACGTCCAGCTCGCGCCCCACCAATGCGTTGGGCACGACTTCCTGGGAATAGTGCACCTGCACAAGTCCCGCGATCCCGGCCATCAAACCAAGCCAGCCGAAGGCAATGAAGTGCATCGCCGCGATGTTGATACCGAGGCGACGGGCGCCCTCCGGGTTATCGCCAAAAGCGTATAGCTGCCGTCCCGTGGTGGTATACCGGATAAGCCCCCAGGTGGCGGCGACGCAGACCGCCATGATCGCAACCGGCAGTGTTAGCTCGGCCCAATTGCCATTCGCCTGTTGGACCTCGAAAAGCACAGTGCGATGCGTCCACCATGCAGGCAGATTGTAGATCGATACACCGTGCGTGAAGAACATCAGCAGGCCGAAAAAAATATTGAAGGTGGCGATGGTGACAACGATTGAAATGATCTGGAAATAGTAGATGAGGCCGGCGTTCACCGCACCCAGGGCGATCCCGACAATTGCCGCCAAGGTGAGGCCGATGAACCAATCACCACCTCCCATTTGGGCTAGAGCCAGCGCCACAACGTATTGAACCACTGACGCGGCCACAGCGAAGGAGATGTCGATGCCCCCAGCGATCAACACCACCAGCAGCCCAACCGCGAAGATCAGATTTGTCGAGCTTGTGTTGAGCAGATTGAAGAGATTGGCAATGGTGAAGAATTTGTCGCTCGCAACGGAGAGACCTGCGCTCATGATGAGAAGAACCACAACGAGCCATGTCTCGGTGGGATGAGCCCGGAAGAGCTTGCCGCGGTTACGCATAGACGGCAGCTTCCAGGTCGCCGAGCGGGATGGCGTGCGGATCGTATTCGGCGACTATCTTGCCCGCAGCCATATGAAGGATACGATCGGCGTTGAAATAGACCTCCGGCACTTCATCGGATATCAGCAGAATCGCCAGGCCTTCGGCAGCGAGCTTGGCGACAATCTCGAAGATGCCGGCCCGCGCGCCAACGTCCACCCCCACGGTTGGCGAATCAAGAATGATCAGTTTCAGGCCGACCGCCAGCCATTTGGCGATGGCCACCCTTTGCTGGTTGCCGCCCGAGAGCGTGGAAATCGCATCAGTCTGCCGCCCGACTTTTATCGCCAATTCCTCGATCCAATGATTGACGAGCGCGTCCTTCTTCTCCGAGGAGATCAGCCCTCGATCAAGGATCTTGTCGAGCACCGGGATAACGGCGTTGTCGGCGATGGACTGAGCTTGTATGAGACCAAGGGACAAGCGGTCTTCGGAGAGATATCCAATACCCGCGCGGATTGCGTCGCGGTTGGAGTTCAGATGAAGAACCGTCCCGTTGAGTGCGATGCTGCCGCGGTCTGGGCGCAGCATGCCGAAAATAGAAAGCGCGAGTTCTGTGCGACCGGCGCCGAGTAGCCCGGTCAGGCCAAGCGTTTCACCGCGCCGTATTGTCAGCGAAACGTCGTCATAGTCGCCTGCGCGGGTCAATCGATCGATCTTCAACACGACGGGTGATCCACTAAGGTTTCTCGTGCTCACGGTTTGGTCGAACGTCTTGCCGGTCATCAGTTCGGTGAGGCGTGATTGGGTCATTCCGGCGGTCGGGAACACCCCAACGACCTTACCGTCGCGCAGAACGGTGACGCGACTTGAGATCTCCAGAACTTCCGCAAGGCGATGGCTGACGAAGACGATGGCCATGCCTTCATTCGAGAGTGTTCGAACGATCGCGAGCAACCGGTCTGTTTCCGATTGAGTAAGCGACGATGTGGGCTCGTCCATGAAAATAACCTTCGCATCGCCGGCGAGCGCCCGGGCGATGGCGACGATCTGACGTTGGGCGATTGCAAAGCTACGCAGAGGCGCGTCGACATCGAGGTCGGCGCCAAGCCGCGCCAACAGCCCTCGCGCCACCTCGCGAATGCGCGAATGATCGACGAGCCGAGGCATGTTGCCGAGGACAGTTCTGATCCCGATATTTTCCGCGACTGTCATTTCAGGAAACAGTGCGAGGTCCTGCCAGATGACTTCCACCCCGGCGCTGCGCGCCGCAGCCGGCGACATGATGTCGACAGACTTTCCGGCGATCGACATGTTTGCGCCGGCTAGCGGCTGACAAACGCCGGTGATTACCTTGATCAGGGTGCTCTTGCCGCTGCCGTTCTCACCGGCGATGCATTGCACTTCACCCGGGAGAACCTCGAAGGCGACATCCTGGAGGGCTCTAACGCCACCAAATGTGACGCTTATGTTGCTAAACGACAGAACCGATGGGAGGTCCTGCGTCGTAGACGCGACGAGGTTCACGGCGGGCCCTTCTGAAATGACAAGGATGGGGCGTGCCGGGATTGATTTGCCACCCCGGCACGCCAGCCATGGTCCGCCATCTAAAGCCCTAGGGCTGCAAGACCATCGACCGTTTCGACCGTGATAGGCTGCACAGCGTCCACGATGATGGTGCCGGTTTTGAAGTCAGGGTGAACGACACCCAGACCTTCGATCGTCATGCCGTCGGTGATTTCACCGCCGCCCGCCAGAAAATCAGCCATCGTTACGAATACTTTGCCCGCTTCCAGAGGATTCCACATATAGCCGCCGTCAATAATGCCGGACTTGAGCATTGCGCTGCCTTGGCTAGGCGAGAATGAACCGACAAGAACCACCTTGTCACCAAGCTTCTGCTCCTCGATCGCGCGTCCGGCGCCGATCGGTCCCTGACTGCCGAACGTCAGGAAGCCGCCGAGGTCAGGATTGGCGGCAAGCACATCCAGAGCCGTCTTTCGGCTGTCATCGGCGCTCTCGGCGACGCCATATCTGTCGCCAACCATCTGCATGTCGGGAAAGTTCTTCTTCAGGTAGGCGATTGCAGCATCGGCCCAGGCATTGTGTGCGGGCACAGTAAGAGAACCTACGTACACCACGTACTTGCCTTTGCCGCCCATTTTCTCGGCAAATAGCTTAGCATGGGCCTCACCGAAACCAACGGCCGAGACCATTTCGAAGTCCCAATCAGCGTTCACCTGGTCTGGCGATTCATGAGTTATAACCTTGATGCCCGTTTCGCGCGCCTTTTTTAGAACTGGCTCGAGAACGTTTGCATCATTCGGCACGACGCCAATTACGCTGACGCCCTGAGCTATCAGGTCTTCGATCGCGCGGACCTGAAGTGCCGGGTCGGCGCTGGTCGGCCCGACCATGAAGCCGTCGTCGCCAAGCTCTTTCGACTTTTCCTTTATTCCCGTTTCCATCGCATTGAACCAGGGAATACCGCCGATCTTCACGACGACTCCAACCTTGATGTCCTTCGCCAGTGCAGCATCCATTGTGGCGACCGAAAGGGCTGCGCCGAACGCTGCCGCGAGTATAGTTTTTGCTAACATTTAGTTCCTCCCTGATTGACGAGTTTTTGGGTTGCCTATTGCCCATGTCGGCTTTGTTTGGCCACCCCTTTGTGCCCTACGGCATTGACGCACTCGGCGCCGCATTCCTCCCAGAACGCGCCATAAAAGACTTTGAATGCCGGCCGGTCAAGGTGCTAAATAGATTTAGCAAGGCGGTCACGCCACCAGCGTCTAAAAACATTTCTCGATTGATGTAAACGATCCGCCCTTTCGCACTCAGGCTGCACCCGTAGAAACGACATGCGATCCCCCGCGAGCCTTGGGTGGAGGCGGTGCTACCCAGATCCGAGGTGCTGATGAACGGAGTTGAACTTCTGCAACGATGTCTCGTGACAAAGAATTGCTAGTGGTCGATGCTCGATTTGGATGCCGAATCCCAATCTTCTTGGGCGCCGTCATGCTCTCCGGTTCGCCCAAAGCTGGTCGGTACGGTCACCAGCGGAAAGTGGTCTATCGAATAATTCTCCAGAAGCGAAAATCCTTCAGCAATCATCACCTCGACATTCTGTCGGACCATGGTCACATCGAAGGGCAAATGCGCCGCGAATGGATCCCAGTCGAAGCTTCCGACAACAACCCGTCCAAGCTCACTTGAGGCTAGCGTCGAAGTGAACCGCAATGTTCCTTCAAGAGCGGTCACGCCGTTGACGAACATACCTGAGGGCAGATGCCCAAGCTGAGCGTATCGTGCAGCGAGAGACCGAGCAGCGTTGGTCGGTGCGTATCCGCAGCAGTCAATCGTGCCCGGGCCCGTAACAATCCCATGCGCTGCCAGCGCATCGTGAAAACCCAGCAAACGGCTACGTGTTGCGTCATCATCGCTGACCCCGCCAAAGAAGAAGAGATCTTCGGTGGAGCCCCCTCGTTCTTTCAATTTCTGAACAATGATCTCTGTGAGCGCCTTGGCGCCCCCGTAGTTGTCAGAAACAACTGAGGGAGCCCGGCGGCCTGGCAGATCGATGTTGATGCACCGGACGCCCGCTGCCCGGCACAGATCATTCAGCGGATCGGGGTCACGAACGCCCGCAAGGAAGAGAAATTCCACCTGCTGGGCCAGCAGGGTTTCCGTCACACTCAACTCGTTATCAGGATTGCGATGGGTGCTGACGACGATCGGGCACAAGCGGTGGACGCGGGATTCCGCTTCAAAGGCTTCGGCCAATCCGGCGAAGAAGCGATTGCGGTAATGTGGCAAGATCATTCCAGCGAGCCCGGATCGGGAAAGCCGCAATCCTCGTGCCTTGAGGTTGACAGCATAGCCAAGCCGCTCAGCCCAATCGAGGATGGTCGCTGCGGTTTCCGCCTTGATCCGGTGCTGTTGCCACGAGCCATTGAGGACGAGACTAACCGCTGTCGGGGACAACTTTGCCGCCACCGCGATGTCATAAATCGTTGACTTGCGTCGGACAGACTTTCTCGCCATTCGTGACGCTCCTACTAGCAGATGCAGTAGACGCTAGTGCGGGGTCAAGGCAACATCTCTAAATTGCGTCAAACGGTTTGGAGGAGCGACCCCACGGAAGGACGCCGCCTCTCGTGCCGCCGGTCCGGTCTCCCTGATTGTCTCGATCGTTGCAATGACAGCGCCAGGGAAATCGGCAGATTTGGGATTTTCCCTGAAGCTTCGTTCAGCGTCACTGGAGACACCAACCCCAGTGTTTCGGCTTTGGTCTCCCCGATGATCAATCACCTTGCAAAGGTCGACGAGAAGTTTCGATCAGTTTGGAGCCCACCGTTGGCGATGGTCGGGCGCACGCGTCACGATCGAGTCCCTCCGATTTCAATATGCTGTTTGGACGAGTGGGAGTAGGGGTTAGCCAGTCTGGAGTGCCCAAGCGTAGGTTGCGCGGAAAACAACGATTTGCGGTTCATCTCATTCAAAATCGACCCAGATCAGCAACTGGAGTCTTCGACTGCAACGTTCGAGAAAAGTACCGTCAACAGCTTTCTCGGCCTGCGGTACTTTTTGAAGAGCAACGTTTTGGAATATATACGGAACTCGCTTTTCGAGTGATGTATGCGCGTGAACGGCACTTTAGCATGTTCCAGCGAAAGCCTTGATACGGCCGTCCGAGCCGACTAGATTCTACAAGACAATGCTACCGTGAACGCGGGACCAACTGTCTCTGCTGCAGCGGTGGTTAGATCGCGGCTGAAGCCCGCAAAGTCCCGGATTTTGCGGATCAGCTTTACGCTTGCGGGGAGCAAGGCCGCCGTAGCGTTGTATTTTCTCATTCCAAATACCCGTCAGGTGCTGATCAATGTTCTGACTGCCAAGAGCAACTCCAGGAAAAGTGCGTGCGGTTTTCCGTCCGGAATTTGCGTAAAAACAAAGACATAGCGGTTCGCCGCTTCCGTGAAACGGTGAACGCTCTAGTTGTGGAGGTGCGACAATTGAAATCCAGGCTGGCGTTCGACGCCGGATAACAGCGATTCCGCCGATCGGAACATGTCCTCGAATTCCAACTCGTTTTCAAACACCACGCCGCCGACGCTGATGGTCAGCGTGTCCGCGGTTCCTTTTGGCGCGAAATAGGCTTGGGCCACGCGCGCCCGGATACGCTCGCCGATCTCCCTGGCGTCGTCTTCTGTCGCACCGGGCAGAAAGACCCCGAACATGGAGGTTCCGATCCGGCCCACCAGATCTTCCTTGCGTACCGATGACTGGATGGTCGAGGCTATGAGCCGCAAGGCTTCGTCACCCCAGCCAAGGCCGAAGCGCAGATTGATGGACCTGATGTGTTCGGGATGAATGACCAGGAAGGCGCCAGATCTTGGACCAGACGATTTTGGCCTGGTTGCTCTCCTTTCGACCATCGAAGTGAAGACCGTCCGGTTGAGGCAGCCTGTCAGGCTGTCAAAGGTCGCCGACTTGTTGAGTTCTCTTCGATAACGGACGAGCTCGGTCCGCTGCAGGCCAATGAACAGCAAAAGCGGGCCACCGACCATGACCGGCAACAGGATCGCTGTGACCATGCTGCGGCCAAACGGCGTCAAGACTTCCGAAAACAGAAGCAGATAGTTGAGGCCAACCGAGAGGAGCAGAATTCCCGCCGATCCCAGGGCAGTCAGCCATGCGATATCTTTCCATTGCCGGGGCGAGCTATTCGCCATTGGTGTCATCATTAGCCAATCTCCCGCCTGATCGGCTGTCATAAGGCCAAGGTGCTGCACTTTCAGTTTCGAGGAAACATACAATTTTAGTAATGGCGCAATCACCTACCATCGGCCCGAAATCAGGCCTTCAAAAGCAAGGCTACGGCGGTAAAAGGGACGACACCGAATTATCGGCTATTGCGGCGGGCCGAATATCCCCATCTGCGCGTCTCTGGCCACTGCCTCCGCCTTGCCGTAGATGCCACTCGCCAGGGCCGTCGCCCAGCCATTGGAAACAAGCCAGGCGCCGACATCCTGCTTGCCCAAGCTGCACGGTGCCGCAATGGCAAAACGATCGATTTCCGGCGGCACGACGCATTTCAGCGCCCGGCCGCGCAGCCAGGAATTGAACGTCGCGCGCGCACGCTGGCCGCAAGGCCAGGCGATGCCACGAAACGAACAGGTCTCATCCAGGTCAATGCCTTGGATCCCGCTGATGGCTACCTTGCGCCCCATCGATTCGAAGGTTGCCGACGAGGTGGCAACCGGTTGGTACAGCAGGACCTCTTTCCAATCCTTTGGCATCCGCATCCCTGCAGGCGAAGCCAGACCAAGGTCGCTGAGCGGCGGGCGCGGCTCGACCCGTTCGATTTGCGCCGGATCAAGCTGTGGCGGCGCGATAAGGTCCTGAGCAATCTTGCGTGCCCGTCCTCGCCATGGCGTATTGGCGGCGCTCGGAGGTGGTCGCATTGCCTGGCTATGATCGATGGATTGACGTGGCGCCGGCCGATTGTTCGGAAGCAGATCTGCGGCCCGGATGATCAACAAGACCCCGGCCAGGAGGAGCAGGCTTCCGAGCGCTATCAAGCGATTGTGCCTCAGCCAGCCCATCAACTCAAGCAAGGTTCCTTGCCCCTCAATACCCCGATGTCGATTTGGCGACCAGCTTGAGTGCACCTTTTTGAACCTGATAGAAGGGCATGGATCGCTCACTGGAGCCATCCGCCCGAAACCGGAACAGGCCGGTCGATCCGCGAAATCCGCTCCGATTTTCGAGCACCTGCTTGCTGAAGCCGTCAGGCCCGGCCGAACTTGCAATTCCTGCTGTCAGGGCGACCATATCATAGGCGTAGGCGACATTGGCGTCGGCTGGATAATTGTAGGTCGTCTTGAAGCGGTCGGCGATCGGGCCGGTTTCCGTTGGGTCGAGCGTGGCGATGTAGGAGCCTTCAAACAGCGGCTCCATCGGATGTTCCAGCCAGCGGTTGGTTCCAACGACGGCAATTGCTTTTCCAGGAATGCCTTTCGTTTTGAGCGCCGCAAGGATCGGCGCCGGATTGTCGTCGCCGCTGGCGATGATGATGGCATCGGGAGCCTCGACCAGCGAGCCCACATCATTGACCACTTTGGTGCCGCCATCGCCGGCCCGATACGGAACGGTGACGGCGAGCGTCGCGCCATAGATGCTGAGACTGTTGGCGACCCGCTTTTCAACCACGCTGGCATTCGCGCCCGCCGCAACGAGCAACACGAACTTCTTGCTGCCTTTGGCCGCCAGGCCGGCTGCGCCCGCGGCCGCGCTGTCGGCCTCGTTGAGGCGCACCGCATAGACGCCCGGGCCGCCAGCGAAATTGTCGGCCAACGCCAGCACCGGCGGTCGCTTCGATCCCGACAGCTTGGCTATGTGCTGCGCGGCCGCGAGTTCGACCGGGCCGATGACGATCTTGGTTCCAGTGGTGATCGCCTTCACAGCCAATTCGCTGGCGTGCGCGCTGTCGCCCTTGGTGTCCTCGACCGTAATCGTGAGCAGGACATTTCCAAGGTCGGCCATCGCCAGCTTGGTCGCATCGAGCATCTTCCGGCCGTTTTCGCCGGCGTTGCCCGGGGCCGACAAAGGCAGCAGCATCGTGACCTTCGTCGACCCGGTGCCGAGCGATCGCGTGGCTTGGGCCGGGCTGGCAGCGGTGCCGGCGGCCGGCGCTCCGGGTGCGGCGATCGCCGCCGGATCGAGCGCGTCCGAGACGCTGCCTTTCGACTGGCAGCCCGACACCATGCCCGCGAACGCAAAGACGATCGCCCACGTCCACAAACCGTGTCGCTGCCGGCCAGAATCCATGATGCCTCCCTCATATCCCGCCGGGTATTTGTCCCGGTCTCATCCGTTCATCTTACGGCAGACTTGCCTCGCCGTCTTTGCAATTGCTGGATTATGGCTCAGCCGTCGAAAAGTCTTGCCCGGAGCGCCTTGATCATTCTGGCTTGCCCGGCGCTTCGATAGTCCGCGCATTTCATGTATCGCGGGCCCGGCACGAACAGTCGGCGCACACAAATCCGCCTCGCCGGGGCAGGGGCACCATCGTCTCCTGCTGTCGGGAATGCGGAGAATCCGAACGTCGCCACCGGCAATGGCCCGGCCACCGCAAAACCTTCTCTCGCCAGGATTGCACGCGCACGCCGGCAGTAGCGGACCGAAAGTTCGGAGAACCGGGTTTCACCGTGCCCGGCACGATACTTCATGACGGCGGTGCAGAGATCGCCTGCGGCAAGGCTGTTTGCCTGCGCCAGATATCTGACGCCGAGCGCGATGTTGGTCGCCGGCGCGCCAAGCTCGTCGAGCGAGCCACGAAAGCCCAGCATTCGGGCCGTCGCGGGCATTACCTGCATCAACCCGACCTCACCATCGGCGCCGTGCACATCGGGATCGAACCCGCTTTCGATCTCCATCACCGCGTGCGCCAGCACCGGTTCCAAGCCGTAGAGCGATGCCTGGCATGTCGCAAACGCCTTGAATGTCGCGCGAGTCCATTCGGAGGCGGCGTCGCAGCGAACCGGCCGCCTCAAGCCGAACGGTGCTGGTCTCTCCAGGCTAGGTCGTTCCAGCCAGTTGGCGCGGGCTTGCGTGGCAAGCTGGCCAAAACCGGTCAATGCGATCGCTCCGGCGATCGCCCTCGTCAATCGTCCGCCGACCATCGGGTCAGCCAACCGGCACTGCCGGATCCCTTCCGGTCAGTTCATGTACTCGACCATGCGGTCGTGGAAGCATTCGCACTTGTTGAGGGTGTCTTCGTCCTTGTAGTTCGTCTTGAGGTAGCCATAGGCCATGCCGCAGGCGACCTTGGCTTCCGACGCCCAGATGAAGGCGGGGCGCGAAGAATTGATCCATTCCGAGCTGTTGGCGACGGCCACCGACTCGTCCATCAGCTTCACCACCTCGGACTTTAGATCGACGATGTTGTCGTTCAGCACCAGGTTGGATGTGCCGACGGTCCGGCAATAGTCGGCCACCGGCCCTTCGATAATATCGGCAGCCTGCAGTGCTGTCGCGCATAACGACAGCAGCCCGGCCCCGACAGTCACTCGCAAAATTCTGGTCATGCTCCTCACCCCGTCCCTTTCGCCCCTTAGGCCACGTCCGTCTTGGTGCCGTGGCTGTCATCGTAAAGTATCTTCACCGCATCGGCGGCGCTGTGGAATGTGTAGTTCTCCAGCACGGCGACCGTATGATAGTTGTCGCCGCCGCCGTTGGTATCGACCTTGACCTCGGCATTGGCCGCATTGGCCGAGGACTGCGCGATCTCCACGAAGCCGCCGCCGACGAGATCGGTGACGCCAGCCAAGCCCTTGAGCAACGAGGAAAGATCAAGCTGGTCGCCGTTGTGGAAGTCGGCGATCAGGTCTGCAACCTCGAGCGAGCCGATGGCGAAGGTCTTTGTCCCATCGGAAGCGACGGTCGGCTCTGCCGGTGCAACGAGCGAGGTGTCGAGTTCGACCTCAACATAGTTGCCGGTCGTCCCGTCGGCCATCTGGAAGGTCCCACTGCCGGTCACGGTCTGCCCATCGATTTCGCCGACAGCGGAGGACGTTGTCGTGCCGATCGAAGTAATATCGTTATGGGCGAGGTTCGACAACTCCCCGGCGTCGCTTATGCCGTTGGCGTTGGCGTCTTTCCAGATCAGCAAGCTGTCGAATGCCGCGTCATCGTGGTCGATGAGGCCATCATGGTTGCTGTCGAGCGATGCAAGTGCCGCCGCGCCGCCTGCGAAGTTGCCGCCGCCGAAGCTTGGCGTGAACAGTTCGGTGCCGTCGTCGATCTTGCCGTCATGGTTGAGGTCGATGGCCAGCATGCCGTCATGGGATGTGTTCCAGGCAAGCTGTTCTTTCGTGCCATCGCCATTCATGTCGAACTGGACCCCATGGCTGACGTCGGAGAAGGCGAAGCCATCATGATTCATATCGAGGATGATGGGATCGATCGATCCGCCGATCAAGGTGTTCAAGTTCGCTACCGTGACGTTCTGAAGATCGACCAATGTTCCGACGCCTGCGCTCGCGGTAGTCTGCGTGTAGACGAAGGTGTGATTTACCCCCGAGATCGTCGCCGTGAAGGCGAGCGTCGCTCCGGCGTTTCCGATGTCTGTGCCCATTAGATACTGGACTGCCGCAGCTACGCCTGACGTTGTGGTGATAGCCAAAGGCGAACCGCCGAGATCGGTCCCGAAGAAGCTGGCGATCCCGTTCGCGACCGAATGAGATTCAACCGTATCTCCGCCGATCGTTAATACGGAATCTCCCGCACCGTCAACCGCGCCGGCGGTAGCTGACACGAGCGTGCCAGGCAGGCTCAACTTGTCGGTGCCGGCAACGAAGTCGGTGATGATGTCATAGCCGGAGATAGTGCCGGTGTTGCCTGATCCACCGATGACGGGTGTGGAGTCCCCAGCCCCGATCAGGAAGGTATCGGCACCGGTTCCACCTGTCATGGTGTCCGCGCCCGATCCGCCGCTAAGTGTGTCAGTGCCGGAACCGCCGTCGAGCGTGTCCCTTCCATCGAGGCCTGTCAGGGTATCGTTACCCTGTCCTCCGGAAAGGATCGTATCATGTCCATTGATGCTGGTCAGATGATCGTCGCCGTCCTGGCCCAGCACCGTGGTCTTTGTCGCGGTCGCCACCAGATTGTCAGCGCTGCCGCTGCCCTCGAGGGTTGAGGTTGTTGGGTACAGGTGTGCGCTCACGCTGCCGGCCGCCGTATCGCCATCGCCATCCGTTCCTGTGACAGGGATTTTGATATCGAATGGGTCAACCGCGTTGGCGGTCGCGAAACTAGCGGCCCCAAGCTTGAAAGTCCCCGATGAGGCGCCCGAGATCTCGACCGCACTGAACGGATCCGAACTTGCCGTAACGGTGAAAGTGTCGCCTTGGTCCATTCCATGCAACGTGAAGATACCGGTCACCGCGTCGTACGTCACTGTCGGTACGGCCCCTCCGGACCCGTTCACAACGACAACCGTGATCCCGGTGGCTACGGTTTCCCCCGAGAGGTCACCAACAAAACTATTGTCATTGTCGACATTCAAAGCTCTGATCTTGATATCAACCGTGCCGCCGACCACTTTGGTTAGCCCTTGAGTGAAGCTCGATATTTCATAGTGGTCGGTATAGCTGGTCCCGGCGAGGCTTCCGTTGGTCGATGCGTTCGTCACGAAATCGAAACGGATCGTCTCTCCATTTGCGATGCTCTGACCGCTGCCAACGCCGAAGTTTCCGGTGCTGGTATTTACCGTGTTGCTACCGTTGGCCGTGACCAGCAGATCGTTCGGGGTGTCCGGGCTGGTCAACGTGGTGAACGCATTCACCTGATTGTTGCCGCCGGTGGCCGTGGCGCCAGCCGTCGTGAATTGAGATCCATTGAAGATCGTGCCGTTCAATACAAATGACCAGGTGTCATTTGCCTGGTTGAGTGTTGCCGTGAACCCGAGATCGTTGCCATTTGCCGCCGATGTCCGACCCTCGACCGTGTGTCCATCGGGAGAAATGTGATAGAATAGCTGCTCGCCGTTGAGGAAGATGCTCGCGCCGTTGGCGTCTGCAACGGCCGCGCCCTCGGTTACGCTGAACACGACATTCCCCACGCCGTCGGCGCCGGCGCCGGCGGCGAAATTCAAATGCTCAGTCAGCGTAGAGTGCAATGAATCGGGCAAATAGATTCCATCGCCGACGAAAGCGTTCGGAACGTCGTCCAGGACCGTCAGATTGACCGATCCGGAAACATGATCACCGCTGGTGTCGGTTGCCACCACCTGAAGCCCGTTGATGGTGACGTTGCCCGAGCCGGCAAGATGCTGGAGCTGGTCGGTCAGTGTCGCGGTAACGACGGGTGTCAACGAACTGTTGGCGCCGGCGCTTGTGTTTGACAGCGCCAGATAGACGAATGCGCCGAGGTTCACGCTGCCGGCCGTTTGTATCAGACTGCCGACGAGTTGGTTGCCCACGAGCGCCCAGCTGATTGTGTATCCAGAGGCTAGGCCAGAAACAGTCGGCGCCACCCAGTTTGGATCGCCGGTCGGGTTGGCGAATGCAACATTAATGGCTTCGCCGGTCGTGGTGAAGGTGATGCCGCTGATTGCTTGCGCCGTCTCGCCGCGGCTGCCTGGGTTGGTGCCGGTCACGGCCCCGGCTTGGAGATCCGCAGGCGCCGAAGCATCGAGCGTGGTGTCGAGCGCGGCTTCGTTCAATGTCAACGATGCAGTCCCGCCACCAGATGGAACGGTGTTGGTCTGCACATTCAGGGTCACCGTGGCCGTCGAAGTGTCGCCGTCGCCGTCCTTGATCGTGTAGGTGAAAGAGTCCGACCCGATATAGATGCCCGTCGGCGTATAGGTGAACGTTCCATCGTTGTTGTAGGTGACGGTGCCGTGAGCACCGTTGGTGGCGGTCACCTGGCCGCTGACCGGATTGTTGTCGGTGTCGACGCCATCGGCGCCAAACTTGTCATTGGTCAGGAGGCCGGTGAGGACCGTCGCACCGGTGATCGTTGGCCCCCAGGTGTCATTCGTCGCGGTCGGCACGTCGTCGACGATGGTGATGACGAGATTGCCGGCTGGAGCGCTGTCGCCGTCGGCGTCGGTGACGACGACCGCGAAGCTGGTGCTCGACGGATCGGTCAGCGTGTTGTCGATCAGCGTATAGGCGTAGCTGATGGTGCCGATGCCGGTGGTTGCATTGTAGACATAGCTGGCCGTCAGCGATCCTGTGGTGCCGTCGGCAAAAGTCTGGGCCGAGCCGGTCAGCACATGGCCACCCAGCGAGACGGTGGTCAGGCCGTCGGGCGAGGTGAAGCCGATGGTGCCCGAAGTGGTCTCGGTGGTTGCAGGCTCGTTGGAGCCGGCCGGTTCGCCGGCGCGTGCCGGCAGGCTGGC
>NZ_JAMYOJ010000038.1:0-23958 GCF_040319795.1 Mesorhizobium sp. M0862
CATGCACAGACGCTCAATCGAGGCCCTCAAGACCCCACCGCCAATCGAACGCGACGACAGTCAGATGCTACTAGAATTTTAACCGGACAGCAGTGCGTCAGGTGTGAGATCGTCAGCCAGATGATAAACTTCTCCACAGGGCACATGCCGACCCCGTTCATAGATGTCTGGCCGCCGTCGGAAGGCCATTTGTTCGCCAGCATGTGCGGAATCTGCGGTAGGCGTTTGGAATAGTTGGGGCAAAACTCGCGCCCAGGTGAAAAGAAACGGTCGCCTATCAGCGACGATTGCAATAATGGCTCATTTTGAATGGGGTAGCGTTTCATTGAGCGTTCGATCTTGCAACGAGCGTTTCGAATCGTTAATCCCTCATCGTCGTTTCGCCTTTAGGGTATTGGGATGATAGATGATCTTGACCGGCGGATACTCGGCGCCCTACAAAAGAACAACAGGTTATCGTTCGCTGAACTTGCGGATTTCGTGGGTTCCTCTGCTGCCTCATGCATGCGCCGCGTTAATAAGTTACGCGCCGATGGCGTTATCACCGCTGATATCTCCTTGGTTGACCCCAAGGCGCTCGGTAAGTCGCTGACCGTGGTCGTAACGGTGGAACTCGATCGCGAGCGTTTAGACCTCGTCGACGACTTCAAGCGAGCGATGAGGGCGGCAAAGGAAGTCACTCAATGCTATATGATCACAGGCGATGCCGACTTCGTTCTTATTGTAGCAGTGGAGGACGTCGAGGCCTTTGACGTTTTTGTAAAGACCAAACTCTACACAAATCCCAATGTCCGCAAGTTCAAGAGCATGATTGCGCTGGACCGAGTGAAGTTTGAACCCCGGGTGCTTGTGTAGCCCTTTTAAGGCTGAAAGTTTCCGCCACTCGTATCCCGTTTTTTGAAGCGTGCGTTGCGGCCAGAACGCCACTTTGATCGCAATCAGGCATCGAAGTCTGCGATTTAATTGGCTCGTCGGGTGACTGGCTGCCGGCCACGACGACTTATGGCCCGCTGAGACGTGGATCCGCTGGGCGGTTTTGTGGCGGCAAATCGTGGCCGGGGTGCGCGGAGCAACTGGATTGCTAGATTTGGAGGACTCAGGAATGACACTTGCTGCAGCCGAACCAGCAACGGCGCTCCCAACCATTGAGCACCGGCACCGGGATCAAAGGCAATATCCACACGGCGTAGCCTTCATGGATGGTCAGTACCTGCCGATGTCTGAAGCCAAGGTGTCCGTTCTGGACTGGGGCTTTCTGCATTCCGATGCCACCTACGACACGGTTCATGTCTGGGACGGTAGGTTCTTCAGGCTGGACCTGCATCTGGACCGGTTCTTCCGCGGAATGGAAAAGCTCCGCATGAAGCTTCCCTACAACCGCAATGAGATCGAAAAAATCCTGTCGACCTGCGTGGCGCTGTCCGGGCACAGGTCGGCCTATGTCGAAATGATCTGCACGCGAGGTGGCTCCCCCAATTTTAGCCGTGACCCGCGCCAGTCGGAAAACAGGTTCATCGCATTCGCAGTGCCCTTCGGGTCGGTCGCCAACAAGGAGCAGCTCGAGCGCGGCCTGCATGTCGCCATCAGCAACACCGTTCGGATCCCGCCTAAGTCGATCGATCCGACCATCAAGAACTATCACTGGCTCGATTTGGTGAAGGGCCTGTTCGATGCGTACGACTACGGTGCCGAAACTGCATTGATCGTCGACATCAACGACAATATTGCCGAGGGGCCTGGCTTCAACGTTTTCACCGTGAAGGGCGGCCGCTTGAAGACACCGGCTTATGGCGTCCTTGCCGGCATAACTCGCCAGACCGTATTTGATCTATGCGGCGAATTGAGCCTATCCGTCAGCGCCGGCGACATTGATCGCGACGAGCTGAAGGACTCCGATGAGGTTTTCATTACGTCTACAGCGGGCGGGATTATGCCTGTGTCCAAGATTGATGAGACCGTTGTAGGCGATGGCAAGGTTGGCGCTCTGACACGCCAGCTGACAGATCTGTATTGGGAGAAGCATGCTGATCCGGCATGGTCTACCGCGATAAATTACGCTTAGTACCGCGATATATATTGTCGAGCGTTCCTCTGCCGCCTGGGAGGGCTGTGCTGCCGTGATCTGCCGATGACCGCCGCTTTCCTTTCTCATCTCTCGAATGAGCTCGCTGGTCTGAAATCGGCCGGCCTCTACAAATCCGAGCGGGTGATCACCTCGATGCAGTCGGCTGAGATCGAGGTTGGAGGTGACAAGGTGCTGAACTTCTGCGCCAACAACTATCTTGGCCTCGCCGACAGCGCCGAATTGCGCGACGCAGCCAAAGGCGCGCTCGACCGCTATGGCTACGGCATGGCTTCGGTGCGCTTCATCTGCGGCACCCAGGAAGAGCACAAGCAGCTTGAGGCCACGATTTCATCATTCCTCGGCCTGGACGACACCATTCTTTACGGCTCCTGCTTCGACGCCAATGGCGGCCTGTTCGAAACACTGCTCGGCGAGGAGGATGCGATCATCTCCGATGCGCTGAATCACGCCTCGATCATCGACGGGGTGCGGCTGTCGAAGGCAAAGCGCTTCCGCTACGCCAACAACGACTTGGCCGACCTTGAAGCCCGGTTGAAGGAAGCGAGGGACTGCCGCTTCCGGCTGATCGCCACCGACGGTGTGTTTTCCATGGACGGCATCATCGCCAACCTGAAAGGCGTTTGCGATCTCGCGGAAAAATACGATGCCATGGTGATGGTCGACGACAGCCATGCCGTCGGGTTCGTCGGCAGACAAGGCCGCGGCTCGGCCGAGCATTGCGGCGTCGAGGGCAGGGTGGACATCATCACCGGCACGCTGGGCAAGGCGCTCGGCGGCGCATCGGGCGGCTACACCTCGGGCAAAAGCCAGGTGGTCGACTGGCTGCGCCAGCGCTCGCGGCCCTACCTCTTCTCCAACACGCTGATGCCGGCGATTGCCGGCGCGTCGATCAAGGTGTTCGAGCTGATCCGCAATGGCGATGCCTTGCGCGAACGCCTATATGCCAATGCGACGCGCTTCCGTGCCGAAATGGGCAAGCTCGGCTTTACGCTGGCCGGCGCCGATCATCCGATCATCCCGGTGATGCTGGGCGATGCCAGCCTGGCCCAGGAGATGGCGGCGCGCATGTTCAAGCGCGGCATCTATGTCATCGGCTTTTCCTTCCCGGTGGTGCCGAAGGGCCAGGCACGCATCCGCACGCAAATGTCGGCGGCGCATTCCACCGCGGACATTAATCGTGCGGTTGAGGCGTTTGCGGAGGTAGCAAGGGAACTGTCGATCGTATGACCGGCCGTCTCTAACTGCCTCGCAGCCAAACAAAGCTTCCGGCCAAATTCAAGAGTCCAATCAAAGGATGTGCGCTAGCTGTGAGCTTTCGGGAGGTTGTCCATTCGGACCGGACCGGGGAGACTGGAGTTACCAGGCTTCAGCACTCACCGGAGGGTCCGAATGAACATCCACAAGAATCCCCGTATCACGCCGCTACGTCGAGAGGAGATGGCGGTGTCGGTGATAAAATGCGCTTTGTCCAAAGCCCATGCGGCGCGCGTCTACGGCGTGTGTCGGCAATCCCTTTGTCGCCTCGCGCATGCCAGATAGAACCATAGGGAGAGAGGCCCCGTTTCGAACACCGCTTTAGAGTTGGCGCCCGCTTGCGGACAAGCTCGGCAACGATGCTCGGATCAGATGCGCACTTCCCGTGCCAGTGGAGCTCCTGCTTCCGGTGTCGCATTACGCCATAGTCGGGAAGTCATCATCCCGCTTAGAGTTTTGCCCGAGCCGCTTGCTGAAGCTTTGCGGCCAGCAGCATCCCACTCCTCATTGGAAACAAGACGTTAGCCTCGATCACCGAGCATTTCGGCAAACGGAACGCCACCGGGCCCTCGGGTGGCCGCGACAATCCTCAGAGATTTTAAGGGCGCGTTGCGTCGAACGGTGAAGGAGGCGAACTTCGTCTCGCGAACCGTGAGCACGCCATCAACCCGGCCAAAGTCGCCATGATCGAGGTGCAGAGGCTCGTTACAGCACATGCTGGTCGCTGCATACAAGCCGAACAGCGTGGCAGGGCGCGCGGCGAAAGCCGAACGTCGACGGCAATCCGCCTCAACAGGCAACGATACGTCCGGCGACCGGCAGCGACAGTGCTGCCGGGAGAAGCGCCGTGATCTCGGCGTCGGTGTAGATTTGGGCTTTGTCCGCCGTGGCGGCGACACAGCGCCGCGACGGGCGCTTCCGTCAGGGGAGCGCTGCGAACTCGTCTGCGTCAGCCGAACAGACCTCCTGCAGAAACCAGTGTACGAAAATCTCATGACGTTCCATCGTCGCGGCGGCGGCTTTCGGAGACGGCGAGAATCCGTCAGCACACGACGAAGCGATGCCGATCGCATCCATCCTCTGCGAACAGAGGGAGGCTCTCCCTCGCTAAGGTCCGTCGCCCAGTTTGTCCGACAAACGACAATATCGGGTTCGAGACACAGGCTGTCGGGAGGGATCGTCTTTTCTCAATGTAATCTTCTTGGCACGATAAATGCGGTGTCTTCGCAGCGAGTCTGCATCGGCGAGCCAGGAGAAATTATCCAGCGCGCTGCAAACGACGAAGTCTACCGGCGCCAGATAACAGGAGAAAACTTCATGCCAAGAGTGCAAATGGGCGTGGCGCAGGGTGCGACAGCGCTCGCCACCCCTATTGGGAGTGAGCCAGCAGGCTTTGGTGGCGGACTTTGTGGAACCATACATCGCGCACGGCAATGGGAAGGCCGTGGAAACGCCGATCCCATGGCAGATCTGCCTGCGCGCGTTGGCTGTGTGAGCTTCGATGTCAAGAAGCTTTTCCTGCAGCCAGATCTTAGCGTCAGAGTCGCCGGCACCGATCTGTGGGTAAGCCAAGCCCTGGTTTGTTCGCGCAGGCGTCACATATCGCTTCTAATATATCGCCGTGTATACCTCCGCCACCGATTTGAGAATCGGACGAAAACACCCGATGAAAGACTTGGCGGGCCAGATATAATCCCATTGAAGCTGATTGCCCAACCGAGTTGGTGCGACATGGGCCGGGATCTCACTCGAAGGTGCTGGCCTCCGGGCAGCGACCTATTCAAACAACTGGCCGGCGGTTCCCTTAGCCAACGGCGTGTGGACGAGCGGGTTGAGATCTTTGCTGCAGCAGTGATTGGCAGCGAGTTTGGCAACCCAAGACGGCAGGCTCGGTGTCGTCGTGCCCACGTTAGCACCTCGCCGCGGATCGGCTTGGCGGATAGGTCCGTCATCCTCTGCTGGGAGCGCATACCGAATCAAGAACAGATATTTCTCATCCTGCAGTGTGATGCAGAACCTTGTTCACAAGATCCGGATCGGTATCGAGTTCGAGCAGCGCTGCTCAAACAATTCAAACTGGAAATGGCGGGTCATGGCGCCTGGAACGTTGAGGCAGATCCCTTTCGCCGGGATTTGGCGCCGGCCCTGGAAAGTGACCACTTGCGTGCGACGAAGTTCGGTCCTCGTCGATAATGAGGCGAATGAGGTTTGCAAACCCGTTCTGGAGCAGTTGTACGGTTTTTCGACGATGAAACAAACAAATGAACCATTATCCTATTCTTACGGGGCGGCTGAGATTCTCGGCGAAATCGCCACTCGTCTGGCCTCTTTTACGCCAGAACTGCAGAAGGCGGCCGCGCATGTGCTGGAAAACCCCAACCTGATCAGCGTCAGTTCGATCAGGAAGGTGGCCCGCGACGCCAACGTGAAGCCAAATACGCTTGTCAGGATGGCGCGCGCACTGGGTTTCGAGGGTTATGAGGATTTTCGAAACCCCTTCCGAGAAAAGGTCATCCGGGGACGCGAGGATTTTCCCGACCGCGCTCGCTGGCTACAATCCCTCTCCAAGGGCGGCAAATTTCCCAAGCTCTATGCGGAGATGGCGACTGCCTCGATCGAGAACATCGAAGTCCTCTTCTCCAAAACCGATGCAACGGTCGTAAAGAATGCGGCGGAAGCGATCGTAAGCGCTCGCACCACCTATGTACTCGGTGTCGGCATTGCCACCACGATCGCTGGAAATTTCGCCTATATCGCCAGCATGGCTGTCGGCAACGTCGTCGCCATCCCCCGCGACGGCACACCGCCCGTCGACGGGCTGATCCGGGCCGACAAGAACGACCTGCTGATCGCCATGACTTTTAGGCCTTACCGTCGTGAGGTGGTCGAGGCCGTCAACGTCGCATTGGCTCATGGCATCAAGGTGATTGGCATCTCCGACAGCGCTGCGTCGCCGATCTTGGCAAAGGCCAAACACCGTTTCGTAGTGCCGATGGACTCGCCGCAATTCTTCACCTCGACCGTCGCCTTGTCGGCGCTGTTCGAAACGATCATGGCTTTTGTCATAGCCGAGGCCGGCCCCGAGGCTGTTAGCAATATCGAGCGATTTCATCAGCGACGCCATCAGATTGATATTTACCGGAGTAAGGATCAATGAATAACGTCCCCGCCATGCCGCCGATCGTGTCCGTGCGGTCTCTGGAAGCCCGCTACTACATCGATCCAGAGATCTTCGCCCAGGAACAGGCCGGCCTGCTGGCTCGCACCTGGCAATTCGCCGGGCACATCTCCCTACTGGAGAAGCCGGGCGACTACTTCACCTTCGAGATCGCTGGCCAAAACCTGTTCTGTATCCGCGATCGCGGCGGTGAAGTGCGAACCTTCTACAATGTGTGCCAGCACCGGGCGCATGAGTTGGTGCGCGGGACCGGAAATTCCAAGCTTATGGTATGCCCCTATCATGCCTGGACGTATGAGCTCAGCGGTCAACTCTGCAGCGGTCCGAACATCAAGGTTGTTCCCGATTTCGATCGCAACGATACCTTTTTGCCATCGGTACGAACCGAGGTTTTTCTGGGCTTCGTGTTCGTAAATCTCGATCCAGATGCGAAGCCCATGGACAAATGGTTCTCGAGAGTTCGAGAAGAACTTAGTGACTTTGTCCCTCACATCGAGCGGTTGAAACCACTGGAATGGGTCGAGATTCCCGAACACTGCAACTGGAAAGTCTCCGTCGAAAACTATTCCGAGTGCTATCACTGCCAGTTCAATCACAAAACTTTCTCGACCGCCGTGATCAAGCCGGAAACCTATGACATTCAGCCTCAGGGTTTTTGCCTGAGACATACGACCGAATGCCAGAACCTTGAGCGCATGAGCTACCCGATCGATCTTGCTGCCAATCCCCACGCCGGGAAGTATTCGTCGTGGTTCTTGTGGCCGACATTCTCCTTCCAGGTCTATCCTGGCAACGTGTTGAACACCTATCACTGGCGCCCCAAGGGCGTGGACGAGGTCGTCGTATGGCGCGGCTGGTACACGATCGACGGAGGCAATTCGGAGGTGATACGTAAGCTGGCCATCCAAGATCGGACGACCACTGTGGAGGAAGACATCCACATCGTTGAATCCGTCCAGCTCGGCCTGAAAAGCCGTGGCTATCGGCCCGGCCCACTCGTTGTCGACCCTGATTGCGGCGTCAATTCCGAGCACTCGATACAGGTTCTCCAGCAGTGGATGCGCGAGGCCGTCGATGCCTGAGATCAAGGCCTATTGGCAGAATTATATTGGCGGCACCTGGACCGACGGCTGCGCCGGCAGGATCGTGGTCGACGATCCCGCAACAGGTGAAAGACTGGCCGAGCAGGCGCTTGCGGATGCCGCCGACGTCGATCGTGCGATCCACGCCGCTAAAACCTGTCACGAAACTGGCGTGCTGACTGCAATGCGTCCGGTGGAGCGAGGCAGGATGGTCCGAGCGATGGGTGACTACCTTCTGGCCAATATCGACATCATCGCGGAAGTGCTGTGTCGTGAGGCGGGCAAGCCGTTATGGGAGGCGCGGCTCGAGATCCACGGTGCGGCACGTTATTTCGAATATTACGGCAACCAGGCCGAAACGCTCGAGGGCCGCTCGATCCCGCTCGGCGAGGGCTACTACGACTTTACAACCTACGAGCCCTATGGCGTGTCCGCGCATGTGATCCCGTGGAACTATCCCCTGGAGATAGCCGGTCGCTCGCTGGCGCCGGCCCTGGCCACGGGCAATGCCTGCATCGTCAAGACTCCCGAACTTGGCCCGCTGTCCAGCTCATACCTGGCTGAGGCGGCCGAACATGCTGGCCTGCCACGCGGCGCAGTGAACATACTGTGCGGGCTTGGCGGCGAAGGGGGGGCAGCGCTGGTTGGCCACCGAGACGTCAACCAGATCGTGTTCACCGGCTCCGTGCCGGCTGGCATCAGTATCGCCTCAGCCGCGGCCAGGAACGTCGTCCCCTGCGTGCTGGAGCTTGGTGGCAAATCGGCCGCGATCGTCTGGCCTGACGCCGACCTCGACGCGCTCGTGTCGTCGGTGCGCTGGGGGATTTTCTTCAATGCCGGCCAGATATGTTCGGCTATGTCCAGACTGATCGTCCACGAAGACGTTCACGACGAGGTCGTCGAACGGGTCGCTGACATGGCCCGCTCGATCTCGGTCGGACCGGGCATCGATCGACGGAACTACGGCCCAAATATGGGCGCGATGATCTCCGCTGCTCAACGCGATCGCGCCGAAGCAATGTGCCGCGAGGCCGAGCGCCAGGGGGCCTGCGCCGTCGTCGGTGGCCGCAAACTCAACCAGCCAGGATATTTCCTCGAGCCGACCATATTTGACAGTGTTACGCCGGAGATGACCCTCGCCCGAGACGAGATATTCGGCCCGGTTCTGTCCGTCCTGAGGTTCGGTAGGGACGAAGAGGCCCTGCGCATCGCCAACGGAACCGATTTCGGCCTCGTGGGTGGCGTCTTTACCGCCGACATCACCCGAGCGATGAAAACAGCCGCGCGGCTGCGCGCCGGCCAGGTCTTCGTCAATGAATGGTTCGCCGGCGGCGTCGAGACGCCGTTCGGCGGTTATGGCAAGTCCGGCTACGGGCGGGAAAAGGGCCGCGAGGCGTTGTGGAACTATGTGCAGACCAAGAACATCGCGATCGCACTTCAATCCTAGGGGTTTTCGTGTGAGGGAAGATTTGTTTGACAAGGCCTTGCCAGCCGAAGGCCTCGCTGGGGGCTGAATCTGTGGAGAAGAATCTCGCCGCTGCCGACGCCTTCACCCGTTCCTTCCAGCAGGCGATGACCGCCTGGTGCTGGGGGTTCGGCTGGGGCGACGAAGCGATCGACGCCAAGACGCGTTCGCTCATGAGCCTTGCGATGATTGGGGCTTCGGAAAGATGCACGAGTGGAAGACCCATTGCCGACGCGCGCTCAACAACGGAGTGTCGATGGAAGAGATCCGCGCCGCGATCATGTCGTCGGGATCTATTGTGGTGTGCCGCACGCGCTTGGATTCTTTTGAGTCGCCAAGAAGGTTCTGGAGGAGTGCAACATCCTATGAAGATCACCCGGATATACGTGTGGCAGCACGAGCTTCCGCTGACGAAACCTTACTGGCTGTCCGGCGGCCGGCTTAAATTCGAGAAACTCGACAGCACCTTCGTGCGCGTCGATACGGATGCGGGTCTGTCCGGCTGGGGCGAAGGCTGCCCATGGGGCAACACCTACCTGCCGGCGCACGGACCAGGCATCCGGGCTGGCATCGCAACACTGACGCCAGCGCTGCTCGGGCGCGACCCGTGCGCGCTGGACGCGATCAACCGCACCATGGACACCGCCTTACCCGGCCATCTCTACGTCAAGTCAGCCATCGACATGGCCTGCTGGGACATTCTCGGCAGGGCGAGCGGCATGCCGCTGTGGCGCCTGTTTGGTGGCGAAGAAGCCCATCCGGTCGCGCTCAATTCGTCGATCTCGACCGCCTCTAATGAGGAGATGATCGCCCTCATCCGGGAGGCGTATGCACAGGGCTACCGCACCCATTCGGCAAAGGTCGGTGGCAGCGACCCGGCGCGCGACATCTCCAGGATAGAGGCTATCGAGGCCGCTCTGCAGCCCGACGAGACCGCCACCTACGATGTCAACCGCGCCTGGCAGCCGGCGGTCGCGATCCGGGTCTTGAATAATATAGGCCTGCGCGGTTGGGTCGAGCAGCCCTGCCAGACTCTGTCCCAATGCGCGCATGTGGCGGGAAGAGTGAGGCAGCCGATCATGCTCGACGAATGCCTACACACTTTCGAGGACCATCTGGAAGCCTGGAAGCTCGGTGCCTGTGAAGGCGTCAAGGTGAAGCCGAACCGGGTGGGGGGACTGACCAAGGCTCGGCAGATCCGCGATTTCGGCGTGTCGGTGGGGTGGCAGATGCATATCGAGGACCTTGGCGGCTCCGCATTGGCCGATACGGCAGCCATCCACCTGGCGTCCTCCACGCCAGCCGAAAACAGGCTTGCGAGCTGGCTTTGCCATCATCATCTCTGCGTCGACCCGGTTGCGGGCCAGGGTGCCAGGAACGTCGACGGCTTCGCAACTCCGCCGAGTGACCCCGGTCTCGGCGTCGAACCCGACGTCGAGGTGCTGGGTGAGGCCGTTGCGATCTATTCGTGATCCCGAGGAGAGACACGTGACCCACCCGACCTCAATGCGCGCAGTGATCCTGACGGGTCACGGCGGCCTTGATAAGCTGGAATACCGCGAAGATTGGCCCGTGCCCAAGCCTTCTGCCGGCGAGGTGTTGATAAAGGTAGGAGCCTGCGGGCTCAACAACACCGATATCAACACCCGTACCGCTTGGTATTCCAAAGCCATTCGCGGCGGCATCAGCCCCTCAAGCGGCCGCGCCGGCTTCGCCCACGCCGTGGCCGACGCCCGCGGCTGGGTGGGCGCGGCGCTGCAGTTTCCACGCATCCAAGGTGCCGACGTGGCGGGCCACATCGTGGCCGTCGGTGACGGCGTCGACACCGGCCGGATCGGCGAAAGGGTTATTGTTGATCCGTGGCTTCTCGGCCCGGGGAACTGGTTTGACAGCAAGAACGCGGCCTATTTCGGCTCCGAATGCGACGGCGGATTTGCCGATTACACAACGGTGCGCGCCGACAACGCGATCCGCATCGACAGCCCGCTGTCCGATGTCGAGCTGGCCACCTTTCCCTGCGCCTACACCACGGCGGACAACCTGATCTCTCGCACGGGCCTGAGGCCGGGCGAGACCGCAGTGATCGCAGGCGCCTCAGGCGGAGTGGGATCGGCCGCAGTACAGCTTTGCCGGCTGCGCGGCGCTCGCGTGATCGCGATCGCCTCGCGTTCTAAGGCGGCCCTGCTCGAGGAGCTCGGCGCCCAAGCAGTGATCGACCGCGCAACGCCCCATATGGCCGAAGCAATTCGCGCGGCCGGCGGCGGCAGTGCGGATGTCGTACTAGACGTGGTTGGCGGCGGCCTTTTCAGACTTCTGGTTGAAGCCCTGCGTCACGGCGGGCGCTATTCCACTTCGGGCGCGATCGCCGGTCCCTTTGTAGATTTTGACCTGCGCCAGCTGATTTACAAGGACCTGCAACTCACCGGCGCGACCATCGTCCCTCCCGGCACGGCCCCACGCCTGATCCGCCTGATCGAGCGGGGCCTGCTTCGGCCACTGCTTGCCGCGCAATTCCCACTTCGGGAACTCGCTGCGGCACAGGAGGCATTCCTGGAAAAGCGGCACGTCGGCAACATCGTGGTCACCATGTCCTGACGTTTGGTGACTGAACTGAACGCCGGAAATCAGCCGTTGTTTCCTGCCGTCCGCACCGCCCTTGCAGTAGGTAAGCGGCGAGCGCGGCCCATTGGAGGCGCGGCCGCGTTCGGGACGCGTCAATCCAGTCGAGCGCAATGATCTCGGCGAAGGTGGGTGAGAACGATGTCGGGCGCAGTCTGACTTGCGCGCGCCGACATAGGGACGAAGAATGTGCGCCATCTGACCACCGTGATGAGGACGAGGAACTTCTCCAACCTTTCGACGGTCTTGAGCCTCGTCGGCACGGCAGCCGGACTTCGTGACCTTGTAGAACAACTGCGTCTTCCAGGCAGGGCGCCGCGCCCTGCCTGGGAGGGGTTGCCAGAGGATAGCGCACACTTTTGCAGGACCGCCCCAAGTAGGCCGGCGCGATGCTGTCGCCAAGGAAGGCTACGCCTCTGCTTTTTCGGGCCACTCGGGATTCCAACGCTCAACCATGACGCGTCCTGGTGTGGCGGGCGTCCGGTGACCGCCGTCGAATATTTCGACAATGATTATCTAATACTACAGTTGCGGATGCCGATGTCGTTTGTAGTGACAGATGGTGGCCGCAGCCTGATGTTGTCGTCGCCATAGCGACCAGGCGATGATGAAGGGCTTTTGTGTCGGTGGGAAGATGAGGATCCGGGCGAGGAGATAGCGGATCTCGGGGACGCTCGGGACGAGCGCAGCCATCCGGATCAGGCGGCGATTGGCTCGTTTGGACTCGTTTCGTTCGGTTTGCTCCATGCGCTGCGGCGAAGATCAGCCGATAGCTTCGAGAGGAATGCCAGGGCGGCCATGCACAGGCTCATATGGCGATGCCATCCGTGCCAGGATCGAGCCTCGCAATGATCAAGTCCGAGATCATCCTTGGCGCGCTCAAAGCACTCCTCGATCGCCCAGCGCAAGCCGGCCACTGCCGCCAATTCGGCCAAGGAGGAACCGGGCGGGGCGAAGACCAGGTAATAGGCTTTTTCTCCGGATGTCGATCGCTTGCGGCGGACGAGAAGCCAATGCTCGAAGCCGCCTTTTGACGTCCAAGGACGGCGGATGCGTGCCCAGTCGTAGAGCCGAGGCCCTTTGGCGCCTTCACCTGCCGCATGACAGACCCAGTCGTCGGGCTCGAACTCGCTGGCCAGTTCCTCGGGCGAGGTTTCCTCAAACAGACGATCCCCGCCACGGCGCATGAAGTGAGCGCCTCGAACCGCCAAGACATAGGGCTGCTCGCGAGCTTCCAGCATCCGGCGAAGGCTGCTGTCCGCCCCGTAGACAGCGTCGCCCAGAACGTAAGCGCACGGGACGCCGGCATCGAGCGCCGCCTCGACCATGGCGCGCGCCATCTTTGGCTTGGTCGCAAACTCGACCGTCTCCGGGATCGATGCCCTGGCACATCGCGCCCGATCCTTTGTCCAGCTCTCCGGCAGATAAAGGCGACGATCGACCAGCGCTTGGCCGTAGCGGCTCGCGTAAGCCAAGAACACGCCGATCTGGCTGTTCTCGATCCGCCCCGCCGTTCCCGAGTACTGACGCGCGACACCGGCGGAACGATCGCCCTTCTTCACAAATCCCGTCTCGTCGACGATCAGGACGCCATCCTCATCGCCCAACGCCTCCACCACATAATCGCGAACCTCGTCTCGCAGCCGATCAGCGTCCCAGTGGCTGCGCCCCAACAGCGACTGCATCCGATAGGGCCGCTCCGCTCCGGACTGCTCAGCCATCAGCCAGCCCGTCTTGCGCTCAATGCCGGAAAGAAGGCCGTCAAGGAAATCTGCGCCCGTCTCCCGCAACTCACGACGAGGAAGCACTCGCCCAACCCGCGCCTTCAGCGCTATGAGCTCCTGCTCCCAAGCCAACAACGACCCTGACCACGAGGCGACAGACATGGTTCCCTCCATAATCTGTCGAAGTGAATCAGAAAATCAAATGATCCGCAACTGTAGTACTAAAGCGTGTCGCGATTAATTGGCCTCATATCCGGCAGCTTTGAAGAAGTTTCTGCATTCGGTCGGCTCGAACAGGTGGCAGATATCGCGGAGAGCCTCGCAGAGTGCGTCGAAGGTTCTGGCCGCCTTCTTTCGCAGCCGCGCCTTGAGTTTTGAGTAGGCCATCTCGATTGATGGTGTGGATGGCTCCTGCTCCCGGCGTCGCATTGCGCCATAGTTGGGATGTTGTCGTCCCGAGCAAAGGAGCCATCCATGTCAGAACTTGCCACAGTTGGCATCGACCTCGCAAAGAGTGTCTTCCAGATCCATGGTGTCGACGGGAACGGTCGGGTTCTCGTACGCCGTCAGCTTCGCCGCAGCCAGTTGCTGGTGTTTTTCCAGAAGCGTCCACAATGCCTGATCGGCATGGAGGCTTGCGCAGGTTCTCACGATTGGGGGCGCAGGCTTCTCGAGATGGGGCACGACGTCCGGCTGATGCCGCCCTCCTATGTGAAGCCTTACGTGAAGCGCGGGAAGACGGATGCTGCGGATGCGGCCGCCATCTGTGAAGCCGTGACACGCCCCTCCATGCGGTTTGTCGCCATCAAGAGCGAAGCCTGCTCGTCGGTTCCGGTTCTTCACCGCACGCGAGACTTTCTGGTTCGCCAGCGCACGCAGATCGGCAACGCGATCCGAGCCCACATGACGGAGTTCGGCGTCATCGCGGCGAAGGGCGCGCAGAACGTCAATCGACTGAAGGATCAACTGGATCAACTGCCGGAAGTAGCTCGGATGCCTGTGAGTCTGCTCTTCGATCAGTTGGCCGAGACGGACAAGCGGATCGAGCGGCTGACCGACGAACTCGAAGAGACCTACGCGCAAAGCGAGACAAGCCAGCGTCTAGCCACAATCCCAGGTATGGGGATGCTGTCAGCGACGATCATCGCGGCGACGACGCCGGATGTCGACAATTTCGGCAGCGCAAGGGACTATGCCGCCTGGCTCGGCCTCACTCCCAAGCCGCACTCCACCGGAGGCAAGCAGAGGGTGGGCCGGATCTCGAAGATGGGCAACCGTTATATCCGACGCTTGCTGTATCTGGGCGCCATGGCGCAGATCATGCTCAGATGCAGACTCAAGCGCGAACCGACCTCGGACTGGCTATCGGGTATGCTGATGCGAAAGAAGACGAAGATAGTCGCCGTCGCTTTGGCGCATCGCATGGCACGAACAATATTCGCCGTCCTGAGGGACGGATCGCGTTACGAGCCGCAGGCAGCCTGACAGGCTCTCGGAATGGTCAGGGCAAAGTGAGGTGATGGCGAACAAACGGAGACGAAGAACCAGGACACCCCGATCAATCCGAAGCGCCTCGAGCGCGCTCGATTGAGTGGGACCTGTTCTCCAAGCGGATATTCATCAGGGCGCGCAGCGATCCCGTTGCACATTCAGACGCCGTATACATGGCCGCAACCGACCTGTTCACCAAACCCGATCCGATACCCTTGACCCGCAGGAGCCATCCATACACGGATTGAGATCGGGCGAGTATGGCGGCAGGAACAGGAGCCAAGCGCCCCCTTTGGCGAACCAGTTGTGCGCCGCGCTCATTCTTGTGGAAGCCGACATTGTCGAGAATGAAGACATCGCCGGGCGACAGTTCGGGAGCGAGCTGCGTTTCGACGTAGCGTTCGAAGATGGCGCCATTCATCGGCGCGTTGACGATCCACGGCGCGACAAGACCGTGGCATCGTAGCCCGGCGATGAAGGTCTGCGTCTGCCATTTGCCGAAGGGCGCATGGGTCCTGAAGCGCTCGTCCTTCGGCGCCCAGCCGGTGCGTTTGGTGAGTTTGGTGTTGGTCGACGTCTCATCGATGAAGATCAGCCGCGCCAAAGCCTTGTTGAAGAAGCGCTTTCGCCGCCCGGTCCACAGCTCACGTGCCTGGCGCACGTCGGCCCGCTGCTGCTCGCTGGCCAGTAGAGTTTTTTTTGACTGAGCCCAAGGCGATGGAGCAGGCGCCCGACATTGGAGCGGTGCACGCTCACACCACGCACCTTCAGTTCGACGCAAAGCTCATCCAGCGTCAGTTCGCCGGTCTCGGCCAACCGCAAACGCACAAACTCGGCATGCGGCTCAAGCTTGCCGCCACCCACATGGCCCTGCCGGCGCGCTTCGAGCGAACCGGTCTGCCGCCGCAGGTTGATCAGATTGTTCACAAAGCGAGGCGAAACGCGGAAATGGCGCGCTGCCTCGCGGTGACCATTCCCTCATCGACATACGCAACAACACGCCGACGCAACTCAAGCGGTAGCGGCTTGCCCATCGCGGTCTCCTTTCAACCGCAATGAATCACGAACTCAAATCAAGGGGAATCTGGAGGCTTCTGTGAGGTCCGCATGCACAACACGGGCGCGCGGGCTCTGCGTCGGACCTCATTGCAAGCCGGATTGAACGACGCCGCGGGATGGTATGGCGCTATGGGGATTGTGTCGGAACCGACAGGTCGAACGGCTTGAAGGTTGGCTGCCGAACGCCATGGTTCCCGGCAGCGGAAGGTTCCTCGACGGCGCTTGCGAGGGCGTTATGCCGATGGTTCAGCCTGATGTTGCCGCCAAGGTGGCCGCTGAACGATCCAGTCAGTCGCGTTGCATGGTGCTGGTCGACAGGGAGCTGCCGGCACGCATGACGTCCGGTGCTGGACTTCCCTGTTCCTGACGCACTCGGCGCGATCATGATGTGTCACGCCAGAACGGGCGAGGAGGCGCTTGTCCATATCGCCAGATGCCAGCGTGATCATTTGCCCTCCGCAACAGGAGCAGCGGTGAGTTGTCGAGAGGGCGATGGCGGTGTCCCATTCGACACCCTTTGCGACACTCTCCTGCAGGGGAGCGTCAAGCAGCCCGCGACATAGGTCGAGCTTTGCGGCACGATGGCCGTTGGCGAGAAAGCCGTAGTGGCGGATGCGATGGAAGCAGTCCGGCAACGTGTGCAGCAGGAACCGGCGGATGAACTCGTGGGCGTCGAGCGCCATGAGCTTTGCCTTGCCGTCATGCCGATAGTCTCTCCAGCGGAACACGACCTTGCCGCCGGCCATGCTGACGAGCCGTGAGTTTGCGATGGCGATGCGGTGTGTATAGCGACCGAGATAGGCCAGCACCTGCTTTGGCCCGCCGAACGGCGGCTTGGCGTAGACGACCCATTCGAGGCGGCGGACTTCTGCAAGCTTGCGGTTGAACGTGGGTGCCGCCAGATGGGCGAGATCGCCGAAGAAGCTCAGCTTGCCGGTGTTAAACGCCGTCTGCAGTTCGCCCAGGAACAGCCGGCGAACAGGCGCGACATTACCCGCACGGGCAGGAAGAAGCCTCGCCGGCAGGCGACCCAACGCGTTCTATCAAGCGAGATGCCGCCGCCCGGCACGATGCAATGGATGTGGGGATGATAGTGCAGGTTATGACCCCAACTGTGGAGCACCGAGACCGATCTCTGCCCCGAGATGTCTCGGATCGGCGGCGATGGTGCGCAGCGTCTCGGCGGCGGCCTTGAACAGGATGGCGTAGACCGTAGCCTTGTTCTGGAAGGCGATTGCGGTGATCTGCGCCGGCAGCGTGAAGACGACATGGAAATAGGGAGCCGGCAGGAGTTCGTTCTGTCGAGCTGCGAGCCATTCACGACAGGCCTGTCCCTGGCACTTCGGGCAATGCCGGTTGCGACAGGAGTTGTAAGCGATGCGGATCGCCCCGCAGGACCGGCATCCTTCAACATGGCCACCGAGTTCGGCCGTTCGGCAAAACTCGATCGCGCTCATCGTGCGGCGCTCGACGCGTCCGAGATGGCCGTCATTGACCCGCCGATATTGCTCGCCGTAGCGGCGGAAGATATCCGCCACCTCCAACTTCGCCGACATGGCGCGGCCGGCTCAGTCCGGCGGCAACCTCCAGCGCGTGTCCTGAACCACGATCAAGGATGAGTCGGTCGAGTGGGCTCTGCGTGCGGCGGATGAGACCGTTGGAGACCTTCGTGTAACGCGCCGTGCTCGACGGATTGTTGTGGCCGAGCAGGACCTGGATAATCCGATGTCGGTGCCGTTCTCCAGCAAATGCGTGGCAAAGCTGTGCCGCAATGTATGAACCGTCACGCGCTTGTCGATACCGCCGGCAGTCCGTGCCGAGCGGCAGGCCGAATATAGAATCTGCACATCGATCGACGCGGTTGCGTCACGGCCGGGAAACAACCAATCCTTCGGCTTTGCCAGCCGCCAATAGACGCGCAGAATGCGAAGCAGTTGTGCCGACAGCATCACGTAGCGGTCCTTGCCGCCCTTGCCGTGACGAACGAGTATGACGCCGCGCTCGCTGTCGATGTCGCCGACCTTCAGGTCGACGGTCTCGGAGGCGCGAAGGCCCCCCGCATAGGCCGTGGTCAATGCCGTGCGCGTCTTCAGGCTTGGCACCGCCTCCAGAAACCGCACAACCTCGTCGGCGCTCAGAACCACCGGCAGCGTGCGAGGCGCACGGGCATAGGCGATCCGTTCCGGGATATCGGCATGGCCAAGCTCACGCCGTAGAAGAATCGCAACGCGCACACCGTCTGGTTCAGCGCCGGCCACGATATCCCGCTCGCCACCAGATGCACCTGGAAGGCGCGGACGTCCTCCAGACCAAGCCGCGCGGGCGAGCGGCCAAAATACCGCGAAAACTTCGCCACCGCGTGAATGTAGGATCGCTGCGTTGCCGGCGACAGATTGCGGACCGTCATGTCCTCGATCATGCGACGGCGCAGAGGGCTCAACTCGGCCATCTCTCATCTCCTGTTCTTCAAGATTGCGCTTCAACAGCCGCAATCCTTCAAAACAGAAGCCTTATCCGCAAACCCTCGCACCAAATGCCGCGTCAGCGGCTTCGTTGTGTGCCCAGCATGTTCAACCGCTTGGGGGTGAAAGTCCCCTAGCCAACCTGATGGAGGTGAAGGCTTAGCAAAGCGCAAGGGCATTACCGCGAGGTGGTGTCTGAAGGAAGCGTGGAGCAAAACCGCGACCTGACGAACAGAAACCGGATATGAGGCATCCCTGGCCGGACGAGCGGGCAACGTGTCGCGAAGTCCATATCCATCAAGGGGCAGGGCTGTAGATCCGGCAGGTGCGCGGGGAAGGCGATTGAACTTACCTGGGGAGGCCTGTGTCATGTTCCGACTTCGGAACTGAGGGAACCGCAAGGTGACCTGACCGTGATGCAGGAGTCAGCAGAGGGCGTAGTAGGTGATGCAGTCGGCAAGGCTAGTGAGGCACTCCAAGGCCGAAAGGCGGAGCAAACGGATAGGCCGAGCCGGAAACGATGACCGAAGGCCCGAACGATTGGAAGTGGCAAGTAGGACTGGCAACTCATGAGTGGAAAGCGGCAGGAGACCCAGTATTCACTGGCCCTGGAACCGAGGGACCGGGGTGAAGCCCCTGTCAGCGGTTACCAAGGGGCCGAACCACTCGTGGCGAAGTCGGCACCCGAAAGCCCGGCTTGGACAGAACAGCTAATGGAGACGGTATGTAGCCGAGGGAATCTGGAAACAGCGTGGAAACGCGTTCGAAGCAACAAGGGCGGTCCAGGCGTGGATGGGATGACCATCGACGACGCCAAGGGCTACCTGCGTGAGCACTGGCCAAGCATTCGGTCTCGATTGCTCGAGGGAACCTATCAGTCGCAGCCGGTCAAGCGGGTCGAAATCCCCAAGCCGGAGGGTGGGGTCAGAAAACTCGGCGTGCCTTGCGTCGTCGACAGACTGATCCAGCAAGCCCTGCTGCAGGTCCTCCAAGAGCAGTGGGACCCGACGTTCTCGGAGCACAGCTACGGCTTCCGCCCGGGACGCTCCGCTCATCAGGCAGTAGCCCAAGCGCAATGCTACATTGCCGAGGGTTACAGCTACGTGGTTGACCTCGACCTCGAAAGATTTTTCGACCGGGTCAATCATGATAGCCTGATGGCGCGCGTTGCCGCCAGGGTGTCCGATAAGCGGGCGCTCAAACTCATCCGTGCATTCCTCAATGCAGGGGTGATGGAGGACGGCCTGGTCCGTCCGGTGGACGAGGGGACCCCGCAAGGCGGCCCGCTCTCGCCCCTCCTAAGCAACCTCCTGCTCGACGACCTCGACAGGGAGCTGGCCCGACGTGGTCTCCGCTTCTGCCGCTACGCCGACGACTGCAACATCTATGTTCGCAGTCGCCGCGCCGGCGAACGGGTCATGGCCTCGGTCGGCCGGTTCCTGACCAAGAAGCTGCGGCTGAAGGTCAACGAGGCGAAGAGCGCGGTGGCGCGGCCGGAGGAGCGGAAGTTCCTTGGGTTCAGCATCTCAAATGACGGGAGCGAGCGGCGCATCGCGCCAAAGGCCCTCGCCAAATTCAAGACGCGGATCTGGGACATGACACGCCGGACCCGGGGCATCAGTCTGCCGCAGCTGATCAAGGAGCTGAAGCCATACCTCGTCGGTTGGCGCGGCTACTTCGGCTTCTGCCAGACGCCTCGAGTGCTCACACACCTGGAAGCGTGGATCCGCCGGAGACTACGCATGTATCTTTGGCGGCAATGGGGGAACGGGCACAACCGCTACAAGGAGCTGCGCCGTCGTGGCGTGCCAAAGTTCCGAGCTGCGGTTGCCGCCGGTTCACCAACGGGGTTCTGGCGCATGTCAGGACACCCGGCGGTCCAACAGGCCCTGCGCAACCATTACTTCGAGTCTCTCGGTCTCCCTCGCCTCCATGTCTCTGCCCAAGCTTAATCCGATCGAACCGCCGTGGTACGTGATCCGTATGCCCGGTGGTGTGGGAGGGGCGGCGCCGCGAGGCGTCCCCCTATCCCGATCAATCCTGAATCCTTTAAATCGCGACACGCTTTAGATGGCACGCCGGGCATTGCCTGGGGAAACGCCCGTGAGGTCCCCGTAGCGGTCGCGGTGGTGCTTTGCGGATCGGCTGTCGGCCGGCTCGAGAACTGGCATGCCGAGCAGGTCGTGAACTCATCGGCCGCGACGGCCATAACCTTCTGAAGAGAAGCGAGTGATCCGCGGGATGGTCGAGGAAAGTGCAGGACCAGCTTGATCACAACGCCCCCAATCAGAGAGGACTCTAAGCTGGGGCTCGGCTTCGGCGGGACTATCAGAGATTTCCTGTCAGGGCGGGCGGGTTGACATTTATCCAGCCATTGCCCGGCGGGAGCGCTCGCCGAACAGGATAGCGAACTGGCCATCGTCCATTCACGGGGCGGCATCCTCCACTCTTTTTCGGTTCGGTTCAAGACCAGGAGGAGCAGCTTCGCCGCGGCCCCGTCGCTATGGAAGTGAATGGGTCGGAACAGCTTGGCTTCAGGGCTTCAATGGAATTTGTGGTGTATAATTCGGCGCACGTCGTAGGGAAGGCATAGAGCGGCACAACCTCATTCCATGCCCGGCGCCAGCTCTGGCCGATGTCTTGCCCCAGAAGCCGCCCTCGAAGGCGGCCAGAGCCTCTTCGGCGGCGGTCGCGTCAATGGTCCGGTAGATGCCTTGAGCGGCGGCGACCGGCTTGCGGTCCTTGTTGGACACGAACTCGAGGCTGTATCTGAGCAGATGAACAATGCACGATTGGACGGTGGCTGCGGGAGACTTCGGCGATGGCCTCCGGGAAGCCCTTGAGGCCGTCGACGACCGCCAGCAGGATGCCTTCGACACCGCAGTTCTTCAGTTCGTTGATCACCCGCGGTGCATCGAAGAACACCAACGGGTAAACGGGGTCCAGCGGCCCTGCCAAGCGTCAACCACCGTCGAGATCAGGTCCGGCGACACGTCTGTGCCTTATAATTCCCGCAGATGGCCGACGATCTCGCGGATACTCATGCCACACGCATACATCGAAGTAACCTTGTCGTCGAAGCCGGCAAAGCGGCGTTGGTACTTGGCGATCAGTTGCGGGTCGCAGCTTGCTTCCCGATCGCGGGATCGCCAGCTCGAAAGCGCCAATGTCGGTCGGAATCGTCTTCTTGTCGTAGCCGTTGCGGCGGTCGCTGGCCTCTTTATTTTCATTCCCATCGAGATCGTGATCCATCTCGGCGTTGAGAGCCCGCTCGGCGAACGCCTTCTTCAAACCTTTGGGGTCGAAGATCGTCTTCGGATCGGCGCCGGCCAGGAGTTGGTCGACAATCGCATCAGGGATCCTCGGTTCTTTGCGTCGGGCCATTGGGAATCATTCTCCGTTCTTCCCACTATGCCCGCCGTGACACGAAACCACCGACAGTCCCGCTTCGGCCAATCCGGAGCAACGTCCGATCTCAGCTTAGGGGGAGGACGACCGCCTTCGCCTCGAGAACGTATGGGCTGGCCGATGGCCTTGAACAGGAGAAGGTCCAGGGTCGCTCAGGTCAGATCGCCAATCGCCTCGTCCACTCCGATCTCGTGATCCTTGACTAGCTCCGCTACTGCCATTCACGTGGCACATTACTCTTCCATCTGCTGGGCAGGCCAACGAGCGCACCAAGCGTCATCATCACTACGAACGTCGCCTTCAGCGAAAACAGATCCTTCAAATAGATTTACAGAATCTTTGCAACCGCGAATCCCCGACAATGATACCTTCACCCGCAGGTCAGCGGCTGGGGTAGACATAGGTATCCGACTCCTTTTTACGTTCAGACCGCCGGATAGCACGCAATGGAGGGTCAACAGCCAGTGACAAGAAGAGCGCTCATCCTGGTTGAAGGCCACAGTCGTATTGGTCTTCTATACATGAAAGCAGCCAAGCGTCTTGGTCTTCATCCAATTACCCTGTCGTCTGACCCATCTCGGCACGACTATCTCGCGGCGGAAACTATCGAGGCAATCCGTATTGATACCGACGATCCCGAGGCACTGATCCGCGAATGTTCGCGGCTACGTGCGATGTATGACATTGCTGGTATTACCGGCTTTTCGGGCGACGACGAGTCCACATATGCAACAGTTGGCAAGCTCTGCCGACATTTCGATCTTCCGGGACCGAACCCCGCATCGGTTCAACGGTGCTGCAATAAATTTACTCAACGTCAGCTCCTCGCGAATGCCGGCCTTCCCATGCCTGCTTATCGCTTGGCAGCGAATGCGGCGGAGGTTGAAAGCGCTGCCGCGCAAATCGGGCTGCCGGTGGTTCTTAAGCCACTTCAAGGCAGCGGCAGCATTGGAGTCCGATTGTGCGGCAACGTCGATGAGTTAGCCGAACATGCGGCCTATCTGTTGGGCGAAAAGCATGCATGTCCATCTTCGCCACAGATATTGGTCGAAGAGTTCATACAAGGACAGCACTATAGCGCTGATATAATGGGGAATGAAGTCATTGGGATCGAGGCCGCTGAATTCGGCCCCCCTCCGAATTTCATCTTTCGTGAGTACACGCATCCAGCCCCGCTGACTGACGAGGAGTATAAACGCATCGCCGATATTTCGCTGAGCTGTTTGCAAGCTCTCGGCCTTGGCTGGGGGCCATCCTTCGTGGAATCCCGGTGGACGAACCGTGGGCCAGTCGTCATTGAAGTCAATCCGCGTATTGGGGGTGGGGCCAATCCGCAATTGGTTCAGCTGGCTTACGGTGTCGACCTCGTCACTGAGCACATCAAGCTTGTCGTCGGCGACGAACCGGATTTACGCAAAAGGCGTTCGCATGCTGCGGGCGCGCGGTTCCTGATCGCAGATCGCGACGGCACCCTGGATTGGATCCGTGGTGACAGTCAGGCGGCTGCTTTGCCGGGCGTCGCCGAGGTCGAGTTGTATGCAAAAGCCACGACGCCGATCGTAAGAAAAGGCGATCATCGAGACCGCATCGGACATATCATCGCTGCTTCACCCAACCGTGCTTCGGTCGCGGCGATACTTGAGCGAGCCGTCGACTTGGTTAGTTGGTCGATCACACCATTTCCGACCCCTAGTGGACGGGAACAGACTGAAGACTCTCACCCGCCTGCGGAGGTGACGCTGGGCAATAGGTGATCGACGCCATACATTGATGGACTAGGTGCCGGAATGGGCCGTCCTTCACAAGCATGGCCAGGTTGGTGGCTATCCCTCAGAATGGCGGTGTTGAAACAGAGTCCGAGCGATCGGCACCAAGAGAGGAACATCCATGAAACATTATGTAGGGCCCGACGGTGTGCCTTGGCGGCCGATCAATGTCAACGGGATCAGGTTGCACAACAAGATGCGTGACCTAGCCGAAGTTCGTAAGAACGTTGGCATGGTGTTCCAGCACTTTAATCTCTTCCCGCATATGGCGGTGCTGATGAACTGCATGGCAGCCCCGATGTGGATTAAGGGTATGTCCGAGGCCGAGGCCAGGGAGACCGCACTAAAATTCCTCGAGCGCGTA
>NZ_JAMYOJ010000039.1:0-23339 GCF_040319795.1 Mesorhizobium sp. M0862
GGCATCAACATCGTTCGTCGTGCACTGCAGGCTCCGGCCCGTCAGATCGCTTCGAACGCAGGTGCTGAAGCTTCGATCGTTGCCGGCAAGATCCTTGACAACAAGGGTGCGACCTACGGCTACAACGCCCAGACCGGCGAGTATGGCGACATGATCGCCATGGGCATCGTCGACCCGGTCAAGGTCGTTCGCACCGCTCTCCAGGACGCGGCCTCGGTCGCCGGCCTGCTCGTCACCACCGAAGCCATGATCGCGGAGGCTCCCAAGAAGGAGTCGGCTGGCGGCGGCATGCCTGGCGGCATGGGCGGCGGCGGCATGGGCGGGATGGGCGGTATGGATTTTTAATCCAGCCCCTATCAACTTACAGCGGACAGGGCGGCAGCAATGCCGCCCTTTCCTTGTGTGCCGAATATGATCGAAACCTTGGAGTGCGTCCCGAGGATCTCGTTCGAGCCTCACCGCATGGTCGAGAATTAGGATCTTGTCCGATCGAGCAATTCGCGGGCTCAACCTGGTCAAACCGGCGCCCCCTACGAACTGCCCGATCCTTGAGGATTCCGCTGCGCGACAATCACGATGATTCATTCAGTTGGTAGCTATAGGCGGTGAATCATGAGGGGTATTGAGGAGCGTGGCAAGGCGCCCATCTCGGCATTTAACTCCATCGAGCGTGATATCAGGGACAATTCTCTCATCGGAACCTGGCGGCTGGCGTTGAAGGACCCGGTGAATCATCCTGATCTATAGTGGAGCAGACGCGCTCTGAGCCTCAAGAGCGTTTCCTCCTCTGAGTATCCTTGATCTGCCGCTGGACATTCTCGTTGATATTGCTGAGCGGCTCAGCCCGATGGATCTGCTGAGGATTTCGCACACAAATCAAGAGCTGCGTGTCGCCGCGATGATAGTCGCAACGCCTCAAGAAAGGCGGATTCAGGTTCAGGCCATCTGTGGCAGCCCTTGCAACCGGGCTCCAGCAGCGTCGCGGACAAACGGGAACTGCGCGATCTTGCTCGACATGAGCGTGTCGAGCTGGTCGCGGATCGCCGTCAACTTCAGCCGATCCAGGATTGCGATCAGCAGGTCATGATCTAGGGTCGTCATCACCAGCTCCCTCCGGCCGCCGCTTCGTACTCGGCGAGTGGCCGCACCAAGGTGGCCGGGGGTGATCTTGATCCGCTCGGCGCGCACCGGCCCCTCGAAGCCGGCAACGCCGACAAAAGGCTCTGTCGCAAACCTGAAATGGGGTTGTGAACGGCCATTTTGGCCTGTCCGTCAGCCAGCGAGGATATCGCAACAGCGATCGACAGACTTGTAGGCATACCTCGCCTGTCGCTTGCCCATCATGTGGATCATCTTGATGCTGGAGAGGATAACCACGTCGTTCGCATGCGACTTGAACCCGAGCATGGATCGAATGCGGCTTGATACGCCGGTGATCCTGTTCGATCCGATTGTTTAGATGCCGGCTATTGTGGAGCGGATCGGCTTCAGCGGTCGCCGCGATCGCTGCCGCAGCCGGCTTTCAGCGTCGCAGGAAAGGATTGCTTCGTAATTGGTCTGGCTGCCGTCGATGACGATGCGCTCCGGCCGGCCATGGCGCGTCAGCGCCTTGCGGAGGAAGCGTTGGGCCGCCACCTGGTTACGGTTTTCGCTAAAGAAGAACTCGACCGTATCGCCGAGGATGTCGATAGCGCGGTAGAGATACCGCCGCGGACCTTGATGTACGTCTCGTCCAATGCCACTTGCTGCCGACCACACGCTTGCGCCGGTTGAAGCGCTCCAGCAGCTGCGGCGAGAAGTGGGCGACCCAGCGATGCACAGTGGAGTGGTCGACCTCCAACGCGTTAGGCCATCATCTCTTCCAGATCGCGCAGGCTCAGAGTGTAGGCCAGGTACCAGCGCACGCACAGCAGGTTCACCGACTGGTCGAAATGGCGGCCCTTGAACATCACGTGCTCCTCCACAGCTGAGGCGTTTTTCTTGCCATGCTCGCTTACAAAAAGGTTTGCGACAGAGCCGTTCGAACCGCATGCCGACACCATCGTCAAGGGCGGCCGCGGTGTCCATTATGGCCACAAGCTCAACCTGACGACGGGCAGGCAGTCTGTTCTTTCAATTTAGACCAACTATGCGGATGCCGCCTCAGTCAATTCAAGAATGTAACCAATGCCGCGCATGGTCGTGATACGTGGCGTTGCACCTGACCTACTCAGGTGTCCACGTAAGCGATAGATTCCGACTTCAAGCGCGTTGGCAGATACCTCGTCGTTGAACGAATAGAGGTGATCTTCCAACTGCGCACGAGGCACGATGCGGCCTGCACGGATAAGCAGATGCTCTAAAATACATAGTTCGCGGCGTGCGATCTTCAGAGGATGACCCGAGACGGAAACCTGTCGGCCGATCGGATCGAAATTGAGATTGCCAAATACAACGATGGGGTCGGTCACCTGTGTCGACCGGCGCAGAATGGCTCTCATTCTGGCGATGAGCTCATCGAAAGAGACGGGCTTGAGCAGAAAGTCGTCCGCGCCACCGTTGAAAATTGCAATCCGCTTCTCGAGATCGTTGATGCTACTCATAATGAGGGTTGGAACTGAATGCCCGTTGCTCCTTAGCTGTCTCAGCCAGCCCAAGCCATCGCCATCTGGCAGAGCCAACTCCAGCAGGAGAATTTCATAGGTTGCGCAACAAAATGCCCTCGACGCCTGTTCCAGGTTGCCAACTACATCAACGGCAAAACCGCTATCCCCGAGCGCAACTCGCACAGCGCGCGTAAGATCCACATGATGATCAATGAGCAGCGTTCGCATTTCACGTCCTATCAAGGTCGGACAGGTCACCGTCCGCTGTAAGACCGGGGCGACAGCGGAAGTCGCGCAACTCTTCGTAGTGTTCGTAACGCTCTTTCCGATGGGTGATCGCGGGAGCATGCAAGCCGCACGCCTGCAATAGTCGGGGATGGAACACGTGAAGACCTGTTGACGGGCTGAAACCGTCGGTCGGCCAGCCCACAATGCCACCGACTCTGCCTGCGATTTCTCTGCGCATCGATCCTCCTATGGGTTGCGTCGCAAACTCCAGCTGAGGTCGCAAGGGCAGGTTGCGGCTTTGTTCATTGAGAGGACCCCCTGGAGGCAATACCAGGAGGATTCCCTATATGGCACTTCCCGATTACCACCGGTCATTCCGAACCACGTTCGGCGGCTTTGAAGACCTTCATTGAGCGCGGCTACGTAAATCAAGGGTACGACCTGCCGGGTGTCGATGCCGCTTTTGAAGCAGGCATCGGCACCAGCTCGGTGAGCGTCGCCCGCGCAATTCAGCGGACGCGCTCGATACACCCAGTCGAATCGTGCCGCGACTTGCCGCGCCGACAGGGCGCCCGAAGACTTCAGACTTGTGACCGAAGGTCTACGCCCAGTCCTCCTCCCATTATCCACCTCCCTCAAATCAAAGTGGACGTTCAATCTGAACAAATTACGCCATCGTATCACAAACGACTTACCGATCCCCGACGTGCTCTAGCCTTAGTGCTTGTTAAGAAGGTCGGCTACTGTCTCTCCGCGTCGCCGGACATCGGCGGCGAGCCACACCTCCCCCACCTCATACACGTCGCCTTGGGTACGGAACGGCACAATGACGTCAATGGCAGCCGACAGCAGGTCAAGAAGCGTGTGGTCTTCCACAGCAGCTCCTTGCGGGCTGCTCTTGACGAGTGAAAAGAGCTTTTTAAAGCCTTGGACCGGATCCGCCCCATGAATCGTTGATATTGATCCCGCATGGCCGGAGACGACTTCGCTAAGGTAGGCCCAAGCAGCATCATCGCGCATCTCGCCAAGCAATATTCGATCAGGGCGCATGCGCAAGCTGGCTTGCAACAGTTGCTCGGCTGTCACCGCACCTACGCCTGCTCGGTCCTTCGGATAGAGTAACCGGACATGGTTCTCGTGCGGGATTGCAAGTTCGAGCGTGTCCTCGATACTTATCAGTCTCTCTTGCGGGGGTATAGCGTTGATCAAAGTCTTGCTCATTGTCGTTTTGCCGCTTCCAGTAGGTCCGCAAAGCAGCATCGTGAGCCGCCCGCAAACGCACGCTCGCAAAAATTGCTCCAAGTCACCATTGTCGTAGTGCTGAAGAATCGTTTCGTCCTGCCGCTCTTGACGCTCCTTTCGTGACCGCCATTGATTCCAACGCGAGTATTCGTAGCGAGAGGAAACTTCCTTGAGTTCGGTCACACGACTTGAGGGACGCCGTATCGTCAGGCTTATTGTTCCTGAGGGAACAGCGGGCGGCAAACAGATCTGCAGCCGCTCTCCGTTCGGCAGCTCAGTCGCACAGAGGGGGCTTTGCGGTCCGACATCTTGCTTGCGCAGCGCTCCAGCGAGGATCGCGATGTCCTCCAGATCGTCATAAGATAGCGGTAGCGGATGTTTCGTGAAAACGCCGGCCTGTCGGACAAAGGCTTCCCCAGGCCGGTTGATAGCGACCTCTTCGGTCCTTGGCTCCTCAAGCCATTTCAAAACAGGGTTGAGAAGCAAACGCAATTGAGGGTCAGCCTCCGGTCGCATTGTTGTCTCTCCGGCGTTCGCGATGTTGGGGGGCTGGCGCCACGGCGGTCGCTCTAAGATCGTATACATCCGAGAAATCGAGGTCCCGAGCCACAAAGATGGATACAGCATCTCCCTGGTTTTTCTTTAGAGTTGGCGGAACGTTGATCGTTGCTCTAAGGGTCGTGTCAACGGCTTGTCCGGCGTTGCTCTGGAAGCTGTTGATGCCGCTTCCTCCACCTGAGCTGCCAGCGTTTTGACCGGCGGCCTGAAACGCGCCTTGAATGACGCTCATGAGCATTGCTCCGCCAAAGCGCTGCCAGAAGTGATTATCCACCGTGCCAGGCATTCCGGAGCGGCCGAGCTCGTCAGCGCCCGGCGATGCTAGCGAAACGAGGGCATGGTCAGGCGTTTCGATGCGCGTCCACAGCACGAAGACACGCGCATCCCCCTGTTGGAGACCACGCTGGATCTCGCCAATCACGGTCGTCCCGCGATCCAAAAGCACCACGTTGTTGGTGGCGCCGCGGACGTCTTTAGGTAAGACGCACTTCACATAACCCGGTAAGTTTGTGTCGACTGCCGTTTGCAAAATGCAGGGAATTATCGTTCCTTGAGTAATCACGAGATCAGGGTGCGGCAAAAGTGTAGCCCGGCTCGCCTCCTGTATATCTGGCTTCAATCGCCCCGACAGATCGCCAGCGTCTGAAATCTCATCCGAGGTTGCGGGAGCATCCCTATGGTTGTCTTCGCTCCGCTGACCGTCGTTGGGCATTTGACTGCTGCCACTGTAGGCGAAAATTGGTGTTTCCTCCGGCGGCGGATCAGCTGGCGCCGGAGGCGGCGTAGATGGCGCAGGATCTCCTGCCTGCGCCGCCTGTACGGGTGCTGGAGCTTCGGGAGCAATCTCAATCGGCACGGGGCGGAATGGCTCGGCGTCGGCGACAATTGGAGGTTTTGGCTGAGTTGGCTCGTCTTGTGTGCTGGGACGACCGCCGAGCCAGATGAGCGATAGAGATGAGATGAGAACAAGTGCAGCGACGGCCAACTTCTGCAGTCCCGAAACATGCCGGCGGGCCGGCTCCGAGACCATCGATCCGGAGGCATGGACATCATGTCCCGACTGTGGGCCGGTTTCATTCATCGGCCGAGCCTTTCAAAACGCGCCACACGTCGGGTGTCACTGTACCGGTCCCTGGCGCTCGTCCCACAGGGTCATAAGCCCTGTTGAAAATGGACAAGACCGTATTGCCATCTCTCAGACGCCATTCCCGGGCGACTGCGGATACTTCAACATAGTCCCCTTTGACCGTGTAATTGGCAGCGGCTTCCTTGCCGTCGGGATTGATAATGTAGAGGGAGGGTATGCGGGAATTGCTTGCGAAGCCAAATACGGTGGTAAAGCCATTATCGAAAACTTCCAGCGGCGACAGCGATCGATCGCCCTTTGCGACGTAGTGAAAATTGCTTTCGTCCGGACTGGTAGTTGCGGCGGGCCGATTCAACAAATCCTGAACTCTCTCGTCGTGCAGCACTTTCGCCCGGGCCTGACCAAGAATCGAGCGCCTTTCTGCGTCCTTTCTCTGAGCAGCAGCCTCATCAGCAGGATAGGTGAACTGCACGCTGTAGTATAGGTCAGGTTGCTGCTCATCGAGTTTTGGCATCGCTCTCGTTGAAATACTGAAGACGTATCTCCGTGTACCGGACTCACTCTCGGCCAGCACGATGACCGGCTGCGGCGGGAGCATCCGGCTAGCCTTAAAAAAGAGATAGTTGGCGCGCGGGAGCGCAGCCAGGTCTTTGCTATTGGAAACGGCCACGGCTGCGACTGTCTCGTTGGCCGCGAATGTGACAACCAGCGTTGCCCCCACTGCGGTAGACAGGCGCACCACTTCGTCGGGACGGTAAGCCAGGTAGCGCATGCGCGCATCATGCTTGCCGGCAAGTGGTGTGTCTTCCGCGGACGCTTCCATCGTTAAGAAGAGTGAACAGACCAGCGCGAGAAACGCTCTTTTTGTCATGGCTGCACATAGCCCAGGTTCGATACGCTATCTTCCGAGCCTTGATAGGAAGTGACGAGTAGACCTCCCGGATTGGTGAGCCTCGATTGCCCAGGCAGACCCGTCAAGCGCTCGTAGCGGATGGTAGCTGTCCAGGTGGTCACTATCGGCATCTGCCCATCGACAACAAGCGTACGTTTGTAACGGATCTGTTGAACGTCCGGACTGATGTCGTTTGAGGAAATATGCCCGACCTCGAGCTTGCCGCGCTTGCCGACCGTGACTTGCGGCGAGGTGGGATTCGGATAGTTGAAGAAATCTTGATATTGCTGTCGCACAGCCGGCGCGCTGAAACTGGATACGAGGTCATAGGCGTATTGGGCTGTATCTGCTGTGTACCCCTCGCGCAGGCGTACATATTCCCACAGCGAAGCATTTATGACGGCTCGGTCTTGGGTTGCCGGCAGTCGAGAGACTGACACTTCGCTGTCGACGGTCCCATCCGGCCGGACCCAGAGGAACACAGGTACGAGCTTGGCCAACGGGACCATGGCAGCGATGGTAAATGCCTGGGCAACATTTCCTAGGACCGCCGCTGCGGCAAAGGCTATCAGGGCCTTTGACAGGCGCCGCGCAGACTTCGCTCGTGAAGTTTGAAACGCTTCCACCTTCTTATAGTGGGCGGCTAGCGTTTCTCTCTCCACCAGAAGGGCATGTTCAGGAAATTTCACTTTGGCTCTTCCGCGCATTCGACCCGAAGATCCTCAGGGGTGGTTTCCCATTGTCCCACGTTCAGTTGGAATGGGGCACCCGCGCACGTCGCAAGCCCATGGCTTGTCTTGCAGGCGGCCAAAGCGAGGATTGACAGAAGTAGGCAATATTTCATGTTTTTGGCACCGAGCTTGTCGATTGATTAACCACCCGCCGTTTTGGCAAAGTGGCGATTGAGGCTGTTAAGAGGTCGGTTCGCACCTCCCCAAGAGCCGCCGGCGATGCTGCTGGCGATCGTCGGAAGCGCGACGATCAGAGCGTCACCAGCTAGGAAAAGCATGTCGAGCTCGTAAAGCCCGATGATCTTGGCTGCTGTCGTGCCCGAGAATTTGATCATCAAAAGCATGGCTGCCAGCGAGACTGCTTCGGCAGCGATTACTATCGTTGCCACGATGTTGAGGAGGAGAAGCAGCAGCCCGTACGAGAGCAGTTGGCCGATCCATCTGGTGGCTATGTCTCGAGTGTGATCAAAAAGGTAGCCTACAAGGACCAGGGGGCCGATCGTCAAGAGCACCTTCGTCAGAATTCCAACGGCATCGTAGATCTCGAACGCTGTCCACAGCGCGCCATAGAAAATCCATTGCGCTCCCTCGAAAGCAAGTATGTCCTGGCCGTTCATAGGCCCAATTTCGGAAGCAATCAGCTGAAAGACATACTGGCTTGAAGCAAACATGAGATCGAGCTTCTGGGGGATTCCGGTGAAGGGCAAGTCGCTGCCACTGATGTCGTGAGCCAACCTCGGAATCGTGTCGTCGAAGAGCGCTTCAATGTACAACTGATAGTTGGCCTGCCCTAAGATAAGGGCGACGACAATCGACACCATGATTACGCGCGAGATAGCCCCGCGCGCATCGACTTGACCACGCATGACCAGAAAGCCTTGGATTATTATCCAAAGCGTGACACACGCCACCAGAGGCGCACTGACCGCCGCTTGGATCTTTCCAAGCACTTTGTGCAGCCCCAACGTGAAGGCCCCATGAAAGATCGCGTGTATAGTCGTGAATGGCGCGGGAATTTTGAAATTCATGGCGTGAGCCTGATGTGTCCCTGATCAGCGCAGCTGAGCCTGATGAACTCAGCGTTCACGGGAGGGGGTCAAAAATGCGAGCGGTGTCCCGATGTTCGCGACGCTGCGTGGCGGCCTCCTCAGCGGCGTGAAGGCTCCCTTGTGCAGTGGCCATCGTCAGCAGACTCGTGGCCTGGACATTTTGGATCATCGCATCGTGAATCTGCTTGAGGACCAGACCGTTGGTCACGGTGGCCTGCATAATATTTCCCGAGCGGGAAAGCTGACCAAGCGTGCCGGCGTTATCCTTAAGGCGCTTGTCCATTATGCCCAAAGTGTCGGCTGCAATAGCTGCGGCATTGGCGGCCCCAGCGATTTGTCCCTGTAACAGTTTCGCTTCTGAATCGGTGCCGTTGACTATCCGATTCGGGTCCTGCGCAATGTTACGGGCCATAATCGAAGCTGGCGCCCGAGCATCAAACATCTGCCCCTCCAGCTTATTGCTCGACGGGTAGTGATTTCCTTGGTTCAGTGAGCTTAGCAGTCCCGTGACAGCGAATGACGACGTTAGCATTGTCACCATTTCGATCGTGGTAGCGAGCGTCTCGATTGACCTCTCAAGGATCGCCGCATTGGAAATCGCTGTTAAGGTCGTTTGTATTTCTGTTCCAGGGTCGGTGACGATAAATTGCGACCGGGCCTGTCCGTGAAGCAGAAGGGAAGCAGCAAGGGTCGTTACTGCAAGTTTGGCAAGTTTCATGAATATTCCTCCGTCAGTCTTGAACTTCATGGTACCGGGCCATGAACTTGTCGAGCCACCCACTTGGGGCGTCTCCGTGCTGGTTACGAAGCTGGTCGGCAAAGCGCACTGTGTTGGCCCGCCCCGAGAGTACGGCTACGTACTCGCGCATCTGCCCAAGATCGAATTCGCAAACAATACTCCCGCTATCGCGCTTGAGCAAAAACTTGCGGCTGCCGATTGCCATTCCCTGGCGGATTGCCTCGAACTCCTGCGCAGTGCACTTCAAGCCATCGACATACGCAGAGCGGTCCGCCGTCGGTGATGGGTAGAAAATTTTCGTCATACATTGCGCAACGAGACTAGCTCCGAGAGGCGATTCCAGAACGTGTTCAGGCTGCTGCGTTGCGAGTATCAACATGCCGTTGTTTTTGCGGACCGTGAGCAAGAACTTGTCGATAGTGGCCGAGAATTGGGGGTTGAGTAGATAGAATCGAAATTCGTCGCAGCTCATGACGAACCGACGACCATCGACGATAGCGCCCACTCGATGCAGAAGGTATGCGGCGGCCGGTGCACAGACCTCCTCATATTCCAGGAGCTGCGTCATGTCGAAGCCCGTAATGGAGGCATCCAGCCTTACTTCGTCCACGTCGCCGTCAAAGGCCCATCCAAGCGCCCCCCCTCTACACCACCGCTGCAGCCGTGCTCCTGCGCCCTCGGAGGGGCTGTGCAATAGGAACTCGCGCAGGCCCGCAAGTGAGCGCATAGGGGGTTCGAACGAAAGCTGACGAACAATGCCGCGTTCCAGCCGACGGCTTTCCTCCGGCGAGATCGGACCACGGCCGTCACTCTCGATCAGGGCCATCAACCACTCGCGCAGAAAGTCCCGAGAGGCGGAGGTGTTGTCCAGTCCACGCAGAGGGGCCAAGCCGCTCGGAGCGCCTCTGCGCAACGCAAGATATGTCCCTCCCGTGGCTCGCACCAGCAGTTCACCACCCCGATCCTTGTCGAAGAAGACGATCGCACCATTGCGATCGACCAAGCTTTGCTCAAGCATCGCGAGGACAAAGGTCATCAGCGTCGTCTTGCCTTTGCCAACGGGCCCGAATATTGCCGTCATGCCGACGTCATTCTCATGGGGGATGTAGTCGAAAGAAGTTCCACCGTTTGTGCGAAAGCGCGCAACAGCATTGCCCCAGTGGCCGGAACTGGAACCGCTTGGGAAGTTCTCAAATGAGACGAGCCCGGCAAAATTGTGTGAGGTGATCGCCCCCGGGCGCGTGCGCCACCTGTTGTTCCCCGGAAGTTGGGACCAATATGCGGCCTCCATGCCGATGCCCTCTTGGACGATAACGGCGCCCGCGTCGGCCAGCCGTGCGCGGGCACTTGCTGCGCGATCTGCAAGGCTATTGAGGCTGTCGGCATAGACGCACAGGCTCAGATGATGCGAACCCATCACGAATTCGTTGCTTGCCAGTGCGTCCTCTGCCTCGGCAAGTTCATTGATCTGGGTGAGAGCCTTGTCGCCGGCACTCATCATCTGGCTGGACTTAAGGCTTAGTTTGGCATGAGCTTGTGGGCGAGTGAGGAAGGAAAAGCTCTGGCTCAGGACAAGCGGGAAGTTGGCGGACAGCAAGGAATTTAGCATGCCCGGCCGCGTCGTCGCCGGATATTCACGGAACGAAAACAACGATCCGACGGAGCTATCCCCGGGCCTTCGAATCTCAAGCGCCCGCTTCCCGCAGATGACCTGGTCAGTGTAGATCGAGGCGCCAAGTGAGCCGGTAACCATCGGAACCGGAAGAAACCGGCAAGTCATCATGAGCCGAAGCGCCTCGCCGATTTCCGTGAAGAGCACGTTGCCTTTCTCACGAATGCCCAACCGGCGCAGACCGTAACCGCCGAGTGCGCCAGCAATGATGTGCCAGAGGTCTTCCAGGCTCCGTATTTGGGTGGCTAGATCGTGCTCATTCCGTCTGCGGGACTTGGCAATCCGCAAGCCGATCTTGCCGATTGCGGTGCGGGGGGACACGATCAAAGTGAGGAAGTGATCGTTGCGAAAGAGCTTTCCCGACAGCACACGACGCTCGTAGGCCTCGCTCAGACTGCCAGCGAATGCACTTTGAAACTGGCGCGGCGCCGGCGCCGGCACATCGTTGTGTCTCACAAGATGAGCGTATATCGAGACATTGTCATCGGCGATGTTGCGCAAGAGAGTGTTGAACGCGCGGCAGCGCGAGTTGCGCATCTCAGCGTCTTCCAAATCAAAGGGCACACCGTTCACATGTGCCATGGCCATGATCGATCCGTCTTCCAGAAGGACAACCTTATCGCTTACGTGACCAACATACGGAAGGTAGATCTCGCCAGACCTCTCGGTCCGGCCGCTGGCGCCGAACATTACACCATTCCTCTTCCGCGTTTCGGCACTCTGATCGGATTGGCGCTGACGCTCGCGCCTCCCCAGACCGGCCCGTCCACGCTTCTGCCGGCCGTCTGCAAATAGAGCAGCACGACGCTTGCCGCGTTATAGTCACGCTCAACAACCAGCCGTGCTCCGAACCAGAGTGGCGCGAGAACGATTTCGTAGAGCGGGTTCTGAAGGATAATGATAACAAGCCCAGCCAACATCATGAGCAATCCGGCCAGCGTCAGCGGCACCCCCAGAAACAGTGCGGGGCGCGTCGCCGCCACATAGAGGGTGCTCACTTCCAACCGGTCGCTCATCAGCCACCGCCTATGAGCGCCTTGCCCAGGAAGCTGGCCCCGAACATGATGACGATCCCTCCAACGACACCCGCAACCAGGCCAAGTGAAGCACGACCGAACATCCAAGAGATACCGATGGCTACGAGCCCGAGCACGGCCAGTGATTGTCCAAAGGGGCCAAGGATGAACGTGCAGATATTCTGGACCATCTTGGCAGGATCCGTCCCTCCGGTCACCTGAGCCGCGGCTGGCCCGCTGTAGAAGACCGTCCACGCCGCGCCTGCAGCAGCGGCCGGTACATATTCAGCCGCCATGCGCAGCATGGAAAAAGGCGAAGGAACACGCGTTTTAAGCGCACGAAGTATCTTGAGTGGCGTCATCATTGCATCTCCATGTTTCAATCGAATACGAGTTTGTTCGGGTTCGCGGGTTCCCGTGCTTTCGCAGCCTGGCTGCCTGTCGGACCGGAGGGATCGGCCCCGGAGCGGTCTGGCTGATACGAGCCCCAAATGTCCCAAGAATCTTTGTTGGGCTGCTTCTTTCTATTGGCCTGTTGGCTCTGCTGGAGCAGAGGCGGCACGGCTTTCCGACCGGGTGCCTCAAGGTGCGGCACATCTCGAGCAGTCGGCTCCAGCGTTCGCTCAAGGAGACTTGAGATGTCCTTTGCGGCCGACTCGACCTTGCGTACATAACCGTTGGCGAAGCCACGCGTGACGTCGCCCGTGTTATAGGCCGAGATGGCACGGCGAAGCGCCAGTTGCTGTGCCACAGCAGTGGTGCCGCCGGCATACCGGCTTTCAAGCAAGTGGGCGGCAGCCGAAAGCGAGGCGCAGGGCTCGAAAGCCCTTTCCGGCGTAAGATTGAGCATGGCAAAGTTCTTGCTGTTTATCTGCATCAATCCAACATCGACAGAATGTTGTGCTTCGAGGCGTTCCTTGATGCCCCGCGTGGCTGCCAGGTGGTCTATCCAGCGAAGCTGCTCACCTGTGGTGTTGTCATGAGCCACCAGCGTGTCAAAGCCACTTTCAATCTTGGCAATCGCGGCGAGGGTGGACGGCGCAACCCAGGGAGCGCATTTGCGCGACAGGCTGTGGAACTCACGCGGAGAAAGTGGCGCGGGCTCGGCTGGGAGTGACATGGATGTCAACAGGACGATGGCCAGCGGCCAAGCTGCAATAAACATATCACCTACCTTTCCAAGCCGCCGGAGGGGTTCTGGCCCTGTCCGGCACGCGCTTATCGGGGAGGTTTGTTACTGTGTGATGTTCAAGTTCAGCTTTTCGGTTTCAACTGAAGCAAAGACCGTGTTCGTATCAGTTGGGTGAGCATCTTGCGCATGCGTGGGTGGCGCGGGCCCGATCAGCCAGCGACATCCGGAGCATCTTGGTACAATGACTCCTGTACAGGATTGCTCGTCCCGGCCGTCCGTTGCTCCTAGACTGTGGGTCGCGACTTCGGCGTCATGGATGGTACTTCTGTCAGCGCCAAGCCAAGGACAAAATGGGGAGCTTGGCGGGTTTGTTCAGGCTCGGGATCACCGTGGGGAATCGACGAAGGCGATAAAGCAGCCCAACTTTGCCGGTATGCTGCCGGTGCTTAAAGAGCAGCCATGCGCGGCCCTGCACACTCAGATCATTGCTTGAGACGCGAGCTCGTCCGCGAAGCTGGCTCGAAGGCGCAAATCCGCGGGGGGCGAGGGTCAACTGGGAAGACGTGGCGGCGCAGCCCATCCTGGTGCGAGCCTCGTTCAGCTGTTCGGCCGCCGCCGCCAAAGGGTGGATCATGCACAGTCCCATCGGCAGATAACGGCACGTCATTGACGGAGTCCGACGGCGCAATGGACAAGCATAGTGACACGCTCAGGATGGAGGAGTTGCAGTAACTGAGAAATGTTAGCCCGGACGTTCACCGCAACCGGCGACCTGCCGGTCGCCGAACAGCATTTGAGGCCGCCGGCCACCTTGGACGAAACCGGCTTGGCAGGAGACACACTATTTTGCACAAGGCCGCTGCAGCGAATCACGGTCTTCTTCCGCCGACCGCCTCTCCGATCAAGCCAAACGCCGCGCTGCTCAACCATGTCCGAGCTGGATCCACGAGCCGGAGGATATCGAGATGATCCAGGTCCGCAAACTCCAGGATGACCAGGATGCAAGGGCATAGCAGGAAACTTGGCATCCATGAGGTCGAACTTGAGTCGATATTGGCAGGCCTGCACCAACGGGGGAGCTCGAATCGAAAAAGCGAAGGACCACACGGCAGGGTCATGTCGGCGCTTGGACCTGTCTGGTGGCCACGGGCTGCCTTGGTGCGGTCAATTCGCTGGGGATGAAAAGAACAGGACGAGCACGGCCTCACATTGGCCGCACGCAACGGCGAGTGGTATCAAGGAGCAGCTGTTCTGGGTCGGTGCCCCAGGGTTGCTCGGCAACAGGTTTAGACAAGGGGATTCAAGATTGAAGGTGTGCCGTTGAAACATGTTCTTGTCATTGACGATGATGCCGCAATGCGGCGCCTCATCGCCGAGTATCTCACGATGCATGCCCTGAAGGTAACCGCAGTCCACGATAGCAAGCAGTTTGACTATGTTCTTTCACGTGAGCCAGTCGATCTCGTGGTTGTCGACCTTAACCTAGGCCGGGAGGATGGACTTGCGATCGTCCGCAATCTGGCGACAAAATCGGATGTTCCTATCATAGTGATCAGCGGCGACCGGCTTGATGAGGCGGAAAAAGTGGTTGCACTGGAGCTCGGCGCAACCGATTTCATTCCCAAGCCTTTCGGGATGCGCGAATTCTTGGCCCGCATTCGAGTAGCGCTACGCCAGCGCATTTCTAGTCCGCGAACCAGAGAGCAGCGCTCATTTCGCTTTGGGGCCTGGAAGCTCAGCGTGAAGCAGCGGCGACTGATCTGTGCGGAGCGTGGCGAGGTCAAGCTTACCGCATGTGAGTTCAATCTCTTGATCGCATTTCTGGAGAACCCCCGCAACGTGCTATCCAGAGAACGGCTTTTGCTCGCGAGCCGTGTGCGTGGAGAAGAGGTGTACGATCGAAGTATCGATGTCCTAATCATGCGCTTGCGCCGAAAGCTGGAGGCTGATGCGGCCAACCCTCGCCTGGTCAAAACATCCCGTGGCGCAGGGTACTTCTTCAACGCTGACGTAGATGTTAGCTACGGAGGCACGTTGGCCGCGTGACAGTGAGCTATGCTGGAGACTGGGGTGACGAGGCTGATCAAGCCTTCCAACAGTACCAGCCTGATCAATTACGGCGAGAGCTACCGGTCCGGAGATCGCATCAGCCCCTCTCTGCATATGCACGCGGCCGCCTGAATTGCCGATTTCGCTCAGCTGCTGCTGAATGGCGACGGCTTGCGGCGCATTCAGGGCCCTCTGCGTCTCCGCTGGCCACAACAGCGCTGTGGGATGTTCATTGTTGGGACGACTCACTCGGGTGGCAGGTGGTTGCATGGTCAAGCTCATCCGGCGAAGGGCGGATCTGCTGTTGGCTGGCAGCCAGGACTGGGGGCGGCGGCCCGAACTCCGGCGTCCCAGAGCTTGCGAAAGCCTCCGACACGCTTCTGTTGAGGTCATCCCGTCCATCGGGCATCCTGGGTTGCTGAAAAAAGATGAGGCGGCTTGATGATCCTGCCCTCGCTGAAGCACCTCGCGAGACCCCCTGTTCCAGTCGCAGAAGCTCCTCTGGATTGGTTGGCGGCTCGTCAGCTCGACCATCGAACAGCGGCCGGGGGGCCTCGGACACGTGCTGCTCAAAGCCCACTCGCCGGGCCTGGCCCGCTTGCCCCTCTTCCAAGCCGGCGTCCTGCACCTGCGACAAAGCTGTTACACGGGATGGATTTTTTCGCGGGGTCCACACCAGCCTCATCAAACTGTATCGGCAAAGTCCTGCGCCAATTCACACTGCGGGTCATCGAGTTGAGATTCTACGGAGAGCGCCTCCTCTGCTCCCGTCAAGGGCGCCGGCTCCGGGAGGGCGCCTGTCTGGCTTTCAAAGATGCGTTTCAGAATGCGATCCGAGAAATAACGCACCTTCCTCAATTTTAATGGTGGCAGACCTTTGATAAGAACAATCTCGTAGTCGTCATCGAGCAGCCGAACCTGTTCGGGACGCAACAGCGGTGCACCTTGATGTGAATTCTGAATGGTCCAGTCGAACGTTCGCGCCTGGCTGTGGGAAATCGATTTGGCTTCAAACGTGTATTCACCGATGGCCTTGGAAATGTAGTTCGGAGTCTCGTCATCAGCCGTGGCCATGAACACTTGCAGTCCGGTATTGCTGAGAAAATTCTGCTTGCCAGCCTCTCCATAAGCCCCCGTCAGTGCCGAAAGGCTTTGGATGATGAGCATGAAACGCCCCTTGTAGCCCGCGATAGTCGTGATTGCGGTCTCGATCGCCTCCAGCTTACCCAAGTGCTTGAACTCGTCGAGCAGGAAGAGAACCTCGTGCTTTTCATCCCGACGGGCCAGCGACCGCTGCAGAATTGAAACGATTTGCTGAAAAAACAAGCGTATCAAAGGCGCGATCACCTCAAGGTCGTTCGGACCAACGCAAAGATAGATGCACGTTCTGCGACGGCGAAGATCATAGACCGAAAAGTCCGAGCGACTTGTGGCCGCCTTTACAGCGGGATCCGCCCACAGGTTGAGCCCGCCATCGCCGAGCACGGAAGTGTAGGAGGTTAGGATTTTCGTATCGTTCCCCGCCATGTCGTCGAAGATGCGTTGTGCCTCTTTGTTCTGGGTCTCCATGGCGAGTCGCGCGAAGAGCTTAAACTTCTCCCCCGGCTGGGCGAAGAGGTCATAGACGGCGCCGATTGTTGGCGTGCCCCGCTCGATGCAGGCAAGGATTCCCGCGACAAAGATATCTCGCGCGCCGCTGATGAAACCTTCCGCGCCCTCCCCCTTGGCCGTAATCAGGTTTGCGGCCAAGCGGCGGGCTTCGGTGAATTGCTGCTGTGGAGGCAACGCTATAAGATCCAACAGCGGATTGTAGCAGTTTGTGCGCCGCTCCGAATCCAGCGGCGCGAATTTAAACACGTCGTCACCTGCGGCTTTGCGCGCCCTCGAGGTGAGCTCAAAGAGCTCCCCCTTGACGTCCAGAGCTATCACCGAGCCTTTGAATGTAAGTAGCGTTGGAATGACTATGCCGACGCCCTTGCCAGCGCGGGTCGGTGCAACGATGAGGCTGTGAGGCTGCTCGCCATTGGTCAGGTAGTAGCCAGGCCAGAAAGGGCCACTTGTCTTCCCAAACACCGGCCCTGTCACGCCACGGTATCGTCGCAGATATCCCGTGCGTCGCATTTCATCCACTCGAGCCCAACGAGCCGTCCCGTGGTGTTCGAGCTTGCGGCGCAATACGATCTGCTGAATCAGCAAGACGACCGCGGACGTCGAGAGCACGATAGCCGCGCCCCGATAGAAAACGGGGGTTGCGAAACCCAAATACAAGGGCGTCTCAAACCAAAAGGCACGGACATCAAACGCCATCAGAGCCTCGCCGCTGCCGCCGTGGCGGAAGGTTGCGTAAAGACTTGCCGCACAGAAGCCCACGGCGAGTGAGCACGCGATGCTAATGGCTATGTTGGGGGGCGTCGTTTTTGTTGAAAGCATTGTTCCATTGCCGGATTAGCCGTAGCTAATGCTGCGCGTGCTTCAGAGACCGAACCGGCGTCGCGCGATGTCGCCGCTCGACAGATCGATGCCGCAGTGGGTGGTGCGATGCTTGCAGCGCATCACCCGGCAGACGTGGTTTTTGAAAGTTACACTAAGCAGGTACGTCAACGGCCAGCGAATTGGAAACGGCAAGGCCGTAAACGGATTTCGGGAGAGAAAGCGTCACTGTACCATGGCCGAGACCTCAACGGCCGGAGCGATCTCTGCTTCTGGTGGCCTCCATTAGGTCCTCTCGGGCGTGATTGAAGGCGTGGTTTATGGACCGCCCGATTTGAGCACCCCGCTGCAGCTGTTCATAGGAGGTTTGCGGGCCTACTGTATCACGGACTGCAGCCTCAATACCTGCTATGTGGCCGTCCAGATTCGCACTCCGTTCCTCTGCTGCATGCTGCGGTGGCGGCATGTGCGGCAAGATGTCTTGCATGCCGGGAAAAACTGAGTGAGCTTGGGCCTGTTGATTTGCGTCTAACTGGGGATACATGTTGAGAATAGCATTGGATGCCATGTTTCTGACATTGCCATCCGGATCAGAAGAAGCCAATCCAATGGCCTGATCAAGAATGCGAGATTTATTTTCGTCAGTAAACTTACTGAAGTGTGGCGCAACGTAATAAGCTCCGAGAGCTTGCGACGGCGGATCCATGTTGCCAATGCGATTAACAATAGCATCTTGCAGCCCTGGCGTTAGGTAATCGCCTAGATTACTGGCCGCTCCGACTTTCTGCAATGCTATGTCATCCGTGCTGTACCCCAATTCGGCTGTTAATGTCGCGGCCAGATTGATGGCTGATCGTCCAAGCCGATTGGTCCGCCTTTCAAATCTCGCGAGGTCGGTTTCTGGCCCGGGTTGAGTGCCCCGAACGGCTGTTCGCTCGTGCGTCCCGAGGCCTTTGAAGCCCCCAAGATTTCGCGCTGTATCGCGCGGGTTAGCGGTTACCAGCCGTTCTGCAACATCGCTCAATGGCCCCTCTGGAACGTCACGGAGGCTACTGCTCCCCACGCCTTGAGATGATCTTGCAGCTGCACGTGCCCGTTTGTTATCGCGATCCATTGCTCGCCTCCAAAGTAGTTATTCTACCAAATGAGGTTACCACCGAAGCTTGACCTGCTAAACCGATATGATGTTACAGTTGTAGTATGGCAAAGGGTTCCCAGCTCTGTGGGTCTGCCAAGTGCCCGTCCAAGCCGAAGAAAATACGATGAAGCTGGCATCAAATGCGATGTGAACTGCCCTGGGCATTCCGGAGGCCGTTTCGTTTGAGTCACGCGGCTATGGCTGGTTCATCCAACATGGCGTAGTAGCGTTCCTCGGCTTCGGCCGGCGGGATGTTGCCGATGGGCTCCAGCAGCCAGCGATTGTTGAAGCAGTCGACCCATTCGAGCGTGGCGAACTCGACGGCCTCGAATGAGCGCCAGGGTCCGCGTCGATGGATCACCTCGGCCTTGTAAAGACCGTTGATCGTTTCGGCGAGAGCATTATCGAAAGAGTCGCCGACACTGCCCACTGCGGGTTCGACGCCGGCCTCCGCCAAGCGCTCGGTGTATTGAATGCTGACGTGTTGGGCGGATTCAACCGGTCGTCGCAACACCAAGGGATTGGAGGTTGCAATGACGGTTCACCAACGCGCTTAGATCGGTGCACTCGAAAGAAGCTGGATTCGCCCGGGCGTCCGCCTGCCTGGCAGCGTGAGAATCGCTTCCGGTTCTGGCAAGCTATTGCCTTGGGACATTCGAGCGAGGAGGCCGCACTGGATGCCGGTACATCAACGCCTCTTGGTCCGCGCTGGTTTCGGAGTGCAGGAGGGATGCCGCCAACGCATTTGGCGCCGTGGGCGAAGCCGCCTTCGGGGCGATATCTTTCTTTCGGGAGCGCGAGGATATTGCGCTTGAGCTTGCCAAGGGAATCCGCATCCGGGCCATTGCTCGTAAGCTAGGTCGGCCGCCGAGCACAATCTCGCGGGAGGTCAGGCGCAATGCCGCGACGCGCAGCGGCAATCTGGATTACCGGCCAGTGCCGCCCAATGGCACGCCGATCGTGAGTCCCGCCGGCCTCCTGGCAAGCTGGCGGTCAATCCGGCTCTGCGTGAATATGTTGAGGAGCGCTTGGCCGGCAAAGTCACTAATCCCAATGGCGCCTCATTCGAGGGCCCCAAGGTGGGTATGGAAAAAACGACAGAGCCGGAGGTGGTCGGCAGCCTGGAGCCCCGAGCAGATCGCTAAATCGGCTTCAGATCGATTACCCAGAGGATCAAACCATGCGGATCAGCCAAGAGACGATCTATCAGTCCTTGTACATTCAAGACGCGGAGCATTGCGCCGAGGACTTACCGCATGTCTGCGTTCAGGCCGAGCGTTGCGCGTACCGCGCGAACGGGCCCGAGTTCGCAACAAGTCCTTCGTTGGAGACGCCCTTATAATAAGCGACCGTCCGGCCGAAATTGCCGATCGGGCTGTCCCCGGACATTGGGAAGGCGACCTCATCCTTGGCCTCGGAAGCTAGGCGATCGGTACGCTCGTGGAACGAAGTTCACGCTTCACAATGCGTGCTTCACCTGCCGCGCATGCATGGCTATCAGCAGAGCATGCGCATCAAGAACGGTCCACCACTTGCCGGCCACGGCGCTGAAGCAGTCCGCAGAGCCATAGCCCGATCCATGGGCAAACTTCCCGAGCAACTGCGTCAGTCGCTGACTTGGGACCATGGAGCGGAAATGGCGCAGCAGCCGACCTGCGCATCGACACCGGGCTCGAGATTTTCTTCTGCGATCCCCAAGCCCGTGGCAGCGAGACTCCAACGAAAACACCAAACGGCTTGCTGAGACAGTACTTTCCAAAGGGCACGGATCTCAGTCGGCACACAGCCCGGGAACTGGACGCAGTCGCCCATGCTAGCAACACAAGACCGCGCAAAACGCTCGGCTGGAAAACACCTGCCGAACTCCTCGACCAACTCCTTGGGGGACAGTATGATGCCGGTGTTGCGACGATCCGGTTGAATCCGCCTTGGCTGCCTCTATCGCTGTGATGGATGAGCCCGCCTCCCTGCACGGGCCGCCGATCATGGAGAGCCTGTTCCAGGGCATCGAGAACGAAGGCTGCATGCGCCGTCCGGCTCACCCGCCAGCCGACGATCCGACGGGCATAGGTGTCGATGACAAAGGCGACATAGACGAAGCCCGTCCAGGTCGCGACGCAGGTGAGTCGGAGACCCGCAGCATGTTCGGCGCGGAGCAGTGGAACTGGCGGTTGACGTGGTCGAGAGGGCAAGGTGCGGCCTTGTTGCTCACCGTAGTGCGGATCGGCGGACGATGCCTTCGAGGCCCATGGCCTTCATCAAGCGGGCAACCGTGCAGCGGGCGACGTCGAAGCCCTCGCGACGCAACCGCCGCCAGACCTTGCGAACGCCGTAGACGCGGAAGTTCGCCTCAAACCGTCGGACCTCATCCTTCGAGGCTGTATCCCATCTTGCCCGAGCCGACAGCCGGCAGGGGTCGACGCGCTTGGCGACATGGTCGTGGTAGGTCGACGGGGCGATCGGCAGCACCTTGCAGATCGGCTCAACCCCATGCGCCTTGCGGTGATCGTCGATGAACGCGATCGTGGCCTGAACCGGCGGTCGAGCTTCGCCTGGGCAAAATACGCGGAAGCCTTGCTCTCGTTGGCCTGCGAAGCTCGCGGCTCTCGCGTTCCAGAGCCTTCAGTTTCGTCGCAGCATCCGGGGAACTCCGGCGCGCACGCCGCCGTCACGCTCGGCTTTCTTGCAGCCGATCTTGGCGGCGATCGATGAAACCGCCGCCCACCGCGACGTATGCTCGCGTTCGTGATCCAGAACCAGCCGCACCGCGGGGGGTCCGGACCTCGGGAGAGAACTTGTTGGTCGCCTTGCTTGTCATGGTTTCACCTTCTCAGGAGTTGGAGCCTCCGATCAACCCGCGGCGGTACACAACAAGGATCACGGATCAATCTGGGCGGGAACCCTAGAGAATCAGCCCTCAGAGCCTTTGGTAATAGACCGACCCCTCGCACCTGTTTGGGCTGGGTGTACAAGTCAGGTTTTCATCAGGTTGGACGAGTATGTCTGGCAGCCAGAGCGCGACCACTTCCGTGCCCGCCCGCTCGTCTGGCAGACACACAAAGTAGAAAGATATGCCGTCAGCTACAAGCAGCGCCATCGTTTCCTGCCGCAGATCATCGCCCATCCGGTCTGGCCCTCCTTCAGGTCCCCTTGAGCCTGTGTCTCGTCGAGGAAATGGCCCGGGAGCGGGATCGTGGTTTCGTATGAGACAATCCGCCGGTTGCGGCAACAAATGCGGTCCGCATACGGAGCCATTACGTCGCGGCACTTGATATTGCAGTGCAGCAAAGGTAGAGGGCCGCCCCTTATCGGAGTGTCGTCCATGGCCCTTACCAATGCTGGTAGCGAGGCAGAACCCGTCGAACAATCGAGCCATCCCGAAATCGAACAGCACAGCACCAAGGTGCTGATGCTAGGCGCGCTCGGCGTTGTCTATGGCGATATTGGCACCAGCCCGATCTACGCGTTCCGTGAGGCGCTGGTGGCGTCGTCGGGCGGCAATGTCGCCGAGCGCGGCGATATCCTCGGCGTGCTGTCGCTGATCATCTGGTCGCTGACTATCATCGTCACCATCAAGTACATCATGTTCGTGCTGCGCGCCGATAACGGCGGCGAGGGCGGCGTGCTGTCGCTGATGGCGCTAGCGCGCGGCAGTTTCCCCAAGCGGTCGGCGGTGATCCTGGGCATCGGCATCGTCGGCGCCTCGCTGTTTTTCGGCGACGCGGTCATCACGCCCGCGATTTCGGTGCTGTCGGCGGTCGAGGGTATGAACGTCGTTACCCCGACCTTCCAGCCCTATGTGGTGCCGCTGACACTGGTCATCCTGGCCATGGTGTTCGCGGTGCAGCGCTTTGGCACCGGCGGGGTGGGATTGGTGTTCGGCCCGGTGACCGCCGTATGGTTCCTGGCAATTGGCCTTTCCGGTCTCAACCACATCATCGCCGATCCAGAAATCCTGTGGGCGGTGAGCCCGCACTACATCGTCGCCTTCCTGATCAATTCGCCCGATGTCGCCTTCGTGACCATCGGCGCCATCTTCCTCGCCGTCACCGGCGCCGAAGCGCTTTATGCCGATCTCGGCCATTTCGGCCGCAAGCCGATCGTGCTGGCCTGGCTGGCGATCGTGTTTCCCTGCCTGCTGCTCAATTATGCCGGGCAAGGCGCCTTCGTGCTGGCCAAGAACGGCGTCGTCGGCCATCCATTCTTCGAGATGAACGAAGGCTGGACGCTGATCCCGATGGTGGTATTGGCAACCGCGGCGACGGTTATCGCTAGCCAGGCGGTCATCTCCGGCGCCTTCTCGCTGACCCGGCAGGCGGTGCAGCTCAATATGCTGCCGCGCCTCGAAATCCTGCACACGTCGGAACGGCAGTCGGGCCAGATCTACATGCCGCGCGTCAATCTGTTGCTGGCGTTGGCGGTGATGTTGCTGGTCGTCAGTTTCGGCGAATCGAGCAAGCTCGCCTCGGCCTATGGCATCTCGGTGACCGGCAACATGCTGGTGACGACGGTGCTGCTGTTCGTCGTCATGACCCGCATCTGGAAATGGCGGCTGTGGGTGGCGGTCGCCATGACGGCGCTGTTCGGCTTCATCGACATCGGCTTCTTCGCCTCCAACATCGTGAAGGTGTTCGAGGGCGGCTGGGCGTCGCTTGCGGTGGCCTTCACCATCGTTCTGGCGATGTGGACCTGGGTGCGCGGCAGCCGCTATCTGTTCGACAAGACCCGGCGCAACGAAATCCCGCTCGATTTCCTCGCCGGCAATCTGCTGAAGAAGAAGCCGCAGCTGGT
>NZ_JAMYOJ010000040.1:0-21481 GCF_040319795.1 Mesorhizobium sp. M0862
CGCGGAGCTATTCCGTGGACGGCGGGCTGGGGTCGGCAACCTATACGGCGCCGACCGGCCAGGGCAGCCACACGGTGGTGGTGACCGACACCGACACCGCCGGCAACACCGCCAATGCCAGCATCACCTTCAATCTGGACACCGTGATTGCGACCCCGGTGATCACCGGCTTTACCAGTGACAGCGGCACGGTGGGCGACCACATCACCAACGACACCTCGCTGATGATCAACGGTACGGCGGAGGCCAACAGCACGGTCACGGTGTTCCAGAACGGCGTGTCGATCGGCACAGCGTTGGCGGACGGCAGCGGCAACTGGAGCAGGGTTGACAGCAACGTTCTGGTGAACGGCACCACATATCAGTTCACGGCGACGCAGACTGACGTGGCCGGCAACACCAGTGCCGTGTCAGCCAGCTACGCGGCTACCATCGACACCACGGCCGCTGCCCCGGTGATCACCGGCTTTACCAGTGACAGCGGCACGGTGGGCGACCACATCACCAGCGACACCTCGCTGATGATCAACGGTACGGCGGAGGCCAACAGCACGGTCACGGTGTTCCAGAACGGCGTGTCGGTCGGCACAGCGTTGGCGGACGGCAGCGGCAACTGGAGCAGGGTTGACAGCAACGTTCTGGTGAACGGCACCACATATCAGTTCACGGCGACGCAGACTGACGTGGCCGGCAACACCAGTGCCGTGTCAGCCAGCTACGCGGCTACCATCGACACCACGGCCGCTGCCCCGGTGATCACCGGCTTTACCAGTGACAGCGGCACGGTGGGCGACCACATCACCAGCGACACCTCGCTGATGATCAACGGTACGGCGGAGGCCAACAGCACGGTCACGGTGTTCCAGAACGGCGTGTCGATCGGCACAGCGTTGGCGGACGGCAGCGGCAACTGGAGCAGGGTTGACAGCAACGTTCTGGTGAGCGGCACCACATATCAGTTCACGGCGACGCAGACTGACGTGGCCGGCAACACCAGTGCCGTGTCAGCCAGCTACGCGGCTACCATCGACACCACTGGACCAGCAGTAAGTTCAATTGTATTCCTAACGCCCAACCCGGATGCTAGCGGCTACACTGACGTCAGTATCACGTTCACCGAAGCGGTAGGCAACTTTGATGCCAGTGACCTGCAATGGCAAACTGGCGGTTCTGGACCGGCAATCACGCTAACAGCCACTTCTACGCCAGTGAAGGTCATCTCCCTGACGACCGTGGACAACATTCACTGGGCCCTTCAACTCGATTATTCTGGTAGTAGCCCGAGTGGCAAAGATAATGGAAGGTTGATTGTCACACCCACCTACACTGACATTTCAGGTAACATTGGGGCAGCAGGTCAAACCACGTCGACGAATGAGAAAGTGGCCCCCGCGGGGATTGCAGGGCAGCCGATTAATCTTGCCCTAACAGATCCGGGAACCGTGCAGGGTAACATTGCAGTAACGGTTGCAGGCGTTCCGCTGGGCTGGAGCCTCAGCGAAGGCACTGACAACGGCGACGGCTCCTGGACGGTGCAGACCAATAACATCGCCGCTCTCTCGATCATCTCGCCCGACAGTTACACTGGCGCTCTAACGCTCAATGTCACTGAATACTGGACCAATACCGACGGGAGCACGGCCAATGTTTTCGTCTCCGACAATGTCGAGGCCTACGCTCCGGGCTCGCCGATCTTTGCCTGGTCCGGCGACGACGTGCTGACCGGCTCCAGCGGAAACGATCTCTTCGTCTTCTCGCAGCCGATCGGCAACGACACAGTGCACAGCTTCGACGCTGCGGCCGACCAGATCGACCTCATCGGGTACAACGGATTGGCAAGCTTCGCCGACGTCCAGGCGCATATGGTCGACGACGCCAACGGCAACGCGGTGATAGCGCTCGGCGACGGGCAGTCGATCACGCTTGATGGCGTGCACTCAAGCGCACTCACCGGAAGTAATTTCGTCTTCGACCAGACGCCGGTGGTCAACAATTCAGGCACCATGACGATCGGCGACGGCGCTCTGCTGCCGCTGAGCGGCATTATCAACAACAGCGGTCTCATCTCGCTCGACTCGGCGGGCGGCGATACGCTGTTGCAGGTCATCCAGCATGGCGTGACCCTGCAGGGTGGCGGGCAGATCCTGCTGTCCGACAGCGCCGCCAACATCATCTCCGGCACGGGGCCGGACGCCACTCTGGTCAATGTCGACAACACGATCGCAGGCGCCGGCCAGCTGGGCGGCGGGATGCTCAGCCTTGACAACAGCGGCACCATCATCGCCACCGGCTCGAACGCGCTGGTCATCGACACCGGAGGCAGCGTCGTCGTCAATTCGGGAACGCTGGAGGCAACCGGCTCCGGCGGCCTTACGATCACCGGCGGGCTGGCGAATTCCGGCATGATCTGGGCCAATGGCGGCAATATTGCCATTAACGGCCAGGTCACTGGCGACGGCGATGCCACGATCGGCGATCTGTCGAAGCTTGAGTTCGGTGCGGCCTCTTCAACCGACGTCACGTTCGCGGCGGATGCCGCCGGCACATTGCAGCTGGACGATTCCTTCGATTTCAGCGGAAGCATCGCCGGCATCACCAGTGACGACAAGGTGAACCTCGAAGACATCCTGTTCGGCACCGGAACGTCCACTGCCTATCAGGCGGACCTCGACGGCGCCGGAGGAACGTTGACCGTCACGGACGGCACGCACAACGCCACGCTCCACCTGCTCGGCGTCTACGATGCCCACAGCTTCACACTTGCCGACGACGGCACCGGCAGGACGGTGGTGCAAGTGAGCGACTTTGTGATGTGAACCAAAAGGAGAGCCGCACGGATAGGCGCGGCTCTCCTCATGCTGCGGGCTCCTGATTCAGCTTACGAATTAAGGTTTACGGCAGGAATAGGAAGGGAACCACGTGGCCGATTGGACGATCAGGAGTAGTATCGGTTCCGGGCGTGGACAGGGGGGCGGTTTTCCGCTGGGTATTTGAGTCTCGACAACAAATCCAAGATTGTGAAGGACGCCTTGCTGGCGTGCCGCCGCTATTTCCTGGTTGCGGCGGCATTCAGTCTGGCGATCAATCTGCTCTACCTCGCGTCCCCACTTTACATGCTGCAGATCTACGACCGGGTGGTCACCAGCGGCAGCGAAACCACGCTGGTGATGTTGACCCTGGTGTTGCTGGCGGCCTTCCTTTCGTTGGCCGGCCTCGATCTGGTGCGCGCCTCCATCCTGACGCGTGCCAGCGCGCGGCTCGACCGGTTGCTGTCGGCAAAAGTCCTCGCCGCGTCGGTGGAGACCCCATCGCCGGGCTCCTCGCAAAGCCAGCCGATCCGCGATTTCGACACGTTCAGGCAGGTGATCACCGGCAGCGGCATCCATGCCCTGTTCGACCTGCCATGGTCACCCATCTACATCGGCATCATCTTCCTGCTGCATCCGTGGCTCGGCTTCTTCGCGCTGGGCTGCTCGCTGCTCTTGATCGCCATGGCCGTGCTCAACGAGTATCTCGTGCGTTCGCCGCTGAAGCAGGCCAACGACCTGGCGACGACCAACTATAATTTTACCGAAATGAGCCTCAGAAACTCGGAAGTCGTTCGCGCCATGGGGATGATCGACGGTCTCATCCGCCGCTGGGGGCGCGACCGTAACCTGGCGCTGCGGCGCCAAGCGGAGGCAAGCGATCGCGCCGCCCTGATGTCCGGCCTGATCCGGTTCCTGCGGCTCACCATGCAGTCGCTGATCCTCGGCCTCGGCGCCTATCTGGTGATCGAGCGGCAGATCACCGGCGGCACCATGTTTGCGGCGAGCCTCTTGCTGGGCCGGGGGCTACAGCCGGTCGAGCAGATCGTCGGCCTTTGGCGCAGCCTGATCCTGGCCCGGGCGGCGTTGGCAAGGGTCGAGAAGCTGGTCGACGGGGGGGCGCTCAACGAAAGATCTTTCAACCTGCCGAAGCCCACCGGCAAGGTTTCGGTCGAGCAGGTCAGCTTTGCAATTGCCAGCCAGCAGAAAGTGCTTCTCCGCGACGTATCATTCCGGCTGGACGCAGGCGAGGCGCTGGGAATCGTCGGCCCTTCCGGCGCCGGCAAGTCGACGCTGGCGCGTCATCTCGCGGGCGTCATGCAACCCAGCCGCGGCACCGTCAGGCTGGACGGGGCCGACCTGTCGCAGTGGGGGCACGACGCGCTCGGCGACCACATCGGCTACCTGCCGCAGGATATCGAACTCTTCGCCGATACGGTCGCCGCCAACATCGGCCGCTTCAAGACCAATGTCGACCAGGAGGTGATAGCCGCCGCGCGGCTCGCCGGCGTTCACGAGATGATCATTCGGCTGCCGCAGGGCTACGAGACCCAGATCGGCGAAGGCGGCGCAGTGCTGTCGGGAGGATATCGGCAGCGGATTGCTCTTGCTCGTGCGGTATTCGGAACGCCGAACCTGATCATTCTCGACGAGCCGAGCTCCAATCTCGACGCCGATGGCGACCGCGCGCTGAGCGAGTGCGCGATCGAGCTCAAGCGCCGCGGCAGCACAGTGATCATCGTCTCGCACCGGCCTTCGACCTTGGCCAATGTCGACAAGATCCTTCTGTTGCGCGATGGCGCCGTCGAGGCCTTCGGCATGAGAAACGAGATCGTGGCGCTGCTCAACCAGCGCGCGGCTCCAATGGCGGTGGCAACCCAATGAGCTGTGGCCGGAGAGATCGATGAGCGACGGCGCCCTCACCTACCGGAGCCTGTCCGGCGAAACCGGTATCCTGGCCCCGGATTCGATCCGGGTGCCGGCCTCTGTCGGCCTGCTGATCATCATTGCCTTCTTCGGTATCTTCGGCGGCTGGGCGGCTTTTGCCCCGCTGAACGGCGCCGTGCTCGCCGACGCCATCGTCAAGGTGGAAGGCAATCGAAAGAGCGTACAGCATTTCGACGGCGGCACGGTGAAGGAGATCCGCGTCAAGGATGGCGACATCGTCAAGGCAGGCGATGTGCTGGTGGTGCTCGACGACACGCACGCCCGTTCCGAATTCAACCTCTATTCGCAGCAATATGCGTTGTTGCGCGCTACCGATGCCCGCATTCGTGCAGAGCTCGACGGCCATGAGGCAGTCGCCTTTCCGAAGGACATCACCGCTGAGCACCAGGCCTATCTGCAGGACGCGATGACCAACCAAATTGCCGACCTCGGGAGCCAGCGCGCCTCGATGGCCGGTGCCAAGCAGATCCTGCAGAAACGGATAGCCGAACTCGACGAGCAGATCGATGGAAAGCAGGCGCGCGTCGAATCTTTTCGTGCGCAGCTCAAGTCGACAATTGATGAAAAGGCAGGCCTCAACAAGTTGCTGAAGGCCGGCCTGACAACGCGCACGCGTGTCCTGGAGCTCGACCGCTCCGCCTCCGACCTGCAGGGCCTGATCGACCAGACTCTCGGCGATATAGCCGGAAACCGCCAGAGTAAGGCCGAGCTTGAAAGCCAGATTGCGCAGCTCACCAACGAGCGCCGCGCAAAACTCTCAACCATGCTGATCGACGCCCAGTCCAACCTCGCCGACCTGGTACCGAAAATGTTCGCCGCGCAGGCCACGGTCGACCGCGCCGAAGTGCGGGCGCCCTATGACGGCCAGGTGATGAATCTCACCGTTTTCTCGACCGGCGCGATCGTCGCCCCCGGCCAGACCATCCTGGACATCGTGCCGACTAGGAATTCGTTGATCGTTCAGGCGCAGGTGAAGGTCGAGGACATATCCAGCCTGCGCGCCGACATGACGGCCGAGGTCCGCTTCACGTCCTACAAGCAGCGTTCGATACCGGTCATTCATGGACGGGTCACCCGCATTTCGGCGGATCGCGTCACCGACAGCAAGACCGGGCTTCCCTACTATCTTGCCGACGTAGCGGTCGATCCCGCGGAATTGGCCGCGGCCCCACAGATTGCGCTTTATCCGGGCATGCCGGCGTCAGTCATGATCGTCACCGAGGAACGCACCGCACTGGACTACATTTTAGGCCCGCTGGCTGTGTCGTTCCACTCCGCGTTTCGCCAGAAGTAACGAGCTTCGCGCCCAACATATTCGCGTTTTTTCAATTTGCGGACGCGGTCCAAGGTAGGTGGCGAGACCCATCTTATTCGATGGTCTGCGCCATCTCCAAGGCGGCCCAACCCATCCGGGAGCTTATTTCGATTTCTGGCGATAACGGTTGGGCTAGTTCCATGTTGCACGAACTTTCCGGCTCTCTGTCGCTTAAATCCTTTCTTTCCGGGCATGTCTCGGCCCATTCCTTGCTGTGCCTGCAACATGGCTGCAACACAAATTGATATGTTTGTTCGTGTATGTCCGTCCGATCGGCCTCCTCGTCAAGGCAGGCCATCGTTGATCTGACCAACTACGATCGCGCTGCCAACTACGGCGCGATGCTCTGGATGACCGCGAAGGTCCAGAGCCCCGAAGGCGAGCAAGCCCAACGATTATGGACTGAGAAGGGTAGCCAGGCGTTCGATGCTGAAGGGCGTGACGAGCGGATGGGACGGCGAACTTACCCACAGTTGGCGCGAGCAGCGGCCGGCACGAAGCCCGAACAGCAGACTTCTCCGGTGCGCCAGCGCCGACGCCGCAGTCAAACGCCCGCGCAGGAAGCTTTCGTCGCTACCGCGCGCACGTTCGTAGAACCAGCGTGACTGACGTTGCATACCGCCCGCCGGGCGCGCCCAGATCGACCCGAAAGCTCCTGCATCCGTCGGTGGAAGGATGATTGGACGAGAAGTCGGCCATGTCGACCTTGTTCTGATTGTTGGCCGACTGGGAGATGCGCGGCGCGATCTCCTCGATGTCACCATCGTCCAGAATCTCGACAATCTTGACCGGCACTTGGAGGCGGCTCGCGTCCACATCGTCCTTGCGCCACGCGCGGAAGATCGAACCGGTCGTCTGGCCGCCGTTGACGATCCGGAAGTCGTCGGCTGCCAGGAGATCTGCCGTGCCATCGCCATGATCCAGAATGCGAAGACCGGTCGCCGTGACAGCCAGGCCATTGTCGAACGCGAGGAACATCTGAGGCTCATCGATGGATCGTTTTCCGGATGACTTGATTCACCTTGCCCTTGAGCTGAAGGAAACTGCGGACGTTCCGCTCGAGCAGCCTGGGGCCATGTAGCCGGTACATCTCGACCAGCAGATTGCCCGGCATCATTGTGAGAAGGCAGCCGTATCCGCTGTTCGACTGGCTGGCGATGACACATCTGAGCAAAGCGCCCAGCTCGCGGAAGTCCACATGGATCGCTCTTCGATCGCCCGGCCAATGCGATCCGCATCGCCGCCGGACAGGCATCGGGGAAGAGCTAAAGACGGTGCTGGTCGAGAGCTTGACTAGGTACCAATGAAGGGGGACTTTACGATTTTCGCACCCTATCCCACTCGCGACCGGCGTCGAAACCTGCGCCAGTATGGCGCCCATCTGTACGGCCTTGTTGCCCGCGTTCCATTGGTACAAGAGATAGCCAAAGTCGACAAAGCCGAGCAGCAGCGTCAGCAGCAACGGCATGGCAACGGCCATTTCAACCATTGTAGCGCGCGGACTGATCCGCGCCGAATTTTGTCTTAGCCGTCACCATCCGAAGACTCGCTCCTGATGCGACACGGTTATTGTGAGAGCCCGGAAGCCCAGATAGCTCCAAAGCCCTAGATCGCTGTATGGGAATGAAGTGCTGACCTCTACGACATCCAGTGTGCTGGTGCTGCTGAGGTATAGTTCGGTGCCAGTGGAGACATCGACCGCGTCAGCGAAACTCTTGGTGACCGTGACCTGTCCATTGGTCCAGCCTTTTACCCTCGCGATGCTGCCGGTCACAGTGCCATTTACAGCCAGGTTCGTTCCCAGGGTAACGCATTGGCCCAGTTGCTGTCGTTACAGCGGGCCACGTAACGCGCGCCGTCCTCTACACCAGCCTCGAGCAGAAGGCGCGTGTTCAGGATGTTGGACAATTCGAACACACCCGCCGACAAAAGCAGCATTAAGGGTACGATGAGCGCCACCTCGACCAGTGCAGCGCCGTTCTCGTCGCCTCTGAAACGCCGGGTGATTTGCCTAAGCCTGATCATCTGCTCTACCGGTAGAGCTGGGCTTCATTGCGCTGAAGCTTCTTCAGCGTATTCTGACCGACGACCGTGCTGATGTCCTCGGTCTCGCCGTAAATGTCGGCGTTGGGCACACCGCCCGCCGGCTCGGTTACGAACACGTTGGCAAAAGCCTGCACTGGCAAAGTCTGCCCACCACCTTGGACTGTGTTGGCCACGCAGTCGATGATTGCCACGTAAAGCAGTCTTCTGTCGGCACCCTGCGTCGTCGTGTTGCACTGAGGGGCAGTCGCCTCCTGCCCGCTCTTCAGGGCGGGATTGGCAATTTCAACTTGTAGACACAGTATCCGCTGGGATTTGCGCCGCACGAGGTAATCACCCCGGCAGTGCTGGCGCTCCCATGGTTGACGGTCCAGTAACCTGCGAAGTCCCAGCTGCCATCGCCCAGCACGCCTGCCTGCGAACAACTGCCCGACGTAAAGCAATTGTCCCGGGGAAGCGCCTTATAATTGTTCGCCTGCCCGCTGTTGGGCGCATCATAGCTGCAGTTTGACTTGCCCGCATTCTTCACAACCATGCCTTTGCGGACATTGGGCGCCGGCGGGTTAGGTGTGGGATCGGTCTTATATGGCCCGCCATTGTCGTAAATGTCGAAACGGGTGTTGATTCCGGCATTTACTGGAGGAATGTTGCCCGGGCGGGTTTTTACGCCGTTCTGACTATAGCAGGCAGGCGGGCTGGTCACCGCGAACATTTCAGTAAGCGTGGCCGTCGATTTGTCGCCCTGCGGCGATGACAAGAACCCATAGTTGCCGGGACCATATTGTGCGCTGGAGCCGCCGGTCTGCTCCTTCAGTCAAATCATCGGCTTAGTGGTTCCCGACACGGCTGTCTGGAGAGCGCCGATAGACGTATAGGGATTGCAAATGAACATCGGTGTGAATTGACACAGGGCGTTGTTAAACCGTGCCACCGCCTGCGTCTGCCGGTTCATGGTGTCATTGCTTCCGACAAAACTCGCCGGGAAGATTGTAGCAAACGCGATGGAGTTGACGGTTACCTCAGCGAATCTCGCCGCCTTCGGATCTGTGGTGCTCCAGTTAACGCCGTTTTCGTCCACGCCGGCGGCGTTGAGCCCGATGCTGTCACTGGCGGGAATGCCGGACAGGTAGGTGACGGTCAGGTCGGCGGGAACCAGCTTGTGATAGTCAGCGGTAGAAAATTTCGTGGCATTTGTCTTCAGAAGATTGTCGCGAGCCCGGTTGGCCCTGGTAATAGCGTCCGTATTGCCATCCAGCTCGGCCGCTGCCGCCAGCACAAATGCATCGGCGCCTTTCTGCATATCGTTGTGAAGACTATTGGCCCGGCTCATGTCGATCGCCAGAAGCGCGAAGCCAACGAGCACAGGCAGCATGATTGCGACGAGGATCATCGCTATGCCGCGTTGATCATTCCAGAACGCCCTAATGGTCCCCAACATGACCTTACTCTCTGCTTCCTTTGCACCAGGGCCCTCGCTCACCCAGCGCAACGCAACCGCATCCTTCTGTTCAATTCGCTCCGTTGGTCACACCCGACCCGCCGACATTGACCGTTATCGCAGGCGGTGGCGGTGGTGGCGATGGAAATTTGTAGCCCTGTGCAACAGCGGCTGCCCGGGCGCCGTCGCCTTCGATATGTGTGTTCTTCGCGTTCGGATTGAACGGATCCACCGTCTGCGCCAGCGAATTGAATTTTTGCGTGTCGCCGGCGGCCAGGGTGACCGTGTCGTAGTGGTTCAGATAGTCCGCAGCGCAGCCCGATAGGGCGCCGGCGCACAGAAAGAGGATCAAGGCGCTATTTCTTGACATAGAGCATCTTGTCCTTCGATTTGAAGTCCAGCATGTGGCCATAGGGGCCGGTGACGCCGTCGCCCGTTTCATATTTCGGATCATGTCCTTGTTCACCTCGAGCTGACCAAGGATGAAGAACTCCGGGTCATTGGCCGGCCGTGTCTTGTCGAACGGGGTCGCCAGCTGCTCGCCAGGCTCACCGGCCGGACGATGTGCGGCGTGACGATAACCACCAGTTCGGTCTCTTCCTTCTGGTTGCTCGAATTGCGGAACAGCGCACCGATGACCGGCACCTGGCCCAGCCACGGCACCTGGTTCTGCAGCTTGGTGGTCTTGCTGGACAGGAGCCCGCCGACCGCGAAGCTCTGGCCGTCGCGGAGTTCGACGACGGTTTCCAGCTTGCGGTTGGTGAAGATCGGGTCGCCGGCGGTGGTGAAACCGGTGAGGTCGCTCACTTCCGGCGCCAGCTTCATATGGATCTTGCCGTCGTCGAGTACGACTGGCGTGAACAGCAGATTTACGCCAAATTGCTTGTACGTGATGGTTATCTGGCCATCATTGCCCACGACACGGATAGGCACTTCGCCGCCGGCGTTGAAGCTGGCTGGCTCACCGGACAGAGTGGTGAGATTGGGTTCTGCCAGCGTGCGCACGACCCCCTTGGCCTCAAGCGCTTCAATGATCAGGTCGACCTTGATGTTGCTGTCGATGACGCGGGTGATCAGCGCCGCGAAGGGATTGGTGTTCGACAGCAGGCCGGTGATCAGGCTGCCGGGCCCCAGCACCACATCATCTTCGTCGACGGCAGCAACGCGCGTGCCTGTACGGGTCGTGCCGCTGCGATTTGTGCTCTTGATCGACACACCGAGGTCGCGGCCAGCATTGCGCTTGGCTTCCAGCACGCGGACCTCGAGATTGACCTGCTGGCTATCATCCACAATGACGGAATTGATGATGGCGTCGGGACCTTCCTATGCTTGTGAATCTTCCTCTTGTCGCCGTTGCTCCCCTTGCCGATTGGGTGGGTCATCGAGCCGAGCAGAAGGCGCTGTTGAAGGCAACGGACGGGTTGAGCCAGTCACCAGACGACGTGCTCGGCGACATCGGGATTTCCCGTGACGACATCACGACGTTTGCGTTCCGCAGCCCGGCGTCGAGACGTAGGGGCTGAGCAATAAAAAGCCCGCCACCGTGAGGCAGCGGGTTCTCTTTCGGAAATGATGAGCTGCCTTTTACGGCCGGCCTTGATGGGGCGGGGTTGCGGATGCCTCTGGCCGGACATTCGACGTCATTGAAGCGAGGCACTCCTCCAGACGTTCCAGCCGCGCCTTCTGGCATCGCAGTGTGTGCGCGACGTCATGCAGCCTGGATTTACCCTGAGAGTTGGCGGCAGCGATCAAGTCTATTTGGAGCCGACTGATCTCGCTCCGCAGATCGCGAGCGTCAGCTTCCATCAGACCCCTGATCCATCCAGCCCCGCGCATTCCAGCACACCATCCACCGAGCCCTGCGTCGCACGATAGCACCGAGTTTGCTAACAACCATGCCATGAACCTTCTCGAATTTTATGCATTGCTAATATATAAAAGGCCCGCCACCGTCAGGCGTCCGGGCAGTTTTTGCCCGTTCGGATCGATCTGTGAGGTTTGTCACGGACGCATCGACGTATCGGCGTAGGCTACGTGCAGTTTCCTGCAGGGGTAAAGGGAGTGGTCCCGATGCTTGTGAACCTTCCTATGCTTGTGAATCTTCGTCTTGTCGCAGTTGGTCCCCTTGCCGATTGGGTCCGTCATCGAGCCGAGCAGAAGGCGCTGTTGAAGGCGACGGACGAGTTGAGCAAGTCACCAGACGACATGCTCAGCGACATCGGGATTTCCCGTGACGAGATCACGACGTTTGCGTTCCGCAGCCCGGCGTCGAGACGTTGGGGCTGAGCAACAAAAAAGCCCGCCACCGTGAGGCTGCGAGCCAAATTATTCGAGAAGCAAACTGGATCGTTCCAGGTTCTGTAGCGCGGGAAGCGCGGCCGGTAGCCGAACACCCGGCCGAGGATGCGAATGCAAGAAGATGGCCCTCGTCCGCACACCAGGGAATCGAGAAGGAACGTCTCGTGCAGACTTCCCTTGGCGGCAAAGCGGCCCCCATGGCCTCGCCCGTGATTGTTGCACCAGATCATGGTTTGCGGATGACCGCCTCCAAACATGGCGACCACAACGCACCCGTCCTCCAGTTCCGCGTCTGGATCAATGATAAGGCTTTCAGCCCGAAGCTCGGGGTAGGTGTCTGTCACCGCAAACACGTTGTAGGCCCACTTGCTGGCGGCACTGCGAGGCAAAACTGCTGCCCCAGGGTCACGTGACCGTGCCGAGACGATCGCGGGCTATCAGATGCCGTCGACGTTCTGTTGAGCCGCGACCGAAATTCGACTAGTCGAGTCAGCCGCTTCCGATGATCGCCAGTATATCAAGCAAACGACCAGCCCGGCGTACCCGACTTGCAGAACGATCAGCGCAAGGACCGCACAGCCGAGCGCGGTCCAAATTGAACCGGCTTCGATGTAGGTCCAGATCGCCACAATGATCGCAGTGGCAGACATGCCGACCAAAAACTGTGGAAAATACATTCCTCCGCGTTTCATTAATTTAGCGATTGCGCAATTAGCCGATTCTAAAATATCGCTGCAGCATGATGTCGCATCGGCTAGCACTTACCCATCCACATAAATGGTCGCTGCAGTCTTTGGGTGTGGGGCCGCACCGGCCACCGCGCGCGAAGATAGAGCCCCGCGCTGCCTAGATATAGTCATATTAGCAATCACGCCATTAACCATGTAGGCGCTCCCAAGCCAAAACTCAGGGAATCCCTCTTGAAGGCTCAAACGAGAGGACAAGCTAATACCGTTGAGAGTCGCGGGCATGGACGACGGTATGGGCGAGCATCTTGGGGTTTTCGACCTTGACGCTTTGCGCAAGGCTTTCCTCGAGTTCGTAGAAGAGCATAAAACCACGGATCATCCTGAGTGGGGCGAACTCGCCAAGCTGTTCCTCGAAAATCAACGAGAGCGGCACCAAGAACCGGACCCTGCCCAGCCGGAGGGGTGAACGCACCAGCGCTGTGTGACCGGACCGGCGCAGAAGCCATGACCAGAACAAACCGGGGATTCACGGATTCGCGGTGTCGATCTACATTTGCTCTGAGATGGCATTGGCGTGGCGCTGGCCGGTTAGGTAAGCGAGCCCCTTGTCAGGCAGTCCGGCATGTAGGACATGACCGGCACGTCGGGGAAGCCTCAGGCTAAGTCCACCCTTTTGGCGACACGACGATTCACTTCGATAATCAATTCGAAGACGCTTTCAAGCTCGCCGTTGATCTCGTCGGCAGGAATCCCGGCCTTCTCGGCAGCTGTCATCAACTGGTCTTTCAAGTCGCCAACCGAGATGGGGTCTCCCCGCGCCACAATGGCAGTTGTTTGGCTACCCACTTATCGAGAAACCTCAGGCCACGGACGCTCATTTGTTAGCAACCTCTCATCCTTGACACTGCACCCGCCCGCGGCCGGGTGACACCCGATCGCATAAGCGTGACGATTCCCTCCTATGACTTCCCGTATGCGGTTGTCGATTCGACTTCGAAGGCCGTGATCGGCCAGATATGGAATTAGTCGGCCCGGTCACGCGACAAGGTAACCGTCAGCCTGCGGCCACTGGTGACTGTCGACGCCGAGCACGTGCGCGTTGTTGAGAGCCATGTGGGGTCGCCACGGCGAAAAAAGCCGATTGTTGACAAAGCCTAACGGCGCTGCTTGAGGAGATCAAAGGCCTCGTCGCAGGGGCAGCCGCCGGAAAGAATGGGATTCGGGCCGCTTTGGATTATTATGCGGTTCCCGAGCCAGCACGGCGACAAGTACCGAGCAGTCGAGTTCCTCGTTGAACGAAAAGTGCGGGTCGGCCTCTGGCAAGATCTGAGCCAAGCGTAGCGATTTCAACCTGGCTGTCTTGGCGGCACGTTCTGTGCATTCAACCTCATTGATCGCTTTCGCGGACCGCACTGCACCTCGGCGTTCTCCCAGCCAACACATTTCCTGGTAGCCTCATTCTCACCTCCCCCCAACGCAAATTTCTACATTCGGATGAACCATGTCGCCCTTCATTCTGATGAAGCCCAAGCTGAAGCAGCGGACCAGATGGCCCGCGATTGTGGGCTCGCACCGCCCGGCGAGGTGACGCGAGCCCGGCCGAGTCTTGCGGGACCCTGGACAAGGACAGCGCCGAGTGGCTGGGTCGGCGCTCCTCGATTTCCTCATGGAAGGCAAACACCCAGAAACACCAAAGATGACTGTTGAATCGGCCGCTGACGCCGCCAGAGGCCGCGACCAAGTTCTAACCGCCATTTTTGAAGGCATAGCAACAGCCTATCAAGCCACGCTCTATGAAAACAATGATCCTTTGGACAGTTGCGCGACCTTTGCAGAGACGGCACTAGCGTCGCTGGAGTCGACTGGCTTCAGAGTGGTGCGTTAAGCCACCTTTGCTGCCTGCACGGTTTCGGGCGAACCGTGCAGGTTGCCCAATGGGGCGACAGTGGAACAAACTGAGGATTCACATTCCCGGAGTTCCGATCTAGAATCATTCCATGGAAACGGTGTTCGATGATATCGCCAACGCCCTCAGAGAGCCCCGCTCAGACGTGTGGCGCCCAGTCCGCGCCTTCGCCCTCGATCTTGCCGCCAAGCTGTTCCTTGGCCTCGCTGTCGGCCTAGGCGTTGGCTTTGGAATGGCGCTGGCTGGTTAGCTATCTCGCTGCGGCCGACTGAAGTGCGACAGCAGCAAAATCTGCCGTTGAGTTTCCCGAAAACGTAGCAGTCTCTGATTCAGCGGAGGTCGAACTTGTTGATGCATGGATGCCAAGGAAATCCTTTCCACAAAGGGCACTAAAATCTTCGGTGACATTGCTCATGGACCCGGAGGTGGTGCCGGAAGCGATGAGCGAGATAAAAGCGATGCCATCGGCTGGAATGGTGATGGTAATCCTGTCGCCGCTTTCTGCAGCTATCGCGGCAGGTATCTCAGAAGCTCCAACCACTCTGTAAATCTGCGCCGTGACAGACGGGTTGCCGCCATCAAAAGTGAACCCGATGTCGGTCGACGTTGTGTTTTCCAATATGTCGCCGCTGCCGGCTGATATGAACCAGATCTCGGAATTGGCGCTTGAGGGCACATCATGACTGCGCACCAGGCGCCTTGCCCGAAGGTCGCCGACAGTTACGGTATCCAGCGTCCGCAACTCCCCGAAAAACTTCCATGAGACTTCGAGCCAGATATCCCTACCGGTAGCAACAGCACCAAGGTTTTTCGAGGGCGCCTTGACCGTGGGGCCAGGGACGAGCCCCCCACTATTAAAGGCCGAGACAGCCGAGACCATGATCGGTGACGAGCGCTGTAAATTCTGAAAGCCAATGATCGCCGCCGTGATCGCCAACGCCGCCAGGACAAGGGCAATCGCTATCCAAACAACTGACCGGCGTCGATTTCGCATCGTTGCCCCAACCCTAGGGGAAATATCAACGTATTAGCAACTGCTTGTATTTCTCGTGAACCAGGATCATTCTTGCCGCACGGAGGCCACCAGTAACGATGGAAAAGGGGAACGTCATGGAATCCGTTTGCTACGCCCAAAGCTCGATCTGTTTGCTGTCGCTCTTAGTCAACACCACGATGGCGCTTATTGATTTGACGCCATTCGCAGCGACGCGCCTGCTGGTGTTGAGGATGCGCGCGGACTCGGGCCGAAACCTTCAACTCGCCTAAGCGCCGTGGGCAAACCACGTTACCGAGGCGCAGTTCATGCGAATATTTCTGTTGATCCTTGCCGCTGTCGCCGTGTTCTACATCTGGGACAACGTGGCGAACAAAGGGCTGTACACTGCCCAGATTGAACGCAGCGTGGGTCTAGTCGCAGGCTTCAAACTCATAAACTAGCGCATCGCGATTGGTTGCACATCATGGCCAGAAGGTTGCCGCAACCATCAGACTGCACCGATGTGGGCCATGAAATCGGCAATGACGGTGTCCCTCTCGGGTGCGCTCGGTACCGTCGAGAACGTTGCAAGCTCAAAAATCTTGCGGTCGAGATAGCCGCCAACCGATTTGCCGAGGCACATCTTGCGCGTCGTCAAATCGTTGATGGTATTACCCGACGCCACGGACGCCTCGATGCCGCCATTGACGGAGAATAGAGGCTCCCGCCTTCGTGGCGCCATGTCGTCACCACAGGCACGCCGGTCGAGATGGCAGTACTGGGAACCTGCCAAGGGTACGACACGAAATTCGATCCTTGGCCAATGGGCCTCCGGATAGAAGTGCCATTTGCAAATAACCAGCGTCGTCACCCACAGGATGTCATTGTTAGCGGCGTTGCCTGCGCCAGTGTTGTTAGCGTTGATGGCATCGATGTAGCCCGAACAGATCACAAAGCCGGACGACAGCCCCACGAAATTGGAGATGCTCGCGCCTATCAGTTGGCTGGTGATGCCGTTGAAATCGGCGCATGTCCGGCTGATTGGACCTGCAGTTGTAAAGGCCGGCTGCGCACTGGTGACCCCAATCTTCTCGAAGTGCCGGCCGCCGCCGGTCTGGTCCTTGAAGGAAGCGGTGCCGGGCGTCGGAATCTTCGCCGTGGAAGGGTTGTCGATGTTGGCTTCGATCTTCAGTGCTTCGAGCCTGCCGCTCAGACCCCGCCGAGCGCAGGACTCTTTGCGGTAGGCATTTTCCGCCGCGACGAATTCCGAGGTCGGTCTCGGGAGCTTCAGTGCTGATCTGAAGTAAGCCGCGCTGGCCATTTTCGAAGGGCGAGATGTCTTGGCAGCGATGTTCATTGCCATTATGTCCATCGCAAACGCGATGCGTCCCGTCGCGTATGTCACGTTTGCCGAAAATATTCCCGCATAGCCGCTAGCTCGGCTTTCCATCTGCCGCCGACGCGCCGGCCGAAACCTTTCCGATCTTCTGGCCGAGAGCCTCGGCGGCAACCGCCGTCTCGACCCAATCTCCAGAACTCCGATCCTCGAACTCCGTTTCGATCTCAGCGACGAGCGCCGCTATTTGCGCGAGTTGGCGTCTGATCGCTGCGAGTTTGCGCACGGTGCTCATGGGCACGTCTCGATCGATGCCGGAACCAAAGTCGTTGAGCAAAGTTTCCTTACCGAAGGGCGTTTTAGGTTTTTGGAGAACTCGAAATGAAGACCATCATCCTTGGCGCATTGGCGCTTTGCTTGGCTGCGCCTGCGGTCGCGTCCGCAGAAGAAGGCATCGTCTTCCAGACCCAGCGACATCACCACCGCCATTATTGGGACGACAACAATAACGACCGTGTGGTCATCTATCGGAACGGACACCGTCTCCATCGCCGCCATCATGGCGAGCAGGCGTTTTACGACAATGGCGAGCGCGCCTGGCGCCGGCATCATCACCGGTCCAGCGACTTTGTGGTCACCGGATCGATCAACCGTCCGATGCATCACCGCCGTCACGTCGTCATTCAGCAGGACGACAATAGCGATTATGACGCCGACTATTGATCGCAGTCTAACGGCCCGGCCTTCGACGAGAGCCGGGCACCGGAGGGAGGGGTTTCGCCATGACGATGCTGTTTCAACCCTTGGACTTGGACGGTCACAAGCGCAGCGAGCTTTACCATGCGGCGCGGTTGTCGATGCTCCAATGTCGTGTGTTGACGCGCTTCGATCGGGTCGAAGAGGCTGCCGATAAGGTGCAAGCAGCGGCTGAGTTGTTCGCTGAGGCGGCTCGACCTGTCGGAAGCACTCAAACGCTCGGTATGTGAGCGCGAAGTCGGCGGCGGAACCGGTAGGCGGCAACGCGCGTTGCCTTTGCATGGTCGACTATCTCAATCGGTACTGAAGGAACTGTGTCCTGCCTGGCTCATGCGGAAGGCGGGCGTCGTAGACGTTCGCCCTGTTGAGCAGCAGCCAGCCATATGCGATCTAATAGGTGCGGCGCCGCCGACGCGATATCGTGGGCCGGTGCGGTCCGAGCCTCCCGACCACAGGCTTAACGAGTCCATAAGCATGCGCAATTCGGGCTGACCCGCGACGCAGAAAGTTCGAAAAGCTTCCAGGAACCCAGGCAAACTGGACGACGCAAACGACGCAAACTGGACGCCGCAGACAACAATCCGGTTCACGGACATCCTGGTGAGCATTCGCATTGGAGCGGATAGTATCGTCGGCAAAAGAGGGTCCGAAAACGCCTTTCGGCAGCTCCCTCGTAGGAACGAAAAAAGAAGAGAAGCGGAACTTGCGTGTGCAGTATTTGCACACGAACCCTCATTAATATCTCATTTTATTAATCTATCTTCCCCATCATCATCGGGGCCACGGCCACTCTATGGTCTTGATATTTCAGCATCTATTTAACATCAGAACCTTAGAACCTACCGCACACGCTGCGTCAGCGAGACCTTCCTGCAAGGCGACGATGCGCGGCGCTGGGGCACCGACACCAAGTCGATCGCAGTGAGACTGTATAGCCCGCCTGAAGCCTTCGGCGAACTCATCGGCCTCCATATCGACGACATGTGCGATGTAGGCAAGTCCCCTCGCCGCTCCAAGGCCGCACCCTCGCTATGCTCCGAACATCTGGGGAAGTGCAGCATCGCGACCCTCGATCGCGAACGGCTCGCTCCCTTCGGTTGTGATCGAGCCGCCCAGGGTGCCGGACCGATGACTCTCGGTGTCGACATCACCTGGGGAAAGTCGTTGAGCGTCGTTTGATCCTGGATGATCTGCCTGGTCGTGATCGCGACAGCCGCTGGCGAGAGCCGCCAAACACGCATGAGATTGTCTGAAGCGGAGGACCATCCATGGAAGGACCCATTTCGAGCTATTTTGCATCGATTGAACCCGTGGGGCCCTGACGTTTTCTGGACCGCTTGCTGCATCCGGCGCGGCATTTCAAACATCCCCACGACGTTTTGGCCGATGTTGCCCTGGACGATCAGGAGAAGCGCGCCATTCTTTCGCCATGGGCATCGGATGCCTGCGCCGTAGAATCCGTGCCAGCGCTTCGCATGCTGCCGCGAGCGGGTGAACCGGTCAGCTTCGACACGATCATGGATGCGTTGCAACAGTTGGATCAATCGGATGAGCGTGCCGGTCCTGACTGCAGTGACAGCGCGGCAGTGGCCGCGTTCGTACCATTCGTCGATCGGATTTAAGGGCGACGTAGTTCTTCTTGCACCATGGACCCGTCGGCGAGTGACCCCGCCGGCGGAAGGGGTGGCATTGGTGCGTTCGCCCAGATTGCCGATGAAAATTTTCCTATTCTTGCTCTTGAAGGTGTAAGTCGCGATTCTAAATTGATGGTCGCCGGCAGCCTAATGGGGCCGGCAACACCAGGAGGCGGCAAGGCTCTTGGCGCCTTCTGTTGTCCATGTTGCTCAAAGGAGGATGTGGCTATGAAGACAAACCTCGATTTTACCCCTCTATACCGGTCCAGCATCGGCTTCGACCGCATGGTCGACATGCTTGAAAGTGCGAGTCGTGTGGCCTCGTCGACAACTGGCCGCCCTACGATATCGCCAAGGTTGATGATGATCAGTATCGCATCACGATGGCGGTCGCCGGTTTCCCGCAGGACCAGCTGACCGTCACCCACCAGCCCAACATGCTGGTTGTGAGCGGGTCGCAATCCGGCGATGAGAACGGCCGGTATCTGTACCGCGGCATCAACGGGCGCGCTTTCGAGCGTCGGTTCGAACTGGCCGATCATGTCAAAGTCGAGGGCGCCAGCCTTGAGAACGGGCTGCTGAGCATCGATCTCAAGCGCGAGGTTCCCCAGGAGATGAAACCGCGCAAGATCGAAATCTCCAGCGGGGCTCCCATGCCGAAGATCGAGGCGCCCAAGGTCGAGACCGACAAGCTGGCCGCCTGAGCAATCCACCATGAAGGCTTTCGCTTGAGCCGGGCGTCCCGCCCGACTCAGAGACCTACAAAAGGAGAAAGACAATGAGCGTACGTGACTTGATCCCATGGGGCCGGGGCAACGGAAACTCGGCGCCCAGTCTCTTCCCCGACGGAGATCGAGACCCCTTCGTCTCCCTCCACCGGGAGGTAAACCGGCTGTTCGATGACGCCTTCCGCAGCTTTGGCGCCAGACTGCCGGCCTTCGGTCCCTCTTTCGCCGCCAGTTGGCCGAGTGTCGAAATCTCCGACACGGACAAGGAAGTCCGCGTCACGGCGGAAATACCTGGCCTGGACGAGAGCGACATAGAAGTCCTGCTGGAAAATGGGGCGCTCAAGCTTAAAGGCGAGAAGCGTTCCGAGACCGAGGACAAGGACCGGCAGTTCTCCGAGCGCTTCTACGGTCGCTTCGAGCGCCTCATTCCGCTCGGCTACGAGGTTGAAGAAGACAAGGTCAACGCCGCCTTCAAGAACGGGGTGCTGACCGTGACGTTGCCCAAGACCGAGCGGGCGCAGGCGAAGGCCAAGCGGATCGCAATCAACGGGAAGAACTGACGGATGCAGTATGGGTGGCGGCCCTTACGGCCGCTGCCCGTGCGACCCTTCATAACGGGAGGGACAGGCAATGGAGACAGTTCAAAGCAGCGACAACAGAAACCTAACCAAGACGTCCGTCCGGCCGGACAATGACAATCGGCCTCGTCTAGACGGGCCGGCTTTGTCAATGGGACGGTCAGTGTTTCCGGACGGCGCAACGGCGCGGATCTACCAGCCATGCCGCCCGGCCATGACCTCGGCAAAGCCCCGCAAGGCCTGGCGATTGGTCTTCGAACGCCGCACAGCCCCGTTCATCGAGCCGCTGATGGGCTATACCGGTAGCCGGGACACCCTGACCCAGGTTGAACTGAACTTTCCGACGCTGGAAGCGGCGATCCGTTATGCCGAGCGTCAAGGCCTCAACTATGTCGTGCAGGCTGCACCTCCTGCTTCCCAGGCCAAGGTCACGCGCCAGCATGCATCGGAGGAGAAACAGGCCTTTTCCGACCTGGTTTGGCAGCGGCTGCAGTTGGCTTGGCTCCAGGCAAGCCACGGCTATGGCGCCGGCGCACAGGCAGCGCACATACAGACGGCGCTTTCCGAGCCGGAGACATTCTACGCCTCTCCGATGGAGGTTGTGGATGACCCGGTGCTCGCACCCGACGAGAAACGCGCTGTGCTCAAGAACTGGGCCTGGAACGAGTACCTGATCGACCTGGCCACCGCCGAAGGCATGCCGGAAAATGCACGCCCGTCGCGATTGGACGAGGTCGAACTCGCCTTGCTGGCCTTGGAAGTCCGAAACCGGGGCTTCCAGACCAGGACCAGCCCGGTGCACTCCCGGATAGCCGCATGATAAGGCAAGAAGGAACCTACTGATCGTCTTCGACGCCCAACGGACCATCCCGAAACCCTTCCCGCTTGCGGTCGCGGCAGCGGGCGGGCGCGCGCCGACAACTTTCCCAATGCGTGGTTGTGTGCGTCAAGTTCTGCAAAATGGGGCAGCCATGATGCTGGTCATGCGGCTTGGCGCAGAGCGAGCTTCTTGTGCTCGCGCAGGTCGTCC
>NZ_JAMYOJ010000041.1:0-20492 GCF_040319795.1 Mesorhizobium sp. M0862
CCACCCCCCGCGGTTGGGAGTGTATGTCTGCGGGCCTTAATCATTTTGCAGTCTTGGCGCTTCCGGGGCTTTGGGGTTTTTGGTGTCCGCGTATGCTGTACGGAGTGGGGGTCGACTTGACACACCAATCATTTGCGTACCGCGCCGAAGGTGATGCCGCGCAGCAATTGTTTGCGAAGCAGGATGGTGAAGACCAGGATCGGCACCAGGAAGATCGTCGTGCCGGCCGCCACCGCCGGCCAGTCCTGGCCGCCTTCGCCGATGATAGTCGGGATGAAGGGCGGTGCGGTTTGCGCCGTGCCGGAGGTGAGCAGTGCCGCGAAGGCATATTCGTTCCAGGCGAAGATCAGGCAGAAGATGGCGGTCGCGGCGATGCCGGTGGTGGCTTGCGGCAGCACGGTGCGCCAGAAGGCCTGCAGCCTGGTGTAGCCGTCGATCATCGCCGCTTCCTCATACTCGCGCGGGATCTCGTCGATGAAGCCTTTCAGCAGCCACACCGCCAGCGACACGTTTACCGCCGTGTAGAGCAGGATCATGCCCAGCGCGGTGTCGGACAGGCCGAGCTCGCGGTACATCAGGTAGATGGGAATCGCGACCGCGATCGGCGGCATGAAGCGCGTCGACAGGATGAAGAACAGAAGGTCGTCGGCCAGCGGCACCTTGAAGCGCGAGAAACCGTAGGCCGAGAGCGTGCCGAGGAAGACCGCGCAGAAGGTCGAGCCGAAGGCGATTATCAGCGAATTGACGAAGCGCGGCAGGAAATTGGACGGGCCGGCAATCACCATGTTGCGCTTGCGCGAGGTCTCGTCGCAGAAACCGGTCGCGGGTCCGAGCGAGTTGATGTAGTCGGGCGTTTGCCTGGTGCGCGTCGTGAACAGGTTGCAATAGCCCTCGATGCTCGGCTGGAACAGAATCTTGGGCGGATAGGCGATCGAATCCGGCGGCGTCTTGAAGCTGGTGGCGAAGATCCACAGCAGCGGCACGATCGAGATCAGCGCGTAGAGCACGATGATCGTGCCGGCGATCCGCTTCGAATTGGCCGAGGGGGCGACGACGGAGTGGGCGGTGGTCAGGCTCATCTCTGCTTCACCTTGTTCAGCGCCTTGACGTAGATGTTGGCCAGCCCAAACACCGCGACGAACAGGATGATGGCGAAGGCCGAGGAATATCCGGTGCGCCAGCTCTCGAAGGCCTGCCGCTTCAGCGTGATCGAGGCGACCTCGGTGGTCGAGCCCGGCCCGCCACCGGTCAGCAGGTTGACCATGTCGAACATCTTGAAGTTCTCGATGCCGCGAAACAGGACCGCCAGCATGATGAAGGGCAGCGCCATGGGCAGCGTGATCGACCAGAACTGCCGCCAGTTGGACGCGCGGTCGACCTCGGCGGCTTCATAGATGTATTCGGGGATGGAGCGCAGGCCGGCGAGACAGATCAGCATGACATAGGGCGTCCACATCCAGGTGTCGACGATGATGATCGACCACGGCGCCAGCGACACGTTGGACAGCATCTGGATGTCGGTCGGTGGTATCCGGGTGACGAACGAGATGGCGTAGGCGAACAGGCCGATCTGCGGCTCGTAGAGGAAACGCCAGAAATTGCCGACCACCGCCGGCGACAGCATCATCGGCACCAGGATGATGGTCGTCCAGAAGGCGTGGCCGCGAAACTTCCTGTCGATCAGCCATGCCAGCGTGAAACCGATCAGCGTCTGCAGCAGGATCGTCCAGAACACGAAATGCGCCGTCGTCTGCATGGCGATCCAGATGTCCTGGTCGCCGAGGATGCGCTGGTAGTTGGCGAAGCCGAGGTTTTTCACCACCTCGTTCGGGCGGTTCGCGCGGAAGTTGGTGAAGGACAGGTAGATCGCCCAGAACAGCGGGAAGATGTTGATGGCCAAGAGCAACAGGATCGTCGGCGAGATGAACAGCCAGGCGAGGCCCTTGTCGCTGATCCCCCGGACCTTGCGGGCCAACGGCTCCGGGGTCGCCCGGGCAACGTTCTCCGCAGTCCGATTGAGCATGGTGAGTCCTGCTTCGGTCACGTCAAGTCTCGACACTGGAATTTATCTGAACTGCGTCCCGTGCCAAGGGCAGCACGGGACCAAGAGCATGATGCCGAAAAGTGTGAAGCGGTTTTCGGACGACATCATGCTCTCTCTCTTTTTAGCCCTGAGGCGGATGATTTCTGATCGATTCGGCCTGAAAATCATCCGCCTCTGGGGTCAGGCTCGGGAGGAGCCGTTGGTCCGGTTACATCTTGCCGTCGTCCTGGAACACTTGCGTCCAGTCCTTGACCAGGCCGTCAAGCGCGTCCTTGGCCGAACCCTGGCCGGCAACGACATAGTCGTGGAAGCGCTTCTGCGACGCCTGCAGCAGCGGTGCGTAGCTCGGCTCGGCCCAGAAGTCCTTCACGATCGCCATCGAGTCGAGGAAGGTCTGTGCATAGGGCTGGCTGGACGGGAAGGCCGGGTCCTTGACCACCGCGTTCAGGCAGGAATAGCCACCGAGCGACCACCATTTGGCCTGCACATCCTTGTTGGCGAACCACTTGATGTACTTCAGCGCCGATTCCTGCTTGTCTGAATAGGACACGACCGAAATGCCCTGGCCGCCAAGCTGCGCAAACTGGGCGCCGCCGGGACCCTTCGGATTGACGAAGTAGCCGATCTTGTCACCGCCGACATTCTCGTCCTTCTGCAGGCCGGGCCAGGTGAAGGCGAAGTTCATGTGCATGGCCACCTGACCGGATTTGAAGGCGTCGACGCCTTCGCCCATATAGCTGTTCGAGGCACCCGGAGGCGTGCAGCAATCGTAGAGCGACTTGTAGAACTCCAGGCCTTTGACCGCGTCTGGCGAATTGACGAAGCCTTCCATCTCGTAGGGCTTCTTGGGGTTTTCATACTGGAAGCCGTAGCTGTAGAGCACGTCCATGGCGCCCATGGTGATGCCTTCCGAGCCACGCTCGGTGTAGATCGAAGCGCCATAGACGGTCTTGCCGTCGATCTCGCGCTTCTGGAAGAACTCGGCGACCTGCTTCAGCTGGTCGAAGGTGGTCGGTGGGCCGAGGTCCCAACCATATTTTTCCTTGAATTCCTTCTGCAGTTCCGGCTTGGAGAACCAGTCCTTGCGGTAGGTCCAGCCGACGACGTCGCCCATGGCCGGCAGCGCCCAGTAGTTCGGCGTGTTCTTCGGCCATTCGGAATAGCCGACGACTGTTGCCGGCACGAAGTCGTCCATGCTGATCTTCTCCTTGTCGAAGAAGTCGTTCAGCTTGACGTAGTGGCCGTTCTCGGCCGAGCCGCCGATCCACTGGCTGTCGCCGATGATCAGGTCGCAAAGTTTGCCGTGCGAGTTGAGCTCGTTGAGGAAGCGGTCGGCATAGTTGGTCCACGGCACGAATTCGAATTTCATGCCGATGCCGGTTTCCTTGGTAAAATCCTTGGACAGTTCGACCAGCGCGTTTGCCGGATCCCAGGCGGCCCAGCAAAGCGTCAGGTCTTCAGCGTGCGCCGCGTTCGAGACGGCTGTCGACGCGGTAATCGCCGAGGCCAGCCCCAACGCCAGTTTCAAGCTCGATTTCATGCCTTCCTCCCATTTGCGAAACGCGCCCGGATGGCCGTTTCAAGAACCCCTCAACCCTCGCTCCTCCGAGGGGCTAAACACGGCGCGCTATGCGTCGCCAGGGCGGCGCGGTGCGCCGCAGATGTTTAGTAATTTGTTTAGTGATGCAATTTTTACTAAACAAGGCAAGCGAATTCGTCGCTGCGCCGCAACATGGCGAAACGGCGATTGAAATCGTTGGGAAATGATTGCCGGACGGCTCGCCCGGAAGTTGCTTAGCCGGGGTCGCCTATAATTTTCGTCTGCGGCGTCACCGGCCGAACAGGGGGCGCGGGCGGCAGCAGCGCGCGGATGTCGGCGAAGGGAAATGTCGGCTCGAATCGGAAGGCCTCGGCCAGGGAGCCGGGAACGCTGTTGCATTGCCCGGCGCGAAACTCATTCTGGACGCGCGCTCTGTCGACATATTGCTCCGGCCACTGCGACTGGTGCGCTCGGATCGCCTGCGTCTTGATATCGCCGTAGGCGGAAATGTCGACGTAATGCGTCGGCGCAAAGCCGGTGCCGCCCATCGTGTCGGCATGCAGCACGGGGACGCCGAACGAGGCCGCGATGCGCACGCCGTCCGACAAAGCACGATGGTCGGCGTGATAGTCGTTGGGGGCATGCGTGATAACCAGATCCGCCGCGGTCTCGCGTATCAGCGCTTTCAGCGAAGCGATCAGTGCCGCATCAGCCACCAGTTCGCCGTCGGGAAAGTCGAGAAAGCGAAGGGTTGCGCCGAGCAGCGCCGCAGCGGCCGCCGCCTCGTCGCGGCGGACACGAGCCAAAACGCTCGGGTCGCCCATGCCGCCCCTGGCGCCATCCGTGGCCACGGCAAAAGTCAGTTCTGCGCCTTGCGTGGCATAGGCAGCCAGCGTACCGAACATGAATATCTCGATGTCGTCGGGATGCGCGCCGAGCGCCAATACCTTCACTGCACTCTCCCCGGAAATGGAAAAACGTGACGAACGGAATCCTGCTCGCCCTCATCGCCTATGCAAGCTATTCGTGCAGCGATGCCGTTATCAAGAGCCTTGGCGGACAGTTCACCGTCTTCGAGATCGGCTTCTTCATCACGCTGTTTGCCGGCTGCTTCCTGTTTTTCAGCCGCCCAGTCGATGAGCGCTGGCGCGACTTCTGGCGCACCGGGCGGCCATGGGCGGTGCAGGCCCGCGCCTGGGCCGGCATCGCCTCGGGCGTGCTCAGCGTCTACGCCTTCACCACCATTCCGCTGGCCGAGACCTATGCACTGATCTTCCTGGCGCCGCTTTGCGTTACCATTCTCTCGACCGTCATCCTGAAAGAAAAGGTCGGTCCATGGCGCTGGCTGGCGGTGGTTGCCGGCTTTGCAGGTGTCATGCTGGTGGTGCGGCCAGGTTTTCGCGAGTTGCATCTCGGACACCTTGCCGCCTTCACGGTGGCCTTCCTTGCCGCGGCGAGCGTCATCCTGATGCGGTCGCTCGCCCAGCAGGAAAAGCGCACCACCATGCTCGGCGTGCTCATCGGTTACGGGCTGCTGTTCAACGGGGCCGGCACCATCGCCACATCGTTCACCCTCCCCAACGCCATGCAGCTGCTGTGGCTGGTGCTGGGCGGCGCCTTTACCGCCGGCGGCCAATTGCTGCAGCTGCTGGCCGCCAAACACGCACCGGCCAACCGCATCGCGCCGACGCATTATTCGCAGATCGTCTGGGCGGTGATCCTCGGTGCGTTGTTCTTCCAGGAGTATCCGGACTGGATATCGCTGGTCGGCTTGGCCGTCGTTGGCGCGTCCGGCCTGCTCACCATGGTGCGCGAGGAGGTGCGGCTGGGCACGGTGCGCTGGAACCCGTTTGCGCGCACGAGGCTTTGATCCGGTTGCATGGCCATAGTGACCGCTGATATGCGGACGCAATGACGACGAGATCCTTGCCGGAGCTTCCGGTATCCGCCGTGCTGCCGGCCCTGAGCCAGGCGCTCGGCTCCGGCAACAGCGCCGTCCTGGTGGCGCCGCCCGGCGCCGGCAAGACGACGCTGGTGCCGCTGGCGCTGCTCGATGCGCCCTGGCTGGTCGCCGGCAAGATCGTCCTGCTCGAACCGCGCCGCCTCGCCGCCCGCGCCGCCGCCCGCCGCATGGCGGAATTGCTTGGCGAAGAGCCCGGCGCCACCGTCGGCTATGCCCTGCGCATGGAAAACCGCACGTCGGCACGGACCAGAATTCTCGTCGTTACCGAAGGCGTGCTGGCGCGCATGATCCTCGACGATCCGGAGTTGCCCGGCGTCTCGGCGGTGATTTTCGACGAATTCCACGAGCGCTCGCTCGACGGCGATTTCGGCCTGGCGCTGGCGCTCGACGTGCAGGGCGCGCTGCGGCCGGATTTGCGGCTGCTGGTGATGTCGGCAACGCTCGATGGCGCGCGCGTCGCGAAACTCCTGTCCGGCGCCCCGGTGATCGAAAGCCAAGGCCGTGCGTTCCCCGTCGATGTCAGATACGACGAACGGCCGGCCGGCGTTCCCGTCGAAGACGCCATGGCCAAGGCTATCCGCTCCACCCTTGCCGAGGAGAGCGGCAGCGTGCTCGCCTTCCTGCCCGGCCAGCGCGAGATCGAGCGCACCGCCGAGCGGCTGCAGGGCCGCCTCGGCGCCGACACCGACATCGTGCCGCTCTACGGCCAGCTCGACAACACGGCGCAGGACGCCGCGATCAAGCCGGCGCCGCCCGGTCGCCGCAAGGTGGTGCTGGCGACGTCGATCGCCGAGACCTCGATTACCATCGACGGCGTGCGCGTCGTCATCGATTCCGGCCTGTCGCGGCTGCCGCGCTACGAGCCGGCGAGCGGCCTGACCCGGCTGGAGACGGTGCGTGTTTCCAGGGCGTCGGCCGATCAACGCGCCGGTCGCGCCGGACGCACGCAGCCAGGTGTCGCCATTCGGCTGTGGCGGGCCGAGCAGACGGCGGCCCTTCCCGCGTTCACCCCGCCCGAGATTCTGGAAGCCGATCTGTCCGGGTTGCTGCTCGATTGCGCCGCCTTCGGCGTCGCCGATCCCGCAAGTCTCTCCTTCCTCGATCCGCCGCCCATTCCCGCGCTTAACGAGGCGCGGGCGCTGCTCACGGCGCTGCACGCCATCGACGCGGCCGGACGGCTGACGGAGGCAGGCGGCGCGATGCGCAAGCTGGCGCTGCCCGTGCGGCTCGCACACATGGTCGCTGAAGCCGCTGGCGGCGGCCACGCGCTCGAAGCTGCGATGCTAGCCGTCCTGCTCACCGAGCGTGGCCTTGGCGGCGACGGCGCCGACCTCGAACGGCGCCTGATGCGCTTCCGCACGGAAAAGTCACCGCGCGCCGTTGCGGCAAGGCAGCTTGCCGGGCGATTGGCGAAGCAGGCGGGCGGCGCCAAGAGCAGCGAAACCGCTTCTGCCGGTCTTCTCCTCATCCACGCCTGGCCGGACCGTGTCGCCAGAGCGCGCGGCGAGCGCGGGCGTTTCGTGCTCGCCAACGGCTCCGGCGCCATGCTCGACGCCGCCGATCCGCTGGCCGGTGAGACCTGGCTGGTCGTCGCCGATCTGCAAGGCAAGGCGCAAAATGCCCGCATCACGGCGGCGGCAGCCGTCGACGAGGCCGACATCCGCGCCGCACTCTCCGACAGGATCGAGACTCGCCGCGAGACAAGCTTCGACCGCGAGCGGCGCGCGGTGCGCGTGCGCGAGACCGCCAGGCTCGGCGCCATCACTTTGTCGGAGCGCATGCTGCCCGCACCAACTGGAACAGACGCCGACCGCGCCATCCTGGATGCCTTGCGCGAGCACGGCCTGTCGCTGCTGGAATGGGGCAAGGACGGCGAGACGCTGCGCCAACGGCTTGGCTGGCTGCATCGCGGCCTCGGCGCGCCTTGGCCCGATGTTTCGGAAGCCGCCCTGCTCGAACGCCTCGACGACTGGCTGCTGCCGTTCCTGTCGGGCAAGGCGTCCTTCGCCGCCATCGAACCCGGCGTGCTGTCGTCAGGCCTGATGGCGCTGGTGCCGCATGATTTGCAGCGCAAGATCGGCACACTGGCGCCGACCCATTTCGACGCGCCGTCCGGCAGCCATGTGCCGATCCGCTATGACGGCGAATGGCCGGTGCTGGCGATCCGCGTGCAGGAACTGTTCGGCCTTGACCGCCATCCGGCAATCGCCAACGGCACCGTGCCGCTAACGCTTGAGCTGTTGTCGCCGGCGCACCGGCCGATCCAGACGACGCGTGACTTGCCCGGCTTCTGGCGCGGCTCCTGGGCCGATGTGCGCACCGACATGCGCGGCCGCTATCCCCGCCATGTCTGGCCGGAAAATCCGCTGCTCGCTGCGGCCACCGCCCGCGCCAAACCGCGAGGGACCTAGCGCTCGTCCTTTCCCGGCTATAATCCTTGGCCATGATCAACATCCTGCACGCGCCAGACTTCCAGCAAAGCCAGCGGCTGCGCCTCAACACGCTGATCCGGCTGCGCTGGCTGGCCATTGTCGGCCAGAGCCTGACGGTGCTGGTCGTCGCCTATGGGCTCAAATTCCCGCTGCCGGTCAGCCTCTGCTTCGCGCTGGTCGCCTGCTCGGCCTGGCTCAACCTGGTGCTGACCTTCCGCTATCCGGCAGCGCACCGGCTGACCCCGTTCTCAGCCTTTTTCATCCTGACCTTCGACAGCCTGCAGCTTGCCGGCCTGCTCTATTTGACCGGCGGCCTCACCAACCCGTTCTCGGTGCTGATGACCGTGCCCGTCGTCATCTCGGCGGCGTCGCTGCCGCTCCGGCTGACTGCGGTGCTCGGCGCGCTGGTCATGGCGGCGGCCACGTTGCTGGTCTTCTTCCACCAGCCGCTGCCATGGTATGAGGGCGCGCCGCTGCCCATGCCGTTCATCTATGTCGCCGGGATATGGATGGCGGTGTTTTCCTCGATCGCCTTCACCGCCATCTATGCCTTCCGCGTCGCCGAGGAAGCTCGCCTGCTCGCCAATGCGCTTGCCGCCACCGAACTGGTGTTGCAGCGCGAGCAGCATCTGTCGGCGCTCGATGGCCTCGCCGCCGCCGCCGCGCACGAACTCGGCACGCCGCTCGCCACCATCGCCCTTGTCTCCAAGGAAATGGAGAAGGCGCTGGGTAACGATCCGAAATATGGTGAGGATGTGAAGCTGTTGCGGTCGCAGAGCGAGCGCTGCCGCGAGATCCTGAAGCGGCTGACCAGCCTGTCCTCCGAGGGCGAGGCGCATCTGTCGCGTCTGCCGCTGACCTCGCTGGTCGAGGAGGTGACGGCGCCGCACCGCGATTTCGGCATCTCGATCAAGCTTCGGCCGGGCGAGCGCGTCGGCCCCGAACCGGTGGGACGGCGCAACCCCGGCGTCATCTACGGCCTCGGCAATCTGGTCGAGAACGCCGTCGACTTCGCCCGCAAGACCGTCACCGTGCGCTGGAGCTGGGACGAGCTCGACGTCACCTTCTCGATCATCGACGACGGGCCGGGCTTTCCGCCCGAAATCATCGATCGCATCGGCGAGCCCTATATGTCGACACGCCAGGGCAACGAGGCCGGCGGTGGCCTGGGTCTCGGGCTGTTCATCGCCAAGACCTTGCTCGAACGCTCCGGCGCCACGCTCGATTTCCGCAATTCGAGCGGACTGGGCGAAGGCGCGATCGTGCAGATATCGTGGCCGCGCACGGTCTTCCTCAACCCGGAATCGGTGGGGATCTCGATGTTCGACACCGCGTAAAAGCCTTGGCGGAGGCGGCAAAATTGGACAATGGCGTTCAGGAACTATATCTGCGTAAAATTAAGGCAGCAGGATTTTTTGAGATAATGACTGGCGAAGAAGCAATTGGCGCAATGGTCGAAGGCGAGGACACCTCGCTGCTCATCGTCGACGACGACAAGCCGTTCCTGACGCGGCTGGCCCGCGCCATGGAAACCAGGGGTTTCGTGGTCGAGACGGCCGAGAGCGTCGAGGAGGCAGTGGCCAAGGCGCGCGCCCACCCGCCGGCCTATGCGGTGGTCGACATGCGGCTTGGCGACGGCAACGGCCTCGACGTCGTCGCCGCCATCCGCGAGAAGCGCGACGATGCCCGCACCGTCATCCTCACCGGCTACGGCAACATTGCCACCGCGGTGACCGCGGTGAAGCTCGGCGCCATCGACTATCTGTCGAAGCCGGCTGACGCCGACGACGTGTTTGCAGCGCTCACCCGCACCGCCGGCGAGCGCGCCGCCCCCCCGGAAAATCCGATGTCGGCCGACCGCGTGCGCTGGGAACACATCCAGCGCGTCTACGAAATGTGCGACCGCAACGTGTCGGAAACCGCGCGCCGGCTCAACATGCATCGCCGCACGCTGCAGCGCATACTCGCCAAGCGCGCACCACGCTGAGGTTCACGCGCCGGTGGCGCCGGCGGCCAATTGCCGAACCTCAGCGCTGCCCCTCACCTGCCTGCCGGCATCCTCTCCCCGTATAGAGACGGGGGAGAGGGGCGCTCTCATCGCCGGTTTCGCCAATCGCCGGCGTTGCAGGAGACGACGGCGAGGCTGAAGCTGCCTCTTTCTCCCCGTCGCTATGTGGGGAGTTGAGGAATGGTCCGCGAAGCGGACGAAAAGCCAACTGCTTGGCTTTTCGAATGACGAACGTCCGGCAGGACAATGAGGGGCGGCGCCAACGCTGGAAACAGTTGCGCTTGCCGTGCCATCGACCTTTGCCCATCATCGGCAATAACGCCGCCGGAAAACCCGGCAACGGAGCACAGATGCGCGACAAGCAGCCGAAATCCATCCTTCGCGAATTCCTCGATGGCGAGGCGGCGGGCGGCATCATCCTGATGGTTGCGGCAGCCCTTGCGCTGATCGTCGCCAATTCACCATTGGCCGAAACCTATTTCGCCGCTCTCCACGCCTATCTCGGCCCGCTCAGCGTGTCGCACTGGATCAATGATGGGCTGATGGCGGTGTTCTTCCTGCTGGTCGGCCTCGAGATCAAGCGCGAGATGCTCGACGGTCAGCTCTCGACCTGGCCGCGCCGCGTGCTGCCGGGCGTCGCCGCCGCCGGCGGCATGCTGGTTCCCGCGCTGGTCTATGTCGCCATCAACCGCAACAACGCCGCCGCGCTCTCCGGCTGGGCGATCCCGACCGCCACCGATATCGCCTTTGCGCTCGGCGTACTGTCGCTGCTCGGCAACCGCGTGCCGGCGTCGCTCAAGATATTTCTCACCGCGCTCGCCATCATCGACGATCTCGGCGCCGTCATCATCATCGCCATCTTCTACACAAGCGGCCTGTCGCTGGCCTATCTCGGTGCGGCCTTCGCCGTCATCGCGGTGCTCATCGTGCTCAACCGCATGCGGGTGACGAGGCTGACGCCTTACCTCGTGCTCGGCGCCGTGCTGTGGGTGCTCGTGCTGAAATCGGGTGTGCATGCGACGCTGGCCGGCGTGGCGCTGGCGCTCACCATTCCGCTGAAAACTTCTCCCGGCAGCGGGCACGATCTCGACCATTCGCCGCTGCACCGGTTGGAGCACGGCCTGCACAAGATCGTGCCGTTCTTCGTCATCCCGATTTTCGGCTTTGCCAATGCCGGCGTGTCGCTGGCCGGCCTCAGCGCCTCTGCCCTGGTCGAGCCGCTGACGCTCGGCGTTGCCGCCGGCCTGGTGCTGGGCAAGCTGGCCGGCGTCTTCGGCTCCTCGGCGCTGGCGATCCGGCTCGGCTTCGCCGACCTGCCGGTCAATGCCGGCTGGCTGCACATGATCGGCATTTCGCTGCTCTGCGGCATCGGCTTCACCATGAGCCTGTTCATCGGCCTGCTCGCCTTCGCCAACGACATGGCGCTGCAGGACGCCGTCAAGGTCGGCATCCTGGCGGGGTCCTTCGTTGCAGCGCTGCTGGGTGCCGCCGTGCTCCTGATGGCGCCGGCGGCAGGGGTGGAGGAGGTGGTGGAGTAGGTGTTCTTGGGTTCCTCGCCCCCGCAAAGCGGGGCGAGGAACTTGAGCTTCGTCTACTCGCTCTCTCCCGCCAGCGCCGGCACCGCCACACCCGCCAGTTCCGCCGCCAGCAGCCGCGCCGCACCCGCCCGTGCGATGCGCAGCATCAGCGCCTTGCGCGTTGCCGCCGCCATCCGGTGCTCGGGCGCATCGCGCAGAATCTCGGCGCCGTAGCCGTCGGAGAGGATGAAGCCGCATTCCTCGGGGAAGATCTCCGATGGCACGCCCGGATGGGTGGCGAAGAAGAAGCGGTCGGAGTGCAGCCGGTAGTCAGGCCATTTGCGGTCGACGCGGAAATCCTCGATCGAGGATTTGACCTCGATGATCCAGATATCGCCCTGCCGGGTCAGCGCCACAAGGTCGGCGCGCCGCCCGGTGGCCAGCGACAGTTCGGGCAGCACATGCATGCCCATTTGCATCAACAGCCTCTGCACGCCGCGCCGCACCAGCATGGCGCGTTCGGACTGGCGGCCGTCGATGAGGGGATTGAGGGGAATCGGCGAAATGATCGGCATGGCACCCACCATGCCAGATTTTGTTCACGGTTTGAACCCTGTGTGACCAGGCGATTATGTCGTTGACAAACCCAAAGTGAAATAGGATTATATGCCTGACAGGCCGGCGCAGGGGAGAATTCAGGCCCTGCTATCAATCTTTAATATATAACTCAAAAAAGGATACAATTATTCCAATAATTACGGCGAGATGAAGTGCTATATAGACGTATAGCAGGGCTTTTCTATCGGTCTTTTTCCACCTATTTGCTCTGATATCTAAAAGACTGAAATATATAAATATCATGACTGGCGTTGCAGCAAAAAGAAACATCGGAAGTGGCACGGAGCGCCTCAAAGAATCTATGGAACGCGAAACATACCGTGCGCAATTTCCGAAAGCTACCCAGCCGTAGGGGAATGGCTCCCCTTCCAAGATCACGAAATAATCACTGTGGGATCATCGCAAGCCGTATTCGCGCACTGGTATCAGTGCATGCTAATTGTATGAATCAGCGAATCGGAGCGGCTAATGGCCATTAAGCGCGAAGACGGATTTGAACGAGAACTAGAGCGGCTAGCACAATTGAGCGGCAGCGAAACCACTGAAGACAGGTTGCTTGTCTATGGGACCGACAAGGGCATCAAGATCGATATTCGATATGCGGGCGAAACACTTTGGATGACACAGGCCCAAATAGGTCAGTTATTCGGGAAGACGGTCTCGACCATATCGCGCCATATCACGAACGTTTTTGAAGAGGGTGAATTGGTTGAAGAGGGCAATTTGCAGAAAACGCAAATTGCTGGTGCCACCAAACCGGTCGCTCTCTACAGCCTCGATGTCATCATCTCGGTTGGCTACCGCGTTAATTCGAAACAGGCCACTCAATTCAGGATATGGGCGACCGAGCGTTTAAAGGAAATCCTCTTGAAAGGATGGTCCATTGACGTCGCTAGGATGAAGAACCCAGAGAGCCGCGACCATCTAAAAGAGCTAAAGGAGACCATACGAGACATCCGATCTTCGGAGGCAAACCTATATCGGGAAGTTCGTAGCATCTGCGCAATGTGCCAAGACTATGACCCGCAATCCGAGGAGTGGCGAAACTTCTATGCGGGGATGCAGAACAAGCTCTTGTGGGCGGTCGCGTCTAAGACCGGCCCGGAGTTGATTTTGGAGCGGGCCAATGCCGATGCGGAAAACATGGGCCTTACAACCTGGGCAAATGAAAACATCCGGAAAAATGATGTTTGGATCGCTAACAATTTTCTAGCTGGCGCGGAGATCAGGGAGAAAAACCGGCTGACAACAATGCTTCTCGACTATTTCGAGGATCAGGTAGACATCGGACGGCTTGTCATGATGGCTGAAGCAGAAGAGAGAATGAACGGGTTTATTAAGTTCAACAATCGTCCGCTTCTAACGCACCTTGGAAGCGTCAAACGTGAGAAGGCACAGGCTCACGCCGAACGCCAGTTTGAGAAATTTAAGGAAAAGCGTCGAACTTTGCGACAAGGAGGCTAGGCGCCAATCTTTTTCGGCTTTTCACGGTGTCTCCGAACCAGTGCCTTTATTTGCTCCGCTGAGAGCTTCGGAGCGCGGGCTACCTTCCCACGGCAGCTTCAAAAGTGGCGTCGGATGGATCGCCCTTTAGCTTCCGAGCGGCATCTCGGAATTTGTCGATTTGCTGCTTAGGCTCTTCCGGCTTGTCCGTATGGGGCATCTCGAAAATCCGCATAGTGGATGATGATTAGATTGGGGTGGATCTCATAAATCACTTCGATTGAAGGCATATCGATTGAGCGGGCTCCGTCGAACACATAGCCTCGAATGGAGCCGGTATCGTTCAATGGACTGCCGCAATTCTCGTCACGCACAATGGTCCAAGTCACGTCTTCCCAAGCGTCGAAAGCCCTTGACCATTTTTCTTCGGCCAAATCTCTCGCGAGGCGCACGCGGTCTTCCTCGCGGCAATCCTTCATTTACATCAAACCCAGTTCCCTAGCGCGTGCGCGCAACCGAGTTGTCTCAGCGTCGTTAGGCTCACGGCCACGTCCAGCCAAGATAGAGTGGAACGGCAATGGCTCTTTCATCTTCGCGATTTCCCACCCGTAATCGTGAGAATATTCGCTCACTGATTTTGCCGTGTGCTTTCCGTCAATCTCTTTAATCCAGTAATCAATTTCCTTGGTTTCGTCGGGGTGGAAGACATTGCGCGGGGGCGGCACAAGGCCCTTGAAGACCCACTCATCATCAGTGCCTCGCCACTGCTCTACCAAGCGCAACGCCACCAGTTCATTGCGCACGTACATTCCATCGCGCGGGATAGGACCGTGCTTTTCGCGGATATAGGGTGCGCCTGTAATTGATTGGCCGGTCAACACGAAACTGCGGGCATCTGAGAACCACGCGACCTTGTACAGCTTGGTGGCGCCAAATCCAGCGCGAGCACCAGCGCCCCATATCACATAGTGAAATAGGTGCTTTAGGCGCTCTCTGTCATAAGGCCTGTCTGCCATTGCTCGCGTACGCCTTCGTACTAACCATGAGGCGAACCTACTGTTAGATAGGTTATCTCATGCCTCCTGACGATACATTAAACGCTTACCTTTTGCACCTACGAGCGCGATAAAAGCGCGGGTTCCGTCATCAACTCCCAAGGCAATGCGGTTGCTATAACGGAAGTCGAACTCTGCCCAGATAGCGGTGCAAGTGCTGCTCACCGCAATGCTGATAGACGCCTTTCATGCCGCGCTTGAAAATCGAATAGAAGCCTTCCACGGTGTTCGTGTGGATGGTCTTCTCGCCTTCGTAGCGCACGTACTCGTCCTTGGAATGCGTGACGACATCGTGCGAGGCGAAATCCTGGCTGGCACGGCGATAGATGCCGCTTTCGTCGCTCATCAATGCGCTCTCGCGAGCGATGTTGGCGCGAACGATTGGCATGACGTTGCCCATGCGGGCCGTATCGACGTGGAAGGAACGGGCGCGGCCACCACGCTCTACCAGCGTAACGACCGTGTTCTTGTGAGCGCCACCGCCACGTTTGACGGGAGCGTTAGCGAGACGGCCAATGTAGGTCTCGTCAACTTCTACGGTCTTGCCGTTGCCGCCAAGCGGGGAGAAGTCGCCAGATGCCATTGCAAGGCGAATGCGGTGGCACAGGAACCAAGCGGTCTCATACTTGCATTCGAGTATGCGGTGCATCTGGTGAGCGCTGATGCCCTTCTTAGAGGCACACATAAGGTGGATAGCCTGAAGCCACTTGGTGAGCGGCATATGGCTTTCCTCAAAGATCGAACCCATACGGACGGTGAACTGCGAGCGGCAAGCGCTGCACTTGTACAGGCCGTGACGCTCGACACCATTGGGGTTCTTCTTGGACGGCTTGGTGCGAACGCCCTTCAATGCGTAGTGGCGATCAACAGAGCCGCACTTGGGGCAAACCGGACCATTCGGCCACAAGATGCCTTCCACATGCTCGAAAGCCTTGGCTTCGTCGTGGAACTCGGGGCGGGACAGAACGGACATGGAAATCTCCTATGCCCTTACCCCACGTAATCACTTTGGGTTTGTCAACCGGATAATCGCCTGTGACCATGGCGATCGTATGGTTGACAAACCCATAGGCGAATTTTCTCTCGCAATGATAAGAAGCACGGTCCTTGGCACGAGGGGAGACACCATGGGGTTTTTGGGATTCATCAACCGGCTTTTCCCCGCGACCGAAGAGTTGCGCCGGTACTCAGCGATCGCGGGTCCCTATTCATTCATGTTTCTGGTGAAGCGCATCCCAGCCGAAAACCGGAAATTCGTACGCTTCCGCCTCAGCCATATGGGAGCGGTCCAGGATAGTTGCACATTCAGCGTCGAGGAGTTCGGTTCCCTCGTTGATGCCGTCCTGAAGACAAAGGCAGAGCTAGATGACCCACTGCTCACGAGCGCTACCCAGCCGTAGGGGAATGGCGGCGATTATACGGTTGACAGAACTGAGGCTACAACTTGATCCGAGCGCCTTCCGCGATCGCACCATATCTGTATCGGCGCGGTCTGGTATTGCTCCGGAACGCCCCTGCGTCCGCCGATCAACTTCCGTTCTTAGCTATAAGGCGCCCGGACTAAAGTCTTGCGCCGTGAACGCAAAGGTCTGATGTAACCGCTTTGGTTCCGTTCTTGTCCCTTGGACGTTCCCGTATTTTAGTCAGTCGAGATACTACCTATATGGCCGAAGCCGGCCTGTTCTCGAGTAGCGCAGCCCCCGCAATGTCATCCAAAATCGGGCAATCCGGCCGGTCGTCACCATGGCAGGCCTGGATCAGCGTCTGCAAGGTCGTGCGCATCGACTGCAGCTCGCGCACCTTTTCCTCGATGGCGCTGACATGGGCGGCGGCAATCTCGCGCACATCGTGGCTGGCGCGGCTGCGGTCCCGGTAGAGCGCCATCAGCTGGCGGCAATCGTCGATTGAAAAGCCGAGGTTGCGGGCGCGGCGCAGGAAGGCTAGCCGATGGATGTCGTCGCTGGAATAATCGCGATAGCCATTGCCGGCGCGCGCCGGGGCGATCAGGCCGATCTCTTCATAGTAGCGGATGGTCTTGGCCGGCAGGCCGGACCGCGCCGCGGCGTCGCCTACATTCATTGTGATTCCTCGATGTGGTTCCCTGATTCTAGGCTATCCGACAGGACCGACCATTGTTTTTCCTTCACAATCCCGTGAGTCCTGTTGCCGAAATGCCATAGTTGACGGCTTACCGGCACGTAAGCTCCTGCATATAGGCATCGCGCGCTTGGCAAGCAAAGCAAATGCCAGCATGAATGGTTTCAGGAAAAGCGGCCGTAACGTGTCGCGACATCTTGGCGGGGCATCGGACCATTTCATGCGCATGAAGTCATTTGCAATCGTCGCCGCACTTGCGTTGTCGGCCGCGATCTCGGGTTGCAGCACGATCGGCTCGCAACTGTTCACCAACAACTACGGTTCGGTGAACGATGCAGGCTACCAACTGCCGCGCATCCCGATCGAGAGGGTGCCGCTGAAGTACCACCGGCAAGAGGTGAACTACGACACCTCGGAAAAGCCGGGCACCATCGTCGTCGATACCCAGAACAAGTTTCTCTACTTCGTCGAAGGCGACGGCCGGGCGATCCGCTACGGCATCGGCGTCGGCCGCGAAGGCTTTGAATGGCACGGCACCGCCCATATCGCGCTGAAGCGCGAATGGCCGACCTGGACGCCGCCGCGGCAGATGATCCAGCGCCAGCCGGAGCTAGCGAAGTTCGCGAGCGGCATGGAGCCGGGCTTGAAGAACCCGCTCGGCGCGCGCGCCATGTATCTGTTCAACAAGGGCGGCGACATGGGCTACCGCCTGCACGGCAGTCCGGAATGGAATTCGATCGGCAAGGCGATGTCGTCAGGCTGCATCCGGCTGATGAACCAGGACATCATCGACCTCTACGACCGCACGTCGGTCGGCGCCAAGGTCATCGTGATGTAGGGACCATGATCCGGAACCGAGGTCCACGAAAGCGAAAAGTGGAACCGGTTTTCGGGAAGACCATGGTCAAAATAGGCGTTACCCTTCGTACGCGGACCGTCTAGGCAACAACGGACGTCCAAAACAGAAAACCGGGCAATCTGGCCCGGTTTTTTGTTGCTCGCTCGAATGCGTGAAGGGGTCTTAGGAGACCTGCTCGACCTGCTGTACTTCCGGCACGAAGTGGCGGAGCAGGTTCTGGATGCCGTGCTTCAGCGTCGCCGTCGAGGACGGGCAGCCGGCGCAGGCGCCCTTCATGTGCAGGAACACGGTGCCGTTCTCGAAGCCGCGGAAGGTGATGTCGCCGCCATCTTGGGCAACCGCCGGGCGCACCCTGGTGTCGAGCAGTTCCTTAATGGTGATGACCAGTTGCTCATCGGCCTTGTCGTAGAATTCGCCGGTCTGGCTGGTCTCGGCGGCGGGGCCGGCGTTGACCATGACGGGCGCGCCCGACATGAAATGCTCCATGATGGCGCCCAGGATCGCCGGCTTCAGGTGCTGCCAGTCCGGGCCGTCCTTGGTCACGGTGATGAAGTCATAGCCGAAGAAGACGCCGGTCACGCCGGGGATCTCGAACAGCCGGCCGGCCAGCGGCGAGGCGCTGGCTGCACTGTCGGCGTCGCGGAAATCGGCGGTGCCTTCAACAAGGACTTCCTTGCCGGGCAAGAACTTCAGCGTTGCCGGGTTCGGCGTCGATTCGGTCTGGATGAACATGGCCGTCTCCGTGCCCAGTCGGGCAGCTAGTTTGGAATGGTTCTAAATAGGCTCAATCGGCTGGACATTCAAGCGAAACGCGTCGCTCAAAATGGCTGGCTGGCGGAATGTTTTGCTGGCTGGGAATGAATCCCGCGCGGGCTATAAAATCCATCCGAAACCGCTTCACACTTTCCGGCATCACTCTTTATGCGAGGCTGTCGATCTCCTCGTCGGAAAGGTTCTGCGGCACCACTGTGACGGGAATAGGGAAGGCGGCGCCCTTGCCGGCAACAGCCCCGACCAGCGGCCCGGGTCCTTCCTTGCCGGCACCTGCCGCCAACACCAGGATGGCGATGTCCTGATCTTCCTCGATCAGCTTGTGGATCTCTTCGGTAGGCTTGCCTTCGCGCACTACCATCTCGGGCTCGATGCCGAGCTTCTGGCGCACCTTGTTGGCGTAGCCGTCGAGTGCCGCGCGTGCCGTGGCATTGGCTTCCTCGCGCATGATCTTCTCGACGCCCAGCCAGTGCTGAAAGTCGTCCGGTGTGATGATGTAGAGCAGCACCAGCGTGCCGCTGGTGCTCTGCGCCCGCTTGGAGGCGTAGGCGACGGCGCGCTCGCACTCCGGCGTGTCGTCGATGATCGTCAGGAATTTCCTGCGATGGCCGGCTTCGCGACTGAGGCGTTTGGAGACCATGTCTATCTACTCGATGTTTTCGGCCGCAATCTGCCACCGCCGCAGACCGGCGGCAAGCCGCCGGCCTTGGGCCAGAATGGTGCGGTGCACTTACGGTAGGATCAGCCCTGCAACAGGCCTATAATGTCGCGTACCGTCTTCATGGTGGTCTCAGCCAGCGCGCCGGCGCGTTCGCCGCCGTCTCTCAGCACCGCGTCGACATAGGCGCGGTCGCCCTCGATACGGCGCATCTCGCCGGCGATCGGCGCCAGTTTTTCCACAGCAAGGTCGGCGAGCGCCGGCTTGAACACGGAAAACTGCTGGCCGCCGAATTCCTTCAGCACGTCCGCCTTCGACATCTCGGCCAGCCCTGCATAGATGCCGACCAGGTTTTCCGCTTCCGGGCGGCTTTCCAGGCCGTCGACTTCGCTTGGCAACGCTTCCGGGTCGGTCTTGGCCTTGCGGATCTTCTTCGAGATGGTGTCGGCATCGTCGGTCAAATTGATGCGGGACAGATCCGACGGGTCCGACTTCGACATCTTCTTGGAGCCGTCGCGCAGGCTCATGATGCGCGCCGCCGGCCCGCCGATCACCGGTTCGGTTATCGGGAAGAAACCGTTCACCGTCTCCTCGCCGACCTGCATCTCGACGCCGACGCCAAGGCTGGCGATGCGGCTCGAAAAATCATTATTGAACTTTTGCGCGATGTCGCGGGTCAGCTCCAGATGTTGCTTTTGATCCTCGCCCACCGGCACATGGGTGGCGCGGTAGAGCAGGATGTCGGCCGCCATCAGCGAGGGATAGGCTAGCAGGCCCAGCGAGGCATTTTCGCGGTCCTTGCCGGCCTTGTCCTTGAACTGCGTCATCTTGTTCATCCAGCCGATGCGCGCCACGCAGTTGAAGATCCAGGCAAGCTCGGCATGCTGCATCACCCGCGACTGGTTGAAGACGATGTGCTTCTTCGGGTCGATGCCGGAGGCAAGGAAGGCCGCGGTGATCGAGCGGGTCTGGTCGGCGAGGTCGTCATGGACGAGTTGTGCCGTCAGCGAATGCAGGTCGACGACGCAATAGATGCAGTCGGACGTTTCCTGCAGGGCGACGAATTTCTTGATGGCGCCGAGATAGTTGCCGAGATGCAGATTGCCGGTCGGCTGTACCCCGGAAAAGACGAGCTGTTTGAAGGCGGTCATGGGTTCCTCATGGCTTGTGGAGGGCCGTATAAGCGCGATTCCGAAAAGTTGCAGACTTTTCGGAGCCAATCACGCGGCTGGAAACCACGCGCGGCGAGTCTTGCGACGGCGTGCTTATGGACGAAGGGGCGGAGAGGATCAAGAGGCGGGGATGGCGCGGTCGCGTCTGATGCCCCTGTATATTGACCCGACAGGCTGGCGCCGCCCTCATTGTCCTGCCGGACATTTCTCCCCGTATAGAGAGGTTGTGTGCGTCAAGTTCTGCAAAATGGGCGATCATGAAACTGGTCATGCGGCTTGGCGTAGAGCGAGCTTCTTGTGCTCGCGCAGATCATC
>NZ_JAMYOJ010000042.1:0-19540 GCF_040319795.1 Mesorhizobium sp. M0862
GCCATTTGTAGCCGTTCTTGCGTGAGATCCCGTAGGCCGCACAAAGCGCAACCATCGTCTCATCCCCAGAAAGACACTCCACAACAAACCGTAGCTGCTCGTCCATGATGCCAGTCTCCCGCCAAACCATCGCCGGTCCTCCCGGCGAAGGAGAAAACTGTCACCCATGCTATCGGTCCATTCTGTTACCTATCTATCCGGTTCGGACACCGGCATCCTCTCCCCGTATAGGGACGGGGAGAGGGGCGCTGTGATCAGCGGTTTCGCCAATCACAAGCGTTCGAGAGAGAGAGAGAGAGAGAGAGAGCCAAGGCTGCGGTCAGCCCTTTCTCCCCGTCACTATACGGGGAGAAATGCCCGGCAGGCAATGTGGGGCGGTGCTGACCTCCGGTGAGGAGCAAAATCAAACGCGCGCTCTGCCTATCGGCAATAATCTCTACAAAGAGCCGAGCTTGCCCAGATTCTTGGCGACCAGATAGTAGAAAGTCACGCGGCTCTTGAAGCTGTCGGCGGCCAACGCCTTGCAGGTCTTCTCGATCGCTGAGTCGGCTTTCGCCCCGTCGGTCACGCCGAGTTTCTTGGCAACCCAGTTGGTCTTGACGCGCTCCAATTCCTTGGGGTCGGTGCAGGATACCAGCGAGGAATCGCGGTTGCGCAGCGCGATGCCCAGATGTTTCACAATCTTGGCAACCACATCGGCATTTGCGGCGGCGTCGTATTTCTTCACGTCTGCGAGATAATCGGCCATCAAATTTCCCCATGTCGGCGCCACGGGATCCGATCGATGAGGGCTGTGGCGCGCTGCCGCAACTTGTGCGCTCGGTCGATACTCCTCACCATCGCAAAGCTTCGGTTGAGACCGCGCGCGAGTCAACCCTCGGCGCCGCAGTTTGGTGCGGCCAAGAAGTGTCATTGCGGCCTTTCATTTTGTGCGCCCGCCCCCTATATTCGTTTTGTCGGCTTGACCGACTATGGCGATAAATGGGCGATGTAATAAGCCGTTCGGACCCGGGGGCGGTACCCGGCGCCTCCACCAAGAACCGCTCTGTGATCAGAGCGGCTGTTGCTGGGGGCGAAATAGGATCGACGAAGGTGTAAAGATCGTACTTTTGCCCGGCATGGTACCACCGTCATCGGGCTAAACCTGTAGTTGCAAATGACAACTATGCGGAAGCACGTCTCGCCGCGTAAGCGGTGCGATAGCTTCAAATCAAGCCCTAGAGGTTCGCACTTCTAGGCGGGGTTCGGAGGTACCTGGCAACAGAAACCTCCACTTCTCCCCCTCGACATCGTTCTCGCAACGCCGGCTGCCGCTTTCGGCTATCAACTGGTTTAATTGCCCGCTGGCGTCGGTCGAAGGCCGTGGTTCTGGCCGGGGCCGGATTACCCCAGACGTGAAAAAGGCCGGGATGACCCGGCCTTTCCGGTCGATTGCGGTCAGCTTACTCGGCCGGCGCTTCAACGGCTTCGCGCGAGCGGCCGAGCGTCAGTTTGGCCAGCGTGAACGAGATCACGGCGCAGAGCGTGATGCCGGCCACCATGGGCAGCGGGGTGCCGTCGAAGAAGATGCCGGCGACGCCCATCGCCAGCGCACCGATGGCGAAGTGCAGCGTGCCCATCAGCGCCGAGGCCGTGCCGGCGATCTCGCCATGCTCTTCCATGGCCAGCACCGACGTCGTCGGGATGACCAGGCCGAGGAAGCCGTAGCCGACGAACAGCAGTGCCGCCATCACATCGAGCCGGTCGACGCCGGTCGCCATGACTGCGAACAGCACCACCATCGTCGTGGCATAGCCGGTCACCGCCACCCAGACGACGCGCTTCAGCCCGAAGCGCTCCGACAGCAGTCCCGTCAGCTGCGACATGCCGATGAAGGCGACCGCATTGATCGAGAAGAACACGCTGTAGACGGAAGGCGACAGCCCGTAATGGTCGATCAGAATGAAGGACGAACTCGAGAGGTAGACGAAGAAGCTGGCGATGCCGAAGCCGGCGATCGCCACCAGGCCGAGGAAATTGCGGTCACCCATGAGGAAGCGATAGCCGGCGAGTGCGGTTCCGAAGGAGGAACCGACGCGTTCTTCCGCCGGCCGCGTCTCCTTCAGCGAGGTCGCCAGCAGAATGGTGGCCAGCAGGGCCGCGCCCGTCACCGTCCAGAATACGGCGCGCCAGCCGAAATTCTCGATGATCTGGCTGCCGGTCAGCGGCGCCAGGATCGGCGACACCGAAAACACCAGCATCAGCAGCGACATCAGCTTGGCGGCTTCGGTGCCGGTGTGCAGGTCGCGCACGATGGCGCGCGGCACCGCCATGCCGGCGCTGGCGCCCAGTCCCTGCAGGAAGCGGAAGGCGATCAGCCATTCGATGGTCGGGCTTATGGCCGAACCGATACCGCCGACCATGAACAGCGCAAGGCCGCCGTAAAGCGGCAGCTTGCGGCCGACCATGTCGGAGATCGGTCCGACGACGATCTGGCCGAAGCCCATCGACAGGAAGAAGATCAAAAGGCTCATCTGAACGGCGGCGGTGCCGGCATGCAGATCTTCGCCGATCGAAGGCAACGCCGGCAGATACATGTCGATGGCGAAGGGGCCGATAGCGGACAACAGGCCGAGCACGACCGCGATGCGGAGGAATTTGGGACTCATGATAAAGGCTTCTTTCAAGTCTGGTTGGCGCCGCCAACGCGACGACTAACCCTAGGACGTTCCATCCCGTTGAAATCCGACGGCTCAGAGCGAGATTATTCGTCTCTACGGAGCGAATTCCCCATTTATTGTGTCCACAAATTTAGACAGCCTTGTCTAATTCGTCAATCACCTCTATATAGTTTTCTATGAAGCTTGCCGTTTCTCCTGACATTTTCCCGCCACGCGGCCACGAGGCCAAGCGTATGTCGATTATCGATGCGGCGGCTTCGGTATTTTGCCGGGAAGGCTTTGCCGGCGCGAATATCGACCTGATCGCGGTGGAGGCCGGCGTGTCGCGCCAGACCATCTACAATCACCACCGCGACAAGGAAAAGCTCTTCATGGCTGTGGTGCGGGATCTGACGGAGCGCTGCAATACCGGCATCTTCGCCACGTTCGCCTCTTTCCCAGACCAGCCGAAGGATCTGGAAGCCGACCTGATCGGCTTTGCCGTGCGCATGAATCAGAACTGCATCTGCAACCGCGACGGACGCTTCCTGCGCAAGCTGATCCAGACCGAAGGCGAGCGCTATCCCGAGCTCTTCGCCGAATGGCGCGACCAGGGGCCGGGCCGGACCTGGCCGGCACTTGCCGCCCGTTTTGCCCGCCTCGCCCATGCCGGCCATCTCGCGGTCGACGATCCCGATGTCGCCGCACGCCAGTTCCTGGCCTTGGCAAACGCCGAACTACAGACCACCTTCATGCTCGGCGGCATGCCGTCGGAAGATGAAGTGCTGCAATCCGCGACCCACGGCGTGCGCACATTCCTGCGCGCCTTCGGCAAGCGCAGATCAGCGGCAGCGGTGGAATAACAGCTGGCCAGCGCCTGAACGCCAAAGCAGGCGATCAAATCGTCCGTTACGGGCTTCGCTTCGGCGCATCAGCGATCTATATCCGGTTTACGCCGCGCTCAAGCTTGATTACAGCTATGCGGACGATTCAACGGAACCCGACCAGCACATGGCCGACGACCACATCCGCTACGACATTCTCGCCCAGGAGGCGTTGCGCGGCGTCATGCGCAAGGTCCTGGCCGAAGTCGCGCGCACCGGCCTTCCCGGCAATCATCATTTCTTCATCACATTCCTGACCGGCGCGCCGGGCGTGCGGGTGTCCTCCAGGCTGCGCGAGCGCTATCCCGAACAGATGACCATCGTCATCCAGTTCCAGTATTGGGACCTCAAGGTGACCGATACCGGCTTCGAGGTCGGGCTGTCCTTCTCCGACGTGCCGGAGAAGCTGGAAATCCCGTTCTCGGCCGTACGCGGCTTCTACGACCCATCGGTCAATTTCGAACTCGAATTCGACGTCAAGACCGACGTCCCGGCGGAAGACGATGCAGCCGCCCAGCCGGCTGCCGAGCCCTTGGCTATCGTCTCCGAGAAAAAGCCGAAGGCCGAGAAGAAGGCAGCTACCACTGAGGCGGAGAAAAAGCCCGCCGTGGCCGATGCCGGCAAGGGCGCCGACGTCGTGTCGCTCGACGCCTTCCGCAAGAAGTAGCGGGACGGACGGCGCGACATGGGCGAAATCGTCAACCTTCGCCAGGTCCGCAAGCAGAAGGCGCGCACCGAAAAGGAAAAGCTCGCCGGCGAGAACCGCGCTCTGCACGGCCGTTCCAAAGCCGAAAGAACTCGTGACCGGCTGACATTGGACAAGGCCGAAAAATTCGTCGCCGGCCACCGCCGCGAACGCCCGGAAGACCAGGGCGATTGATGGACCGCCTGCGGTGAGCCCGGTCGAAAAACGCTCCGTGACCATCCGCGGCCATCGCACCAGCTATTCCCTCGAAAAACCCTTTTATGACGATCTCGTCAGCATCGCCGCCGCGCGCAAGCTGACGCTTGCTGCCCTGGTCGCGGAGATCGATGAGACAAGACCGCGCGATGCGAACCTGTCCTCGGCGCTCAGGCTGCATGTGCTGGACTGGGCCAAGCGCGGCGCGGTCTGAATGGTTTTAATTGCCCAGCGACTTCAGCAGATTGTCGACGGAGAACGGATTTGTCCTGGGCTTCGGCGGCGCCGGGGCCGAACCGTCACTGACACCGGGAAGTGAGCGGTCGACCTTCGGCGCCTGCTCCTGAGCCTTGCGCTCGGCCTCCAGCCTGGCTTTTTCCTGCGAAGCGATCCGAGCCTGTTCGGCCTTCTTCCGTTCGTCCTCGGCCTTGGCGGCGTCTTCGGCAGCCTGCTCTTCCGCCTGGGCTTTCGCGTCCGCATCTGCCTTGGCCTTTGCGTCAGCCTCTGCCTGCGCTTTCGCATCGGCATCGGCCTTTGCTTTGGCATCCGCCTTGGCCTTGGCATCCGCTTCGGCCTGTGCCTTCGCATCGGCCTGCACTTTCGCCTTGGCGTCGGCCTCGGCTTTGAGCCGTGCCGCTTCCTCCTGCTTGCGCAATTCCTTGGCGGCGTTGTCGCGCTCGGTCTGCAGGGCGGCGTAATAGCGCACCTCGCGCCGCAGCCGCTGCTTCTCGAGCAGTGCGGCCTGCATCGCCTCGACCCGCTGCTGCTCCTTTTCCAGCGCGCGCTGGGTCAAAAATTGCGCCAGCGGCTCGCTGTCGAACTGCTTTTTCAGCGCCCCGAACGGCCCATCGACGCTGAAATTGACCGTCGGATCGGAGCCGACCAGCGCCTCGTCGCCAGGCTTGTAGGTGACCGCGCCCTTGGTGGTGACGGTGCCGGTGTTGAGGTCGGCCGTGATGTCGGCAGACAGCGTCGCCACCTGGTTTTCGAATTTGATCGGTGGTGCCCGCAACGTGCCGCCGGCGACCGTGAAGGCGATGTCGGCATCGCCGGCAGCAAAGCTGCCCTCGCCAGCGATCTCAGGTGCAAAGCCCGCGGTCTTTGCTGTGTCGATGTCGCGCCCGATCGCATCGGCCTTGGCAATCAACGCGCCGAAGGCATCGGGATTGACGCCGGCAATGGTGAGGCCTTTCAGCGCCGCCGTGCCCGAGCCGGAGAGTGCGGCAATCATCGCGTCGACCGATTTGCCGCTGGTCGACAGCCCTGTCGAGAAATCGCCGTTGCCACTCAATCCGGCAGCCGGCAGCACAGTCGCCAGGTCAGCGCCGGCAAGCCTCATCTGGCCGGAGAACAGCCCCGTGCCGTCTGTGTTCTTCAACTCGAACAATCCGGTGAGCGCGCCGCCGAGCAGTTTTGCCTTCAGGTCCGAAACGCGGATGCCTTCCTGGTCCAGTTTCAATGACAGCGACGCATCATAGGCTGTCGCCAGCGGTCCGGCGGCAAGCGTCGCCGTCGTCAGATCGAGATCGGCGCTGAACGGCAGGCTGGATTTCTGGCTGAATGGCGCCGTCGGCCAGTTCGCGTTGCTGCTGAGGAACGACTGGTCACCGAACAGCGCAACCGCAATCGGGTCGAGGTCCAGTTCGTCGAGCGCCAGCGCACCGGCAAAATGCGGCAGCCCCTGCTTCGCATCGATGTTGACGTCGCCCGAAATCTCCGACTCGTTGATGGATCCGCTGAGACCGCTCAACACCAGCAGGCCGTTGCCGAAATCGGCATCCGCGCTGAGCGAGGTCGAGGTGCCCGTGCCCATGCCCGGCAGGCCGGCGCCGGTCGTCATGAGCCACGGCTCTATGTCGGAGGCGTCGAGGCCGATCTTGCCCTTGGCGGTGGCGCCTTGCGGCGTCTGAGCAACGGTGCCGTCGAACGTCGCCTTGAAGTCATCGGCGGCGAAATTGAAGCTCGTCGCCAGGCCGCCGCCGAGCGTGCCTTTGGCCGAAATATCGGTGCTTGCCTGGCCGAGCATGCCGAGCGGCAGCGCCGGCAGGCCGTAGAGCGCCAGCAGCACGGTGGCGTCGGGATTTTTGGCGTTGAAGGTCAGCGTCACCGGCGCGTCAAGCAACTGGCCGACGGCACCCTTGCCCGACAGCGACGCCGAAAAGGCCGAACCGCCGGCCTTGCCTTGTCCGCTCACCGCCAGCCCGGTCGTGCCGTCGCCATTGTCGGCGGCGCTCGCCACCAGATCGACGCGCGCGTCCTGGAACAGTTCGGGATAGGCGGCCGTGCGGCCAGCCAGTCCCTTCAGCATCAGATTGTCGGGATAGTGTTGCGCGGCAATGTCGATCAGCGGCTTCAGATCGACGGCGACCACCGAGGCATCGAGCTTGCCGGTCGGGCTTGCCGGAAAATCCTTGATCCGGCCGGTGGCGCTGATCGAGGCGCCGGCAAGGCCGCCAATCGACAGCCGGTCGATTTCGAGCAGCCCGTCGCGGAGCCGGAGCGCTGTGTCGACCGTGTCGGCGGTGAGCCCGCCGGCATTGACCGGCCCTGCCTTGATCTGAAAATCGAGGTCACGGTCGGAAAAGCGGTTGGCGCCCTTGTCGCTGACGAAGATCGAGGCGAAGGCCGTCAGCCCGTCGACATCGAGTTCGCCGCCCGCGAGCCGCATCAGCACCGAGGACTTGGCGCCGTCGGGCTGGCTGGAATCGATGCGGCCGGTGAACTTCGACTTGCCGAGGATCAGTTCGAGATCGCTGAACGCCTGGCGTTTCTCCGACAACGCGACCTTGGCCTTGAAGCCGGCGGCCGGCAGCCGGCGGATCGCCTCGTCGACATCTTTCGACAACCAGGCGGCGAAGCCGGAAGGCTGCGCCACTGCCAGCAGCATGGAGCCGCTGAAGCCGAAGTGATCCGTTACGCTGAGCATGCCGCTGGCTTCCAGCGTGGTGCGCCCGGGCAAGGTCGCGGCCAGCGATTTCACCGACCAGCCGCCCTCGACCGGCTCGGCCGAGAGATGCACGTCGCGCACGGTGGTGTCGCCGGCCACCACCGCCGGCAGCTTGACCTCGACATTGCCGGGTATGCTCGGCTTCGGCAGTTCGAGCAGCGCCTGCTCGATCCCGGCAATGCGCTGGTCCAGCGTCAGGCCGGCGCCCTTTTCAGCACCCACCGCCTCATCCAGTTGCACCTGCGCGCCATTGGCCTCGATTGCGAAGTTCGGCTTCAGGCCGAGATCGACCGAAGCCTTGCCGTCGGCTGTGTAGGGATTGTCGAGCGGCCCGGTCTCGAAGCGGAATTCGTCGACGCCGAGCTTCTGGTGATCAAGCGAGAACTTGCCGTTCAGCCGGAAGCCCGGATCGGGCTTGCCGGCGCTGACCTTGCCCGTATTGATCTCGACAACCTCACCATCGCTGCCGCGCAGCGTAGCCGAATTCTTGTCGTTGCCGGAAATCTTGAACTGGCCGGAATAGACGGCAGCCCCATTGACGATGCCGGCATTGCCGTCGGTTTCGATGACCAGTGGATAGGCATCGGGATCGACCTTGAGCCTCAGCCGCATCTGGCCGCTGCCTTCGGCCTTGCCGGTCGAAGCCGCAACAGTCGAATGCAGGCCATCGAGCAGCAACGTTCCGTCCATGCGCCACGGCCCGGCCAGCGACTTGGCAGAGATGGTCGAATTGATCTCGGAAATCAGATGGCTGCGCCCGCCTGCGGCATGGCGGAGCGCAATTTCTCCCTCCGTCACCGTCAGCTTCTCGATCGAGATCTGGTTGAGGTCGAAGGGCGAGGACGGCCGTATCGCCCAGTCGACCGTGCCGTTATCGGCGATGTCGATCGTCGCCTTCGGATGCACCAGCCGCATATCGAAAATCAGCACTTCGCCGCGCAGGAACGGCGCCAGTTCCGCGTCCATGGAAAAGGTCTCGACGGTCATTGCCGGCTGGCCGCCGGGGCCGCCGGCGACCGTGACGTTTGAGAAGGTCACCGAGGGGAACGGCAACAGCCGCGCCGTGGCGTCGCCTTGCACCGTCACCTTGCGGCCGAGAATGGCGCTCGCCTCGCGCTCGAATTGGGTGCGGTACCCGGTCCAGTCGACAAAATACGGCACCACCAGCGCCGCAACCAGCACCAGCACAAACAAGCCACCGAAGATCACGAACAGGCGTGCGAGCATCAGCTCCGAACGGGTTGATTGAAAGTCAGCCGCACTCTACCCGCATCAGCGTGTCGATAAAGAGGCAATTCATCCAGAGTTGCTTGATCTCTGTATCTGGACGAGCAGAGATTTTTGGACGCCTTTGACCGCGGTCCGGCCTGTGCGTAAGAGACTATCCTGCCATGGCCCGTCGGCGATATTCGTTCAGCAGCACTACCATCTGCTCGGGCGACAATGTCCAGCCCTGCGGTAATGCGGCTTCGGCGCCGAGGCTTTTGGTCACGCTGCCCATGACGGAGCTTTTCTTGACCCCCGGTGCGAAATTGTACCCGATCATATCGCCTATCCTGCGCCGGCGATGGACGACGAAGAATCTTTCGATATCCTTCCAGGGAACCAGCTTGGGCGATCGAACAAGGCCTCCGCCGAGACTGAAACCTTGTCCGTTCAGCACCAGAATCTGCGGCCGCACAAGCTGCCAGGCAAACACCAACGCGCCGAGCCCGAAAAAGGCCACGCACCACCAAAGGCCGGCGGTGTCGCCGTCCTCGGAGACATAAATCAGGAAAGCGCAGGCCAGGACAAAGAAGAGGCTGGCCGACAGCAGTAACAGTGTCTTGCCAAGCGATGCCCTTATAATCAGGGTATCCATTGCCGCTCCTCACATTTCGGCTATGCAGGCAATATCTTGCCCGGGTTCATGATGTCTTGCGGGTCGAGCGCTTTTTTTATGGAGCGCATGATGTCGACACCATGGCCGAGCTCATGGCGCAGGAAGCCGATCTTGCCCTGGCCGATGCCGTGTTCGCCGGTGCAGGTGCCGTCCATGGCGATCGCCCGCATGTTCAGCCGCGAGACGAATTTCTCCGCCAGCGCGATCTCTTTGGGGTCGTTGACGTCCATGAGCACCAGCACATGGAAATTGCCGTCGCCGGCATGGCCGACGATCGGCGCAACCAGGCCCATCTCGACAATGTCGGCCTCGGTTTCGGCAACGCATTCGGCCAGCCGCGAGATCGGCACGCAGACATCGGTCGACAGGCCCTTGGTGCCCGGCCGCAGCGTCAGCGACGCCCAATAAGCATCGTGCCTGGCCTTCCAGAGTTTCGTGCGCTCCTCGGCGACGCTCGTCCACAGGAATGGCCCGCCGCCATTGTCTTCAGCAATGGCACCGAAGGTTTCGGCCTGTTCGGCGACACCGGCATCGCTGCCGTGGAACTCGACGAACAGGCACGGGCTCTCGGGGTAATCGAGCTTCGAGTAATTCTTCATCGCCCGCATCTGCAGTCCATTCACCAGTTCGATGCGCGCCACCGGAATGCCCATCTGGATGGTCGCGATGACCGCGTTGCAGGCCGCCTCGAGGTTTGGAAACGGGCAGACGCCGCCGGAGATCGCCTGCGGAATGCCTTGCAGCTTCAAGGTCAGCGAGGTGATGATGCCGAGCGTGCCTTCCGAGCCGACCAGAAGCCGCGTCAGATCGTAGCCGGCCGAACTCTTTTTCGCCCGCTTGCCGGTCGTCACCGTCTCGCCATCGGCCATGACGGCCGTCAGCGACAGCACGTTTTCACGCATCGTGCCGTAGCGCACCGCATTGGTGCCGGAGGCCCGCGTTGCCGCCATGCCGCCGAGCGAAGCATTGGCGCCGGGATCGATGGGGAAGAACAGGCCGGTATCGCGCAGGTGCCGATTCAAATCCTCGCGCGTTACGCCAGGCTCGACCGTGCAGTCGAGATCCTCGGGGTTGACCGACAGGATGCGGTTCATGCGCGAGGTGTCGACCGAGATGCCGCCACCCGGCGCGTTGGTGTGGCCCTCCAGCGAGGAACCGACGCCGAAGGCGATGACCGGCACGCGGTGCGCGGCGCAGGCACGTACGATCTCCTGCACCTCTTCTGTCGTCTCCGGGAACGCGACACCGTCAGGCGCCTGCGTCGGAATATAGGTGGTGGTATGCGCATGCTGCGAGCGGATCGCCGCGCCTGTCTGGAAGCGTTCGCCGAGCTGCTGCTTGAGAATGCCGAGCACGGCGGCGATGCCTTCCTCGTTGCGTTCGACCGGATTGAGGTCGCTCAGAGCCATGAATTCCTCCGCGAATGGACCAGCGTCCACGCTTGTTATGCGATTATGGATGCGTAGTCTCGACTGCCGCGCTCTGTCCAGCACCAGAACAAGGAAGTTTCCATGCGCATCCCTGCCCCCTTCGTTTCCAAACCGATGGACATCGAGAAGGACTGGATCGACTACAACGGCCATCTCAACATGGCCTATTACAACGTGTTGTTCGACCGCTGCTCGGATGAGGCGTTCGAGGCGATGGGCATGGGGCTGGACTATGTCGAAGAGCGGCGCCTGACCATCTACACGGCCGAAGTCCATGTTTGCTATGTCCAGGAACTGCACCTCGAACACAAGGTCGTCGTATCCTTCCAGCTGATCGATCACGACGACAAGCGGCTGCGGGCCTACCAGGAAATCCGCCATGTCGATGGCTGGCTCGCCGCCACTTCCGAAACCCTGTCGCTGCATGTCGACATGTCCGGGCCGAAAGTCGCGCCCTTCCCCGCCGATGTGCAGGCCAAGGTGGAAGCCATGCGCGCCGCCCATTCTGCACTGCCGATGCCCGAGCGGGCCGGCCGTTCGATCGGTATTCGCCGCAGGACCGCTTGAAGCGCTGCCGCGCCCGCGTTAACCTTACCAAGGTTTTAACGTGAACAAGCCATTTGGGCCATTGAACGACTCAGCTGACCGTTTGAGAACGGTGCCATGCGAGTTGCGACGCGGGCGGCGGGCAACAGGCGGTTCGAGGAACGTGCATGAAAACCGACATCAAGGTCGAGGTGGACAGGCTGGCTGCCGATCCGCGCATCACCGACTATGATTTCTGGCGCTCGTTGAAGAACGTCAACAACGAGATCTTCCACATCGCCAACAACAACGAGCCTATCCCCTTCGACATGATCCGCTGGCGCGCCATCCTGAAGCAGGCGCGCATGAAGCGTGGCCACGCCTGATGTTTCCGCTGTTCTGAGAAAGCCGCCACCGGCGAGCGCCGCCACGGACCATTGCGACCTGATCATTTCTATAGGTCGGCGCCAGCCCTGCTTTCAGCGAATCGGCTACATCCGACAACCTTCAAAAACCGTTCATTTCGACAGTTTGCGCAACCGGCGATTCGGTTTCGCAAACGGCTGCCTGCGACAAGAAGATCAAGATTGAACCAATTCCACGTCTAAGCCGTTGTGACCCCTGAAAAACGGCTTGGAGTGAAAGCATGGATTGGAAAAGGACCAGGGAACCGGCCGACGCATGGCACATGACGGACAATCTGCATGCCGAGCACGGCAAGGGCGATCCGTTCGCGGCCGCCATCCGCGCCACCCGCATGTCGATGGTCATCACCGATCCCCGTCAAGCGGACAATCCGATCGTCTTTGCCAATGACGCGTTCCTGCGCCTGACCGGCTACGAGCGCGACGAGGTCATGGGCAAGAACTGCCGCTTCCTGCAGGGGCCAGAGACAGACAAGGCAGCTGTGGCTAGCGTGCGCGACGCGATAGCAGCGGGAACCGATATCGCCATCGATCTGTTGAACTACCGCAAGGACGGCTCGACATTCTGGAATGCGCTCTACATCAGCCCGGTTTCCAACGACAAAGGCGAACTCCTGTTCTTCTTTGCCTCACAGCTCGACGTCTCCGATCGCAAGCGCTCCGAGGATCGCATCACCGCCGACAAGAACCGTTTTGAAAAGGCTGTCAAGGAACGCACACGCGAGCTTGAGGCCGCCCTTGAGGCGCAGACCACGCTGCTGCACGAGGTCGACCATCGGGTGAAAAACAACCTGCAGATGATCTCCTCGCTGATCATCATGCAAAGCCGGGCAATCAAGGATGAAGCGACAAAGCGATCGCTGACCACCATGCTGGAGCGCATCGAGGCGCTGAGCACGGTGCATCGCCGTCTCTACCAGTCAAAGGATGTCAGCCGCTTCGATGTCTCGGATTTCGCCAGGGATCTGGTCACCGACCTGCTGACCGCATCCGGACGCGCCGAGATCAAGCCGACGCTGGACCTCGAACCCATCGTCATTCCGGCCGAAAAAGCCACGCCTGTTGCCTTGATGGTCAATGAGCTTGTCACCAACGCGCTGAAGCACGCCTTCAAGGCAAAGCCGGACGGCACCACCGCGGGGCGCATCGGCATCAAGATGAGCCAGCCCGACGGCCACTTCAACATCGAGGTTTCCGATGACGGCGTCGGCATGGCCGAGGCCAGTGGCGATGCTTCTTTTGGCATGCGGCTGATCAAGTCGCTTGCCCGTCAGTTGCATGCCGACATCGAATGGCGCGACGCCGGCCCGGGCACAAAGGTCGTCATCTCGATGCCGAACGAACCGCAGCAGAAAGGGAAGCTGTCATGAACGAACCGCTCAAGGTCCTGATCGTCGAGGACGAGGCGTTGCTGGCGATGGAACTGGAAAGCCTTGTCGAGGAAGCCGGCCACAGCGTTGTGGGTTGGGCGACCTCCTTGGCCGAAGCAAGAGGCATGATTGATACCGCCGATGCCGATATTGCCTTTGTCGATATCCACCTCGCCGACGGGCCGACCGGGGTCGAGGTTGCCGAGCATATCCGCGAGGGTAACCGTTCCATGGTGGTGTTCATGACCGCCAATCCAAAACGCATCCCCGACCATTTCGCCGGCGCGATCGGCGTCATCGCCAAGCCCTACACGATGAACGGACTGGTGTCGGCGTTGCGCTATCTGCAGGAGGGCGTGCGGCGCCCGCCCCCGGTCTCGGTGCTGCCGGCCGGTTTTACGCTGTCGCCGGCCTATGAGAGCGTATGGGCGTCGTCGGCGGCCTGAAGCCTACGCCAGCTTCTCCTTGAGGAAAGCGATCGTCCTGCCCCAGGCGAGATCGGCTGCCTTCTTGTCATAGCGCGCGGCCGAGGTGTCGTTGTTGAAGGCATGGTTGACGCCGTCATAGACATAGAGCGTGTATTCGACATGGGCGGCGTCGAGCGCTTTCTTGTAGGCATCGATGCCGGCGTCGATGCGCTCGTCGAGCCCGGCATAGTGCAGCAACAGCGCCGCCTTGATCTTCGCCACATCCTCGGCCTTCGGCTGCATGCCGTAATAGGCGACGCCGGCGGCGAGATCGGGCGCGTTGACCGCCAGATTGTTGACCGTGCCGCCGCCCCAGCAGAAGCCGACAGCACCGACCTTGCCGTTGCCGTCCTTCTCGCCCTTGAGATAGGCGATGGTCGCCACACCATCGGCGGTGACCTGGCTGGCTTCGAGCTTGGTAAACATGTCGCGCGCCTTGTCTTCGTCAGCGGGCGTGCCGCCGAGCGGCGACAGGAAATCCGGCGCCAGCGCCACGAACCCTTCCAGCGCAACGCGCCGCGCCACATCCTTGATATGCGGGTTGAGCCCCCTGTTCTCATGCACCACGATGACGGTGCCGAGCTTGCCGGACTGGTCCGCCGGCCTGACCAGATAGCCCTTCATCTCACCGCTGCTGCCGGAATAGGTGATATCTTCAGCCTTCACGCGCTGATCGTTGTCGGCGACGATTGCCGCCTGCGCCGAATTCGCCGCAAGCAGCGGCGCGATCGCGGCCGCCGCCGCGCCCGATCCGGCAAGCCTGGTCAGCTGTTCCATGAAGCGGCGGCGGTCGAGCGTCAGATGCGTGTATTCGTCATAGGCATCGATCATCGCCTGGGTGATGGCAGGTTTGGCAGGTTTGACGGCTTCGGCGGTGGGTTTCGTCATGGCGTGCTCCTCGTTAGGAGATGATCTCACGGTCACTCCGGGATGACCTCGCGGTCACTCCGGGATGACCTCGCGGTCACTCCGGGATGACTCGCGGATCAAGATAGGGTGCAAGCTCGCACGGTCCAGTCTCGGATGGGTGACGCTTGCGCCATCGAACGATGCGGCCGCCCCGCCGAACGCGCCCATCACATTTTGGTCATTTCAGAGAATGTCGATGGTGCCGCCACAATATGGAAGGAAGCTGATGATGGTCTCGCTCGTAGCGGCGAGCCCGACGAGAAGGAACAACGCCATGACCTTGTCTACTCCGATCCTTGCAAGCGCGCTCGTGCTTGCTGTTGCTGCCTTGCTGGCAATGCGCTCCGCTGCTGCCGCAGCCGCCGCTCGGATGGTGAAGGTCCGCGTCGACCGGCACCACGCTGATCCAGCAGGCCGAAACAGGGCCGCAGCTAACCAATGAAGTACTGGGCTCCGTGCCCAGCCTCAAAGGCCATCTCTTACGCAAGCTGACCAAGGCTGCTGCTGCCCTCATCGCCCTGCCGGGCACTTCTCCCCGTATAGATGCCGGCAGGCAGATGAGGGGCGGCGCGACAGAATATCTGCCGGGCCGATCACTTACCTAAGTCACATCGCTGCTACTTCGGCAGCGTATAGGCCATCACATAGTCGCCGGGCTTGGTGCCGACCGAGCCATGGCCGCCGGCGACGATGACCACGAACTGGCGGCCGTCGGCGACGGTGTAGGTCATCGGCGTCGACTGCCCACCGGCCGGCAGCCTGGCCTGCCAAAGCTGCTTGCCCGATGTCAGGTCATAGGCGCGCAGATAGTCGTCGACCGCCGCGCCCAGGAAGACGACGCCGCCGGCGGTGATCATCGGCCCGCCAATGCCGGGAACACCGACCTTCAGCGGCAAGGGCAACGGCGTCATGTCGTAGACGGTGCCGTTGCGGTGCTTGTAGGCGATCTTGCCGGTTCTGAGGTCCGCTCCCGCCACATAGCCCCATGGCGGCGCCTGGCAGGGCACGCCGAGCGGCGACAGGAACGGCCCCATCACCACCGCATAGGGTGCGCCCTCATTGCGGTTCAGCCCCTGCTCGCTGCCGCGCCCCTCATCCGGCGGCGGCACCTGGTCGCGCGGAATGAGCTGCGATTTGAACGCCAGATAGGTCGGCATGCCGAACATCACCTGCCGCACCGGATCGACGGCGACGCCGCCCCAGTTGAATGTGCCGAAATTACCGGGATAGACCAGCGACCCCTGCACCGATGGCGGGGTGTAGCGGCCCTCGTAGCGCAGGCCCTGGAATTCGATCCGGCAGGCCAGCTGGTCGAACATGGTGATGCCCCACATGTCGGCGCCGGTCAGCGGCCTCGGATTGAAGGAGAGATCCGAGACCGGCTGCGTCGGCGACGTGTGATCGCCCTCGACAGCGCCGCCCGGCGCCGGCACTTCCTTGATCGGGATGATCGGCTCGCCGCTGCGCCGGTCGAGCACGTAGAGGTCGCCCTGCTTGGTCGGTCCAACCAGGCCCGGAACGACGCCGGCAGCGGTGGTGATGTCGACCAGGGTCGGCTGTGCCGGCACATCCATGTCCCAGAGGTCGTGATGCACGGTCTGCCGCACCCAGCGCACTTGTCCGGTGGCCAGATCGAGCGCGGTGATCGAGGAGGAAAACTTCTCGACATTGGCGCTGCGGCCCATCCCGAGCTGGTCCGGCGTCTGGTTGCCGAGCGGCACATAGAGCAAGCCGAGCTTCTCGTCGGCGCTTGCCGTCGACCACATGTTGGGCGAGTTGTGGGTGTAGGTCTGGCCTGCCGCCAGCGGCGTTGTCTGGTCCGGATTGCCGGAATCCCAGTTCCACACCAGGGCGCCGGTGTCGACGTCGAAGGCCCGGATGACGCCGGACGGCTCTTGCGTCGAAAAATTGTCGTTGACCGCGCCGCCGATGATGATCTTGCCGCCCGCAATCAGCGGCGCCGAGGTCGAGTAATAATAGCCCGACTTCGGATACGGCATGTTGGTCAACAAATTGAGCGTGCCGGCTTCGGCGAAGGACGGGCAGACCTGGCCGTTGGCGGCGTCGAGCGCGATCAGCCGCGCATCCGAGGTCGGCAGATAGACGCGCGTCGCGCAAGGCTGGCCGGCGGCGATCTTGGCATCGGCATAATAGGACACGCCGCGGCAGGTCTGGTGCTGGCGGTCCTTGTCGAGCTTGATCTTGGGATCGAAACGCCATTTCTCCTTGCCGGTGGCGGCATCGATGGCGATAGCGAAATTGTGCGGCGTGCAGATATAGAGCGCGTCGCCCACCTTCAGCGGCGTCACCTGGTAGGTGGTTTCGCCGACATCGTCCGGCCCTTTCACGTCGCCGGTCTGGTAGGTCCAGGCCGGCTGCAATTTGGCGACATTGTCGGGCGTGATCTGGTCGAGCGGCGAATAGCGCTGGCCAAATTGCGTACGGCCGTAGAAATGCCATTCGCCCGGAGGCACATTGCCGCCGAGATCGGCAGTCGGCGTCACCTTGTCGGCGCTGAGGTCGCCGGCGATGTCCTTGGGATCGGCCGTCATCGAATAACCGGCGACGGCGAGCGAAGCCAGCGCGGCCAGAATGAGCGGCGCTCGCGCGTCGGGGCCGGTCAGGCCCCGCCTTGCCCAAGGTGTCAGCAGCCACAGCGCCAGAAGCACGACGATGCCGCCGCGCGGTCCGAGTTCCCACCAGTCGAAGCCGATTTCCCACACCGCCCAGGCCAGCGTGCCGAGCACGATCGCCGCGTAGAGCCAGAGCGCCGTCGATTTGCGCCGGAAGAGCAGCCATGCGGCGATCAGGAAGGCGAGACCGGTGATGACATAGTACCAGCTGCCGCCCAGCATCACGAGCCAGACGCCGCCGCCGCCAAGTGCGAGGCCGATGAGGAACAGAATGAGGGAGGTGATGACGACAGCCAAGACGATACTCCTTCGACTGATGCGCATTCCGCGACGCGGCCATGGGCAAAGGTATGCCAATCCTGCCCCCGGCGGTACAACCTTCTCCCGGCCGCCGTGCCTGTCAAGCCGCCGGGGAGCGATCCACGGCGAAACCAAAAGGCCATGCCGCAGGCTCTCTTGCGTAACAGGGCGTTTTTCGAGGCCACACGCCAAGGTGGCAATCCCGCCTTGCCGGCATCCGGGTTTTCCAGCAGTCTGCTTTGGACCAACCATCAGGAGCAACCAGAGTGACGTCATTCGCCTCGCCTCTGACGCGCGTAGTCCTTGTCCTCAGTAGCTTCGTCGCGCTCACGGCCGGCACAGTGGCCGCGCCGGCACAGACGCTGAGCGAGATCAATAAGGCAAACGGCTTTCACGAGATGCTGATGGGCATCGGTCCCGGCATCGCCGCAGCCACGAAATCCATACCCGAACCGTTACCGGCAAATTTCCAGGACGCCTTGTCGGTCGCGCTGGAAGGCGCCTTCGACGCAGTCAAAATGGAGACTGCCATCGAATCGCGGATGGCGGACAGGCTGTCGGCCACCGATCTGTCCGACCTCGCAGCGTTTTACGCTTCCCCGTTGGGCAAGCACGTCACCGCTTTGGAAATTCAGTCGTCTGGCCCGGAAGGCAGGCAAAGCAAGAAGACAGAGGGCAAGCAAATCCTCGCCGAGCTTCCGACCAAGGATCCAGCCCGGCTCGAATTGTACCGCAAGATCATCGACGATATCAGCGCTGTCGACACCGGCGAGGCGATAGCGCTGAACATGAGCTACGCGATGGTCACGGGGATGCTGGGCGCAGCCGGAAAGCCTCTGTCGGACGAACAGATCATGGCGCTGGTGCGTCAGCAATCCGTGAAAATTCGCCAGAACATCGAACAGAATGCCATGCAGGGTAGCGCTTATACATACCGGGATATCTCGCTCGGCGATCTCAGACTGTACTCGACATTCCTGGCGTCACCCGCGGGCAGCCGCTATTACGACCAGATGCTGACGGCCTTTGGCATGGTGATGACAGAGGAAGCGCGCTCGTTCGGACATCGATTGTTCGTCGCGCTCGGTTACCGAAAGGCCTGAGCCGCGGTATCGGGGACTTTAGCAGAACAAAACGTAGACACTTCTGGTCTTTCGCTCCCGAATCACTACATTCGGGGGAGATGTCCGGCTTTGCGGAAGACATGCCCTTTTTCGACGAACCCAATGCGCGGCCCGCGGGCCCGTCGGGCATAGCCGCGCGCGCCATGGCGGCCCGCAGCGGCCCCAACAGCGCGCCCGATTATCTCAACGGCCTCAACCCCGAGCAGCGGCTGGCGGTGGAAACCACCGAAGGCCCGGTCCTGGTGCTGGCCGGCGCCGGCACCGGCAAGACCCGCGTGCTGACCACCCGCATCGCCCATATCCTGGCCACCGGCAGGGCTTTCCCCTCGCAGATCCTGGCGGTGACCTTCACCAACAAGGCCGCGCGCGAGATGAAGCAGCGCATCGGCCATCTCGTCGGCGAAGCCGTCGAGGGCATGCCGTGGCTCGGCACCTTCCACTCCATCGGCGTCAAGCTCTTGCGCCGCCACGCCGAGCTGGCCGGGCTCAAATCCGATTTCACCATCCTCGACACCGACGACGTCGTACGGCTGATCAAGCAGCTGATCCAGGCCGAAGGCCTCGACGACAAGCGCTGGCCGGCCAAGCAGTTCGCGCAGATGATCGACGGCTGGAAGAACAAGGGCCAAGGCCCCGCCGACATTGCCGAGGGCGACGCGCGCAGCTTCGCCAACGGCAAGGGCCGGGAACTCTACAAGGCCTATCAGGAGCGGCTGAAGACGCTGAACGCCTGCGACTTCGGCGATCTGCTCTGCCACCCGATCCGCATCTTCCGCGCCAATCCGGACGTGCTGAAGGAATACCACAAGCGCTTCAAATACATCCTCGTCGACGAATACCAGGACACCAACACCGCGCAATACATGTGGCTGCGGCTGCTGGCGCAGCGGCCTACCTCCCCCTCGATGGGGGAGGTCGCGCCCCGGAGCGGCGGGGGGGGGGGGGGGCGCGCCCGGGCCCGGGGGGCCCGCCCCCCCCCCCCCGGGGGGCCGCCCCCCCCCCCCCCCCCCACGGCGCGATCGCCGAGCCGCATGACGCCGGCGATCATGCGCCGCTCGTCAGATTCGATGGTGCCGTGGTGCTCGGCCTCGGCGACCAGCATCT
>NZ_JAMYOJ010000043.1:0-15554 GCF_040319795.1 Mesorhizobium sp. M0862
GTTCCTTCGCGGGAATCAGGTGACGTGAACAATCACCAGCCTGCCATGACCGCCCCCTCTCAGCGAATTTGCAGAACTCTCAGCACACTACCCAATGCGTGGGCGCCCGATTGCGCCTCGGCAGAACTCGGCCCAGTTGTTAGGATCGCGCTGATATGGACTCCAATGAATTGGCGACAGAGGTTCCTATGTATCAATCCTTCAACGGCTCCGCCCATCCCCTGGCACCGAAAGAGATCGCGATCGCTGCCGTCCCCGAAGACGAGCGTGTCTGGGTCCCACAGGCGGAGGGCGTGTGGTTCCGACCACTTATGCTCAACACAATGCAAGGGCAGTGGTGCAATCTGCTCCGCGTACGCCGGGCCGGGATATTAAGCCGTCATCTGCATCCGGCCCCCGTGCATGGCTATGTGATCAAGGGGCGTTGGCATTATCTTGAACACGACTGGGTGGCAGAGACGGGATCTTACGTTTTCGAGCCGCCCGGTGAAATCCACACGCTCACGGTTCCAAGCGACGTGCCCGAGATGATCACCTTCTTCAACATTTCCGGCTGCATGGTTTACCTGGACAAGGATAACAAGCAGATTGGTTTCGAGGACGTTTTCACCAAGATCGACATGTGCAGAAATCACTATGCGAGCGTGGGTCTCGGTGACGATTTCGTCGATCAATTCGTACGGTAGACATCCGCCCGTTTGCCTTCCGCTGCGGTGAGTTCGCGGTCCGCCACAGAGGCGAAACGAGGAGATATTGGTGACCGACTCCATATGGGCCATGCCCTTCTTCGCGGGCAAGACCGTCGTCATTACCGGAGGCACGACAGGTATCGGAAACGGCATCGCCATGGCGTTCGCCGAGGCCGGGGCAATTGTCCACGCGACGGGGGCCACGGCCGCCGAGGTAGCGGCCGCTCGTGCATACGGCACCGCCGTCTCGTATTCAGTACTCGACGTCCGGGACATGACTGCGGTCGAAGGATATTCCAGTCAGTTCACATCCGTTGCAGCGCTCGTAAATTGCGCAGGGGTAAACCTGCGCGCCGCCGAATTCACTGTCCAGGGTTTCGAAACGGTGGTCGATATCAATCTCACCGGCTCCATGCGGAGTGCGAGCGCGTTCCGAGGGGCACTCTCGAACGGGGGCGCCATCGTCAACATCGCCTCGATGTTCGCGTTTTTCGGCGCGGCTCATGCCCCGGCTTACGCCGCATCCAAGGGCGCCATCGTGCAACTTACCAAGTCGCTCGCCATCGCCTATGCCGGGGATGGCATCCGCGTAAACGCATTGGCGCCTGGCTGGATCGAGACCGCCATGACCGCCGCGCCACGGGCCGATCCAGTTCGCAACGCGGAATTGATGAAACGCACTCCGATGGGTCGCTGGGGTACGCCGGGCGACCTGACCGGCCCCGCCTTGTTCTTGTGTTCTCCGCTCGCGGGGTTCATCACTGGGGCAATTCTGCCGGTTGACGGTGGCTATCTCATTGCGTGAGGCGTTGGCTATGCTGCGCGACCGATCTCCAAGCCTGTGTCGTCGAGATCAAGATCGAACGCGACCAATCGACCATGCCTGACCGCAATTGCCGCCACCAACTCCGCAAGCTCGCCATCCGTATGCTCGCAAAAAGCTGCCTGTTTCCTGACAATCGTGACCGCATCCCGAGTCGATACGACAGAGAACGGCCTCCGGGATCTCACGAAGGATTCCGCAACCTCCGCGACGGATGAAGCTCGGTCAAAATTATCTTGCATACTTGCACCTCTGTACGACGCTAGCCCAAGCTCGGCCCGCGCAAATTGTTCCCACTGGCCTAATGCAGCCTGGTTGGCATCCGGCCTGGCCCTTGTGTGCGAAGGCCGGGAGCAACGCGACATGGCCGTCGCCGTGCCTTGGACAGTAGGCTGGACGCATTCGTCTCCACTCAACCAAAGGTCACGCCATCGGCCAGTCCTCGCTACATGCTTCAAATGCGAACACGAGCGCGACGCTACAGACGAGGAGGATCAGATGTGTCCAAGCCGCTCGCCAAAATTTCCGATCCTCGGATCACCGCAGTTCCCGCGCAACAAGTCCGCCGGGAGACCTGTTTGCTCGCGCTAATTGCGGTCGACTGACTCCTGGCTCATTCGCCGCCCCGCCAGTTGGCTCCGGTCAGCCGGCCTCGTCCGTCTCCGTCATCGCTGGCCGGCGGACGATCCAATCCACCAAACCGGCTTCGGTCTGCTCGCAGGCCACGAATTCGCGCACCAGACTTCGCGCCAGCTCGCGCCATTGACACTCGGGCACGTTCATCTCCGCGATCAGATCTCGGCATGCAGCGCGTATGATGTCGGCATCGAAGGCTGACACGGCGACAGGACCACGGTCTGTATTCTTTGCTCGAGGAGTGTCGTCGCCCTGACGTTCGCGAAAGCGCCTCAGCACCTCGCGCGATGTGGCGATCGCTTGTCGGGTTTGACTCATAGCCTCGTAAAATCCAACTTCGCGGACCGGTGAGCGGTGCCGTGATAGAATGAAGTCCTCCATAACCGGATGTGCAGTGTCCGTACGCGTTGCAACCATCGCCGCCTCCCTGCAGGCGCACCCAATGCTTGCAGCTTCTGCCCGTTTTCGGGCGGCCGCCTGCATTTGTCGTGTCGCTGCTATGATCGCGTGAGTTAAAGCCGGTGAAGCGTCGCTGCAATTACAAATGTAAGTGTGGCATCCGATAAGTGGTATGCCCGCTGGCTGCGGCGGCGGCGAGTTCGTTCTTCAGACGGTCGAAGTCTTCCTCGGCGAAGCGCTCTCCGCGTTGCCGGAACGAGGAAGCAGGATCTGGACAAAATGCATGCGGCCGTGCCGCCGTTCAGGGGGCGCTATTGGCGAAAATCCGCCAATTTGCGCCAATCGAAGACAACGCCCACTCCAGGCTCGTCGGGTGCTATCGCCAAACCATCCTGAAGCCTAAGCGGCTCGGTGGTGTAAAGGTCAATATCGAAACTATGCGCCTCCACCCAGCCGGCATTTGTCTGACCTGCAACGAGACTGACATGAAGTTCCTGCATCCCGTGACTGCAGACCGGAATGCCAGCCTTGCGTGAGAGCGCTGCCACGCGCAGCCAGCCGGTGACCCCGCCGCAGTTGGAGGCGTCGGGTTGGATGTAGGCGAGATTCGACCAAGCGAAGGCATGCTCGAACTCCTCGATGACATGCAGGTTTTCTCCCATTGCCAGGGGCATTCCGGTCGCCTTGGCAATGCTGGCGTAACCCTCATAGTCGTCGGGTATGATGGGCTCCTCAAACCACAGCAGATCGTAGGCGGCGAATGCTCTCGCTGCCTCGATCGCTCGCGGGACGTCGAGCGCGTAGTTGGCGTCAACCATAAAGGTGACATGAGGGCCGATGCGCTCGCGGACTGCCTTCACCCGGGCCACATCCTCGGCCAGGTCGTCCTTGCCGACCTTGATCTTCACCCCGGTGAAGCCGGCATTGAGATAGGAATCGATGCTGGCCAAAAGCTGATCGAGGGTAAAGTTTAGGTCGATGCCGCCGCGATAGGCCTTGGCGCTCTTCCCGGCCCCGCCCGCCATCTGCCAAAGCGGCAGGCCGCTACGCCGGCCCTTGAGGTCCCATAATGCGATGTCGATCGCCGAGATCGCGAAAGAAGCGATGCCGCCGCGCCCGACATAGTGGATGTGCCAGAGCATGCCGTCGTAGATCGTGTCGATTTGCGTTGCGTCGCGTGCCTTGAGGAACGGCGCGAGGTCGTGATCGATCATTGCCTTGATCGCATAGCCGCCCCTGCCGCCGGTGTAGGTGTAGCCTGTGCCCTCGGTGCCGTCGGCAAGCCTCAGCGTGACGGTGACCAGCTCGAAATGCGTGTGCGCGCCGTGCTTGGCATCGGTCATCACCTCACGCAGTGGGACCCGGAACAGCCGGGTCTCGGCTTCCTTGATTTCGGTGCGGCTCATGCTGCGCTCCATTCAGGCTTTTTCATCGGACCATAATTGCACCGGCAGCGCTGACTGGCAACAATGTGGCTCATCTTTCAGCGATTCTGAAGCCAATCAGTCATTTTTGGTCCTACAAAAGCATCAATCCGCTTGTGCTTTGGTCCGATTTACCTTCTAATAACAGGACCATCTGGGAGGAAAAAGGCTTGCTGGATACGGAAGAGCGTCCTGAGATGCCCGCGGCTATTCTCGCCGCCCGCGCGGCCGACGCGATGGTGGCCGGCATAGAGGCCGACATCACGTCCGGAAGGCTTGGCGACGGCAGCTACCTGCCGGCCGAGCGCGAACTGATGATCGAGTATGGTGTAGGCCGGGGCGTTGTGCGTGAGGCGATTGCGCGCCTGGCCAGCCGCGGCCTGGTGGAAGCGCGTCCGCGGTTCCGGCCCGTGGCGCGCCGGCCTGGCCTGGATGCCGCGCTCGGCGCCCTCGACGGCATCGTAGGACATCTGCTGAGCGACCAGGCGGGCGTGAAGAACCTCTACGACATGCGCGTCTTCCTCGAGGCGTCGCTGGCGCGCAACGCCGCCATCCATGCCCGCAAGGATGACATCGCAGCCCTGAGGGCGGCGCTGGCGATGAACGAGGCGGCGATCCCGGATTCCGAGAAATTCTATGCGACGGACGTGGCGTTCCACGCAGCGCTCTATGATATCGCGCGCAACCCGGTGCTGCCTGTCGTGCACAAGGCATTTACCGCCTGGCTGTCGCCGCATTGGATGCGCATGCCACGGTCGCCCGAGCGCAACCGCGTGAATTTCCTCAGCCATCGTGAAATCTGCACGGCCATCATTGAGCGAGATCCTGACGGCGCCGAGCGGGCGCTGCTCAACCACCTCTCGGCGGCCTGGGAGTATGTCCGCGGTACATTCGAAAGCCGTGAGGCGCCGGAAGCATGACGCAGTCCTACGACCATATCGTGGTGGGCGGCGGAGCAGCCGGCTGCGTCGCGGCGGCAAGGCTTGTCAAAGCGGGACGGCGAACCCTGCTGCTGGAGGCCGGCCATTCCCATCATCACCCCTTGCTCGACATGCCGCCCGGCATCTTCAAGATGATCAACGGCTCGAAATTCATGCGCTATCACCGCACCGAGCCGCAGGCCCATCTCGACGGGCGCGTCCATGAAATCTCGCAAGGCAACGTGCTGGGCGGCGGCACCTCGGTCAACGCCCAGGTCTACATGCGAGGCCGCTCGGCCGATTATGAGGAGTGGGACGAGCTGCTGCGCGGCAACAATGCCGGCGTACGCTGGAACTGGCAGGCGGTGCTGCCGCATTTCACCGGCATGGAGGGAAACAACCGCCTCGGCGGCGAACTGCATGGAAGCGAAGGTCCGCTGCTGGTCTCGGATCCAGGCCACATCGATGATGTTTCCCGTTGGTTCGTCCAGGCCGTCCAAGGCCTTGGATTGCCGTACAACCATGACTTCAACGGACCGTCGCAGCGCGGGGTCGGCTTCTACCAGTTCATGAACCGGCGGGGAAAGCGAAGCAGCGCCGCCTATGCCTTCATCGAGCCGCTGACGAATGATCCCAAGCTGACGCTGAAACTCAATTGCACAGTCAGCCGGCTGCTGATCGAAAACGGTCGGGTCACCGGCGTCGTCTATTCGGATGCGTCGGGCGCCGAGCATACCGTCCATGCAGATGCCGACGTGATCGTCTCGTCCGGTGCCCTCGTCTCGCCGAAACTGCTCATGCTGTCCGGCATCGGCCCCGCCGAGGCGCTTGCCGGGCACGGCATTTCCTGCGTCGCCGACCTGCCCGGGGTCGGCGAAAACCTGATCGACCATCCGGAGGTGCCGATCATCGCCACCGCAAACGGCCCATACGGCTATTTCAGGCAGGGCCAAGGCTGGAGGATGATCAGGAACGGCCTGCATTTCAAGCTCTTCGGCACCGGCACGATCCTGTCAGCGGGGGTGGAGGCCGGAGCCTTCGTCAATCCGGCCGATCCCGAGGGCGAACCGACGATCCAGGCCTTCTGCGTGCCGCACGTCTATCTGGACCGCGATATCCTGACCTTGGTCGAGAACACCTATGGGCTTACCGTGACGACAGTGGTGGTGAAGCCAAAGTCGCGCGGTTTCGTAAGGCTGCGTTCGGCGGATCCGAAGGACATGCCGATCGTTTCGCCGAACCTCCTTAAACATCCCGACGACATGAGGGAAATGATCTGCGGCCAGCGTTATTTCCTGCAGGCTTTTCAGACCAAGCCGCTCGCCGATCGGGTCAAGGCCATTGCCGTGCCAAGCCAGGATGATCTCAGCGACGAAGCCATGACAAAGCATTGCAAGCGCTTTGTGAAGACCAACTACCATCCGGCCGGGACATGCCGGATGGGCTCGGACAGCGACCGGATGGCGGTGCTGGACGCGGCGCTGCGCGTGCGCGGAATAGACAATCTGCGGGTTGCCGACATGTCGGCCTGCCCCAACATCAATGCCGGCAATACGGCGGCGCCCGCCATGATGCTGGGCGACCGCTGCGCCGACTTTATTTTGGAGGCGGCATAGCGCCTCATCCAGCTTCCCGACGGCGTCATCGCCGACGCCGTCTGGGCCGATATCGTGAGGAAATTACACAGTCGCTGAAAGCGACAATAAAGGAGGAAAGAGCATGATCATTACCCGTCGAAAACTACTGGTTGGCTCCGCCGCCGGCGCGGTCGCGCTGACACTCGGCTCACGCGCCTTCGCGGCGCTCCCGCCGCTCGCCAAGAAGGACAAGTACAAGGTCGGTTTCGCCCAGACGGAAAGCAACAATCCGTGGCGTCTTGCCGAGACCAAGAGCATGCAGGACGAAGCCGCCAAGCTTGGCCATCAGCTGGTCTACACGGATGCCGCGGGTTCGTCGGCCAAGCAGGCCTCCGACGTGAACTCGATGATCGCGCAGGGCGTCGACGCAATCTTCCTGCCGCCCCGCGAAGACAAGCCCCTGGTGCCGGTCATTCTTGCCGCGCGCGATGCCGGCATACCGGTGTTTCTGGTCGACCGCGACGTTGATCACACCATGGCCAAGCCGGGCGAGGATTATGTCTGCTTCATCGGTTCGGATTTCATCGAGGAGGCGACCCGCGTCGGCGAATGGCTGGTCAAGAACGCCAATGGCAAGTCGAAGATCATCGAGCTGGAAGGCACGACCGGAGCCTCGGCCGCTACCGACCGCAAGAAAGGCTTCGACGATTTCATCGCCAAGCACTCGCAGTTCACCATCCTGGCGTCGCAGTCCGGCGACTTCGCCCGTGACAAGGGCCGGCAGGTCGCCGAGACGCTGCTTCAGGCGCACCCTGATGCGGATATCATCTACGCGCATAATGATGAGATGGCGCTGGGCGCCATCGCCGCTCTGGAAGCAGCCGGCAAGACCCCGGGCAAGGATGTGCTGATCTTGTCGATCGACGGCGAGAAGGAAGGCGTCCAGGCGATCATTGACGGCAAGATCGGCGCTATCTGCGCTTGCAGCCCGCTGTTCGGGCCGAAGGCCTTCGCTACGATGGCCGACTATGCGGCCGGCAAGAAGATCCCGCCGTTCATCAAGAACGAGGATGCCTTCTTCGACGCCACGAACGCGAAGAAAGACTTCGATATTGCGTTCTGATATCCACTTTCTTTCCAGTTGCCCTACCCGCTTCGGCGGGTAGGGTTTGGGAGTTTGACGATGACCGCTCAGCCGGACCAAGCCGCGCTGCTCCTGGACATGCGTGACATCCAGAAGCGTTTTGCCGGCATCCCTGCCCTGGCCGATGCCTCGCTCCAGGTTCTTCCGGGCGAGATCCACGCACTCATCGGCCAGAACGGTGCGGGCAAATCGACACTTATCAAGGTGCTCACCGGCTATTACCGCCGGGATGCGGGGCAGGTGCTGTTCGAACGGAAGCCGTTCGAAGTTGGGTCTCCGCATCAGGCGCAGGTCAGCGGCATCAGCACCATCTACCAGGAGATCAATCTCGTACCGCTGCGCTCGGTGACCGAGAACATCTGCCTTGGACGCGAGAAGCGCCGCCGCGGCCTGCTCGACTGGAGCGCGATGCATGCGGAAGCCGAGCGCCTGCTCAGCCGCTTCTCGATCGGCATCGACGTGCGCCGCCCGCTCAGCGATTTCAACACCGCCACGCAGCAGATGGTGGCGATCGCCCGCGCCATCGGCTTTTCCGCCCGCCTCGTGATCATGGATGAGCCGACCTCCTCGCTAGACGAGCGTGAAGTCTCGGTCTTGTTCAGCGTTATCCGTCAGCTCAAGGCCGACGGCGTCTCCGTTCTGTTCGTCAGCCACAAGCTCGACGAGTTGTACGAGGTCTGCGACCGGGTCACGATCATGCGTGACGGCCGCACGGTGCGAAGCGCGGCGATGAGCGACATCGGCAAGCTGGAGCTGGTCGCGGCCATGCTCGGCCGCGACGTCGCAGCCGTCGAAGGCCATGCGACCGCGTTCGGCGAACGCGATCGGTCGAGGATCGGTGATGTGCTGTTTACCGCGCAAGGGCTGGCGGCCGGCCAGTTGGTGCGTGACGTGAGCTTCGACCTGCGCCGCGGCGAGATCGCCGGCTTTGCCGGCTTGCTCGGCGCCGGCCGCACCGAAACAGCCCGCCTCGTATTCGGCGCCGACCGCCGGAGCGCAGGCGAGATGACGATGGAAGGCGCGTCCTACCATCCCGCACGTGCCGCTGATGCCATCGCCGCAGGGATGGGCTTCTGCACCGAGGACCGCAAGGCCGAGGGCATCGTGCCGGAAATGACCGTCGCGGAGAACATAACACTGGCACTGCTGCCGAAAATCAGCCGCAATGGCATCCTGAACGAGGCCCGGCAGAAGGAGATCGTCGAGCGCTTCATTCGTGAACTCGACATCAAATGCTCGGGGCCTAACCAGAAGGTCCGCGAGTTGTCGGGCGGGAACCAGCAAAAGGTGCTGCTTGCCCGCTGGCTGGCAATGAACCCGAAGCTGCTCATTCTCGATGAGCCGACGCGCGGCATCGATGTCGGGGCCAAGGCCGAGATCCAGCGCCTCATCCGCAAGCTTGCCGATGGCGGGCTCGGCGTGCTGATGATCTCCTCGGAACTCGAGGAAGTGATGGAAGGAGCCGACCGCATATTCGTGCTGCGCGAAGGAGTGAGGGTGGCCGAACTGGAAGGCCAGGCAGCCAACGAGGAGGACGTGCTCGCGGCGATGGCGCATGGCGGCGCGGCGAAGGAGGCAGCGTGAGCGATCTGGCCACACCATCCGCAGCCAACGACGCTGGAAACCGCCGCTTTGATGTGTTCGGTTTCCTGGCGCGCTACGGCACGGTGATCGCGCTTGTGCTGCTGGTCGTCTTCAACCTTGCCTATACGCGCAATTTCGCGACGCTGCAGACACTCAACGTCAACCTGACCCAGGTCTGCACGATTGTGATCGTCGCGGTGGGGATGACCCTGGTGATCGCCACCGGCGGCATCGACCTGTCGGTTGGTTCGCTGATGGCGATCTCCGGCGCATTGGCGCCGATGATCTTCATGGGCACGATCTTCCCGGTCGGAAACATCTATCTGGCGGTAGCCGTCGCGATGGTTGCCTCGATCCTCGTCGCCGGCCTGTTCGGGTTGTTCAACGGCTGGTTGGTCTCGCGCTTCCGCATCCAACCGATCGTCGCAACGCTCGTGCTGTTCATCGCCGGGCGCGGGATCGCGCAGGTTATGACCAACGGCAATCTGCAGACCTTCCGCGTGCCGCAATTCCAGTGGATCGGACTTGCCCGCCCGCTCGGCATTCCCGCGCAGGTCATCATCATGGCCGTGCTGGTTGCGGCGGCCGCTTGGGCCCTTCACCGCACGGTGTTCGGGCGAAGCATCCTGGCTGTCGGCGGCAATGAAAAGGCCTCTGAACTGGCCGGCATCGCCGTATCGAGGATCAAGCTCGCCGTCTATGCGATCAGCGGCCTGTGCGCGGGGCTAGCCGGTCTCGTCGTCATTGCGATCAACTCCTCCAGCGACGCCAATCTCGTGGGGCTGGGCATGGAACTCGACGCCATCGCGGCGGTCGCGGTGGGCGGCACGTTGTTGAGTGGTGGAAAGGCCACAATCATCGGCACCCTGCTGGGCGCACTGACCATCCAGTTGGTGCGCTACACGCTGCTTGCCAATGGCGTGCCCGACGCCGCTGCGCTCGTCGTCAAGGCCGGCATCATCGCATTCGCCGTCTGGCTGCAGCAGCAACACCGGGTGTAATTCATGAACAGCGCCAGACTGGTTCGCATCATCGGCACCTACGGTGTCGTCATCGCGCTTGCAGCCCTCGTCCTGTTCGGATTCCTGCGCTACGACCGCTTCCTCGGCCTCTTCAACGTGATGAGCGTTCTGCGCTACAACTCGATGTTCGCGCTCGTCGCGCTCGGCATGTGCTTCGTGATCATGACCGGCGGCATAGACCTGTCCGTCGGCTCCGTCGCCGCCTTGGGCAGCGTCGCTTCCGCCCTGGCGAGCCCGCACGGCATCGTGGCAGGCCTTGCAGCGGGCGTTGGCGCCGGCCTGGCAGCCGGGCTGATCAACGCGCTCCTGGTTACGCGCGGCAACCTGATGCCATTCATCGCCACGCTTGCCACCATGCTGGCCGCAAGCGGCTCGGCGCTGCTTCTGGCCGGCAACCAGACCGTTTCGGTGTCTTATGATTCGGGTTTCACCGCCATCGGCCAGGGGAATTTCTGGATTTTCCCGATTCCGGCAGTCATCGCCCTGGTTGCCTATGCCGTCGGCTCAGTGGTCCTGAACTACACCAGCACGGGACGGACGGTGCTGGCCATCGGCGGTGGCGAGGATGCCTCGCGGCTGATGGGGCTGCGCACTGACCGCGTCAAATTTCTCGTCTATGTCGCAAGCGGGTGCCTGGCCGGGCTCGCCGGCGTCGTCCTCGCTTCTCAGTTCGGCGCAGGCCAGCCGATCGAGGGCGTCGGCTGGGAGCTGTTTGCCATCGCAGCCGTGGTCGTGGGCGGGACGCTGCTGACCGGCGGCTCGGGCTCGGTGTTGACCACGCTGGCCGGCGTGCTGTTGCTCGGGATCCTTTTCAACGTCCTGAACTTCGAAAACGGCATGGGTTGGATTTCGCTGTCAGCCTACTGGCAGTCGGTGATCCGCGGGCTGTTTTTGCTCGTCGTCGTCCTTCTCCAGGCACGGCTTACGGCAAGGCGCGAAACTGCCTGAGGATGGCAAGCGCCTTCGAGCACGATGAGCTCAAAAGAGCTCTGGCGCTCCAGAATAGGTGCGCGTTGCGCGCCCGGCCCAATGAGCGCATCCCGCAGACTTTCTGCGGCGATGCTCCCCCGTTGCACCTGGCGTCCGGCGCCTTTGGGGCGGATCCGCAAGCGGATCGTGGTGCAGTCACATGGTCGTCCTGGAGACGGTCATTTCCCGGCGACCGCCACGAACACGGACTGCCCCTGCCTTTCCAGCCGAAACAGGATGGGCTTGCTCTGCCGGCGAGAGTTCGCCCACTCGTCGACGATATCCGAAGGCTCCGTCACGCGGCGATTGTTGGCCGATATGATGACATCGCCCGGCTGCAATCCGCTCCGGGCGGCAAGGCCATCGGGAACCACTTCCACGACGAAGACACCGGTCGTTCCCGATTTGATGCCTAGCTGCTGACGCGCCTGATCCGGAATCGGGCTGAGGGATAGGCCGAGGCCTTCGGCCGCCGACTTCTTGTCGGGAACAGCGCCGGTCTTCACCTCCGCATCCTTGCGCTCACCGATGACAAGCGCGACCTCCTGGTCCTTGCCGCCGTTACTCCGTGTCAGAGTGGCCTTGCTGCCAGGCTTCTGGCTAGCCGTCGCAAGCGTGAGGTCATGGACACCCTCAATGCCCTTGCCGTTGAACCGGGTGATCACGTCACCCGGCTTCAAGCCGGCTTTCTCCGCCGGGCTGCCGGGCTCGACCGAAGCAACCAGCGCGCCCTTGTCATCCTTCATCCCGAGGGCCTCAGCCAGCGACGGCGTGATGTCCTGCAGGCGGACCCCGATGAAGCCACGCTCGATCCGGCCGGTTCTAATCAACTGGTCGGCGATGCTCTGGGCGGTGCGCGATGGCACCGCAAATCCGATCCCGATGCTGCCGCCCGACGGCGAGACAATGGCGGTGTTGACGCCGATCACCTCGCCACGTGCGTTGAACAGCGGACCGCCCGAGTTGCCTCGATTGATCGACGCGTCCGTCTGGAGAAAATCGTCATACGGCCCGGCTTGAATGTCTCGCGAGCGGGCCGAAAGAACGCCGACAGTGACAGTCCCTCCGAGCCCGAAGGGACTGCCGATCGCGATTGTCCATGCGCCCGGCTGCATTGCATCCGAGTCACCCCATTTGGTCGTGGTCATGTTGGGCCGCGGGTCGACCTTCAGCACCGCTATATCGGTGGCGGGGTCACGGCCGACCAATTGCGCCGGCGCCGTTTCCTTGTCGGAAAATACGACATGGATCTCTGTCGCATCGGCAACGACATGGTTGTTGGTGACGATGTAGCCGTCGGCACTGATCACAAATCCGGAGCCAAGCGCCTCCCTCACCTGCGGCTGAACGGGTCCGAGGCCCTGGCCGTCGAACGGACTTGTAAAGTCGCCCGCCGTCGTCTGGTCCTGGACAACCTCCCGGGTCGTGATCGCGACCACGGCCGGCAATTTCTGCTGGATGATCGCTGTGAAGTCGGTCGGGGTATCCTGGGCCAGGACAGGCGCCACGCCACTGGCCGAGAGCATCAGCGCAACCGCGATCAAGCGCGTTGCAAATCGTCTTTGCATATCGTGAGACATTGCTGGACCTCCTGCCGGACAGCCCCGGCCGCTCGGCCGCGCCGCGCGGAGCCGGTGCTCCGGACGCTAGAACTGCCAACAAAGCTGTTTGTTTCAGCCCCCCGGAAAAATGGCACGGCCAGGAAAAATAGCCCGACCGCAGGGTCCGGAAGGCAGCAGCCGGGAACCATTGAGGCCGTCGAGTTCAACCGTCCACAGGACTGGTCCCGGACGTGGCAGAAATCAGCAAAGCGACTGCGTCAGCTCCGGCAAATGCCCGATATGCCCATGGAGCCAACCTAGCGGCTGAGGTGCCTCTACCGGGCCTGGTGCGAAAAGGATCTGCAATGAAAGAGGGAGCTCCACAGCCGCCGAGAGACGCGGCTGTGATCACCACCGCTCGAACTCCCTCAAGGGAACAAAAGGGTACCAACTAAGTTCGGCCCCCATAATGAGGATGCCTATATGGACCTGTTGCCCCAGTCAGCCGAACACACCGTCTCCCCGCCGCCCGCTCCAGACCTTCACCGGCTTTTGTTCGATCCAAACTTGCGTATACACGGCTTGATTGATGACACTGTCGTCACCAAAGCCTTGGACGATTTGAAAGCCGTGCGTTCCGGGGAAGACGATCTCTACGTTGAAATCGACACGCCCGGAGGCGACGCCGACGGCGCGCGACGTCTAGCTCTAGAGTTCAAACTTTTTCTGAAACACTCGGGCCGCAACGGCTACATCATTGGCAAGAATACGGTTTACTCTGCCGGGGTAACGGTCCTTGCCGCTTTCCCGAAAGCCTGCAGGTTCCTTTGCCCGCAAGCAGTCCTGCTGATTCATGAAAGAAGGCTTGAGAAAGACTTGGTTCTGAATGGACCAATTCGAAGCTGTCTTCAGATCGTTCGCGAACAACTTGCGCTGTTGGAAACGGCAGAGCGACTCGAGAATGAAGGGTTCGCCGATCTCGTCCAAGGTTCTCGAACATCGCTGGAAGAGCTGCGCGACCATGCCCTGAACAGCTGCTACCTGATGGCAGCGAGAGCTTTGGAGCTGGGCCTTGTTGAAGACATTGCCCATTAACTTGATGCCTCGATGCAAACACCAGAGCGGAGTCCAACACGCTTCCCTCACTCATGCCGGCGGCGACCATGAACGACGAGGTTGACAAGACAGAGCGGACCGGCGGCTGTCTTTGCGGGTCTGTGAGGTATGTTGTTACCGGCGCGCCGTTGCGCGTTGGCTTGTGTCATTGCCAGGATTGCAAGCGAACCAGCGGCAGCACCTACAGTGCCTTTGCCGTGTGGCCGCGGTCGGCTTACCAGTGCAAGGGCGAGCTTGCGGCGTTCAACGGCAGAGGTTTTTGTCCGGCATGCGGGTCGCGCGTGGTGAATCTTCGCGACGACGAAGCCGAGATCATGACCGGCACTCTCGACGATGCGCCAAACGACCTTCTCCCGACATACGAGCTTTGGACCCCCCGGCGCGAAGCCTGGCTCCACAACCTGCCTTGGGCTGACCAATTCGCGGGCGATCGCACCGAAGAAGGCCAAAATTGGCGCGAAGCCCGGCGAGTATGACCATGCTCGAATGGCCCTCCGCCCCTTGAACCGTGAAAGTCAGCTTGATGCGCGATGAATCACTCAAGTTCTTGAAGGAAATTGTGGCGACCCCGTCGCCGAGCGGCTTTGAGCAACCCGTAGCGGAGCTTTTCCGCGAGTATGTTCGTCCGTATGCCCACAGGTTGACGACGGACGTCATGGGCAATGTCACGGCGATCATAAATCCTGAGGCGTCTATGCGCTTCATGTATGCCGGGCACATGGATGAGGTCGGCTTCATCGTCCATTACATCGACGATGACGGCTTTCTTTTCTTCAGCACCATAGGTGGAACGGACGTTGCCACTGAAATCGGCCAGCGTGTCTGGGTGCATGGCAAGGAGCCGATCCTGGGCGTCGTAGGTCGCAAGGCAATCCAGACGTTCAAAGCCTCTGACACGTCCCAAACTCCCTCGCTGATGGAACTATGGATCGATATCGGCGCGAGTTCGCGAGAGGAAGCGCTGGAGGTCGTAGAGGTCGGCAGCGCGGTCACTATCCACGGCGAGTTTGCAGCGCTCCAGGGCAACCTTGCTGTCGGACGAGCGTTCGACAACAAGGTCGGCCTCCTCATCGGCGCCGAGGTGCTGCGCTGCCTCTCCGAGGAGGGAGGCGTTCACCCCGGCGTGGGGCTCTATATCCTGGGTACGGTTCAAGAGGAAATCGGTTCCCGAGGCGCGATGACCTCGGCGTTCAATATCGCGCCTCGAACCGGCCTCGCAATCGATATGGGCGTGGCAATGGACTATCCGCGCGCTCGCGCCGAGGATCAGGGCAAACTGGACCTTGGGAAAGGGCCGGCAATCACTCAAGGCGCCAACACCAACCCGGTGGTGTTCAAACTGCTGAAGTCGGTGGCCGAGAAAGAGGGCCTACCTTTTCAGCTTCAGGCGGTGGGCAGCTCAAGCCCTACCGACGCGCGTGTCATGCAGCAGAACCGAGGCGGCGTCGCAAGTGGGGTGCTCTCCGTGCCTTTGCGTTACATGCATACCCCGTCCGAAGTTGTTTGCCTGGATGATGTGCAAACGACGATTGACCTGGTTTGCGCATATTGCCGGCAATTGACGCCGGAGATCGACTTCACGCCAAGATGAGAGCGGCGGGATTAATTGTGGAAGGGTTGTGTGCGTCAAGTTCTGCAAAATGGGGCAGCCATGATGCTGGTCATGCGGCTTGGCGCAGAGCGAGCTTCTTGTGCTCGCGCAGGTCGTCC
>NZ_JAMYOJ010000044.1:0-13673 GCF_040319795.1 Mesorhizobium sp. M0862
TCATAGACGGTGGTGGTGGCGCCGCCGGCAGCCGGAATGGCGTCGGTCGGGGTTGAATCGCCGATGGCGATGGTCAGCGTGGTGTGCGAGGTGTCGCCGTCGCCGTCCTTGATGGTGTAGGTGAAGACATCGCTGACGCCGCCCTGCGTGCCGGCATCGCGAACATAGGAGTAGGAGCCGTCGGCGTTGAGCGTCAGCTTGCCGTAGCTGCCCTGGACCTGGGTGCCGAGCGTTGCGGCATTGTCGACATCGAGATTGGTGTTGCCGGCGGCAACGCCGACCACGGCAGCGCCATCGGCGCCCTTGACGTCGATGCCGGTGACCGGCGAGGTGGTGCCAACCGCGCTCAGCACATTGCCGGTCTCGGCGGTGAACTGGTTGGACGCAACACTGTCGGTATCGGCGTGTGCGGTCGGCACGTCGTCGACGATGGTGATGACGATTGCCGCCGGGGCTGACGAGGAGGTGCCGTCCGACACGGTGAGCGAGAAGGTCTCGGTCTCGGTGACGGCGGGAACGTCCGTGGTCGGACTGGTCAGCGTGTACTGGTAGGTCGCTACGCCAGTTACCGCGTTGTAGCCGGTGATCAGCAGCGTGCCGTGGTCGCCCGGGAAGGTCGAACCGTTGAGGCTGCCGATGGCAACCGTGGTGCCGCCGATGGTGACGCTCTGGACGTCGTCGAGGCCGTCGGGGTCCGATACCGTGAAGGTGCCGGTCGCCACCGTGCTGCCGTTGCCGGCCGCCGAGCCCGCCGCAAGGCCGGCTTCATAGACCAGGTCGTGCGCGCCGGCCGGGTTGCCCTGGTCGACGACGATCTGCGGCACGTCGTTGGTGCCGTTGATGGTGATGGTCAGGGACGCCAGAGCGGTATCGCCGTCGCCATCCGCCACAGCATAGTCGAAGCTCTCGGCCACGGTCTGGCCGACATCCAGCGCCTGTACCGCGGCATACCCGGCCGGGTTCTGGGCTTGGGTGTAGAGCACATATGTGTAGCTGCCGTCGGCGCCCACCGTAAGCTGGCCGTAGGTTCCAGCAACGTGGTTGGCAACGGCGCCGTCCCAGGTGATCGAGCCCAAGCCGTCGGTGCCGAGGTGATCCGCGTGGCCGTCGGTTGCGTTTGCGTCGGCGCCACCCACGCCCGTGATCACATTGCCGTCTGCCGTGAGCGGCCCATCTTCGGTGACCGAGTCCTGATCGTTGACCGCAACCGGGCCATCATCCTGGAATTCGATGCTCAACGCGACATGGGATACGGCGGTGCTCGTGTCGCCGTCGAAATCGGTGATGGTGGCCTTGACGTGCAGGTCGGCGGCGACGGTCGCTATGTCGTCAAAGGCTGCGGTGCTTGAACCGTCGACATTGTGAGCGATCGGCTGATATTGCCCGATCCAGACCGCTCCGGTCGGATCGACATAAACCTTGAAGACGTCGACGCCGTTGGCAGAACCAACGAGAACGCCGTCCGCATTTGTCGAGAGCATGATCGCCGAGCCGTCGAGTGTCTTCAGGCCGGAATCGACGTTTGACAGCGGATTGCCAATCGCGTCGGTGACGGCAAACGAGAATGTCGCGTCGTCATCGGCGCCGACCGAGGCGTTGAAAAGGCCGAGCGCGCTGGCTGACGATTTTGCGTAGCCCAACGCCCCCGGCTCGTCCACCAGAGCTGGCGGGGAGAGAGCGGTGTCATCCGCCGGATTGGGATCTGCGGCGTTGTTGACGCCGGCGGACTCGTCGTGGCTGACCCGGAAGACCTCGGTCTGCGTTGTGACTGTCGTGACCTTGGCTTCGATGCCGAAGATCTTGAACGGGTTGCCGCCAGTCAGGGTCGCATCGGTTCCGCCAGCGTTGGAATCGAAGGTAAAATCGTTGTAGTTGCCCACCTTGAGCTGGTCGAACGGGGTGCTGCCGATGACCTCGACAGTCGCACCATCGGGCACGCCGGCGAAGGCATAGCCCACCTGCACGCCGCCCTCGAAGACAGCCGTGCCGGCCGTCAGCACACCATTGATGCTCACGGTGAACGGCTCGAATGTGCCACCGTCCTTGGCGCCGATGAACATCACGGCGGCTTCGACACCCTGGGCTTCCGCAACATCGATCGTGAACTTGACCGAGTCGACGTCGTATGAACCACCGTCGGTGATGCTGGGCGGATTCGGATTGTTGGGGGCGATGACAAGATTGTTGACGAAGTCCATCGTCACGATTTCGGGGCCGGTCAAATGCGGATGGGTTTCGTATCCGTCGATGATCTGGCCGTCGCCAACGCCGATCTTGGTGCCGGTGGTGTTGACGGAATTGTCGCCTTCGTTGATGTCGACGGCGCTGAGCTTGATGTCGTGGTTGCCTGCGCCATCCATGCCGCGAACATCGGTGTTGCCGGCCTGCAGCGTGTAGACGATCGTTTCGGTCGTGGTTGTGGTCGTCGTGCCGGCATCCCGCGCGACGATCTGCGGAACGTCGTCGAGCACCTGGACCTTGAATGTACCAGCCGCCAGTCCGATGGTATCGCCGTCACCGTCCATGGCAACGACAAAGGCCGAAAGATCGATACCGCCATTGGCAAGCGTATTTTCGGTGTTGTCGCCCGGGAGCATATCCAGAGTCGGATGATCGATCTGATCGATCAGGGTGAAGACATAGGAGCCGTCCGCACCGACGGTCAGGGTGAAAACAGGACGATCCGTGCCCGCCTGATAGCCGGCGCCGGCGCCTACATCGACATAGCCGGTCAGGGTCGTGCCGTCGGAGACGATGAGGACATTGCCGCCTTTCGAATCAAATCCCGAATCCGATGGGGTGGTTTGGGTGACAAGGCCGAAGGCCGAAGTCGCATTCGGGCCGTCAGAGCCGAAGTCGACGATTGCATTCAATGCGCCGGCAGCACCGATGGCAACCGCGGAGTTTGTTCCGGTCACTTCGCCAGGCTGAAGATTGTCGGCATTTCCGGTGGACTGGCTGTTGTGCAGACCGTCTTCGTCGACATTCGCGGTGACCTGGGCGGTGCCAGTAACCTTCGGCCCGTCATCGTCGAAGGAGAATGCGGAGCCTTGGCCGTTGATCAGGTCGACGGTCGCCTTCTCTGTGATGGTGTCGCCGTCGCCATCCTGGCGCGTTACCTCATATTGCAGCTGAACCTGGCCGCCATTGGTCAGCGACAGATTGAGTTCGGAATCGAACTTGTTGCCGTCGGCGCCATGGTTGAGCGCTTCGTAGAGCGTGGTCTGCAGCTGCTCGGCGCCAGGCGCCCCGGTGATCGCGATGGTCAGAACCTGATCGCCATGCGTGTCGCGGCCGACGATCACTCCTCCTTCGAGGAAGAGCGTGACGGCGCCGCCGTCGGTGGCGGTGAGATTCGTGGCAAGGCCACCGGCCGGAATGCCGGTAAAGCTCAGATTCCCGGTAACGGTACCAGGACCGTCCGAACCATAGCTGCCGCCGACAGTGAACAGATTGGTCAGTCCGCCTGCTACCGCGGTGTTGACCTGCGCCAGGCCCGGACCGGCATCATCCGTGTTGGCGTTGCCGCCGGCATCTTCGGTCTCGCCGATAGCGCCATTGTAGCGATCCGCGCCAACCGTCTCGTCAAGCTCGACGGAAAGCAGGCCAGCCGCTCCATCGTGGGCGCCGACCGTTAGGCTTGGCCCATCGTCGTCGAAGGAGAATGCGGAGCCTTGGCCGTTGATCAGGTCGACGGTCGCCTTCTCGGTAATGGTGTCGCCGTCGCCGTCCTGGCGCGTTACCTCATATTGCAGCTGAACCTGGCCGCCATTGGTCAGCGACAGATTGAGTTCGGAATCGAACTTGTTGCCGTCGGCGCCATGGTTGAGCGCTTCGTAGAGCGTGGTCTGCAACTGCTCTGCGCCGGGCGCGCCGGTGATCGCAATGGTCAGGACCTGATCACCCTGCGTGTCGCGGCCGACAATCACTCCTCCTTCGAGGAAGAGCGTAATGGCCCCGCCGTCCGTGGCAATGAGATTCGTGGCAAGGCCACCGGCCGGAATGCCGGTGAATGCCAACTGCCCGGTCGTGCTGCCCGGTCCGTCTGCACCGTAGACGCCGCCAACGGCGAATAGCGAAGAAAGGCCACCCGCCAGGCCGGTCGTCACCTGGGCCAGGCCAACGCCGTCATCCGTGTTGGCGTTACCGCCGGCATCTTCAGTCTCGCCGCTATTGTAGCGGTCGCCGCCGACCGTCTCGTCGAGTTCGACCGAAAGCAACTGTGCCGCTTGCGCAGTTGCCTGGACCGAAAGCGTTGGGCCGTCGTCCAGCACACCAATATTGAGGGTCGCGGTGGCCGGATCATTGTCTGTGTCTGTAACCACGACGGCAAAGCTGTCGGAAACCCCCTCGGTCGTTCCGGTCGATGAGTTGTCGTGATGATCAAGAGTGTTGTCGGCAAGGGTATAAATCCAGCTATAGCCGTTCGTAGGATTGCCGGTGACCACGAGCGTGCCGTATTGCCCGGCAACGCTGCCGCCGTTGGTCACGTCCACACCGTCAATGACAAGCGTCCCGATGCCATCACCCGAGACGATGTTGAAGGTCCCTGAAACCTGCTCGGCGGTGCTGGCCGGGTCCGTCCCGTCGGAAAGCGCGGCCTCGTTGACGACAAATCCGGAGCCAATGTCGATTGTCGGCGTCGTATCTTCTTCCCTGACCCCGATCGTCAGCTCACGCGGCTCCAGCCGTCCAAATTGCAGGTCCGTCGGCGGCAACAATGCGGAAAGATCGAAGCCGTCGCCGATACCACCTGGGGGAATGGTGAAGTCGCCGCCGGCACTGCCTGGGGCGCCGCCCGGGCCGGCCGAGATCGAACCATCGGCACCGAAGGCGACATCGACGTGGCTCGCTTCAAGAGCGGCCAGCAAGGCCACGCGCGGAACTTCGACATCACCGATGATGAAGGTCGGCACGTTGAGCGCGCCATCCTTGATGAGGATGACTGAACCGTCGGCCTGTTCCAGCAACAGATTGTGGCCGTCGACCTTGATGTTGTCGATGGAGACGTCCGCCGGAAGCTTCACGATGTTGCTGGCGTCGGCCACGTATTCATGCGGCGCGGCTGCCGCCGGCGCTTTCGCCTCCGCGGGTGCTGCCGGCTGAACGGGTGCGCCACTGCCGACATCGACCGGCACCGGCTCGGCAGGCGCCGCCTGAGCGGCCTGCGCTACCTGGATGCCTGCCTGCGATGGCGAGCCGCCATGTTCATGTGAAGAGTGCTCGTCCCAAGAATTCGAGACGGTATCCAAATCGTTACTCGTCGTCATCGCCAAACCCCTCCGGCATTTCCCGGATAGAGACAGTGACGACTTCTGCTTTGCAACTGTCCCGCAATCAATTTCATATATCCTGGTATGCAAGTCTCGGCATTTTTTACGCGTGGTAAACCCGGAAGATATAATCTGATATGCATTGGCCGCGCCGCGCCTCGTTTGATATCCGCCGGCTGAGCTGGATTGGTAAACAGAAGTATAAATTTGAATAAAATTTTACACAAAATGGGTATTCCCGATTGAAGGAAACTTATCCACCTTCCTTTCCAGTAATTTGAGACAAGATTGGTACCGTCCACAGTCAAGAGGTGGGCGTTATGAAAAAAGAAAAAACTGCCCTGGGAATAACCGGGCTCAGGCTCATCCTGCTGGCAATGGCGATCACAAGCCTGCCGCAGCCATCATCCGCGAAAGCAATTGCCGTGAATGCCGGCGCTGCCGCTGGAGTTCTGGCGGCGGTCGAAACCCCTTCCAGTCTCGGCGGCGTTTCGCTGGCTCGGCCGCAGCCATGGCAGCCGGTTCCAGCCTACCGGATCGGCATGATTTTCAGCAGCTATGGTCCTGTTGCCGTTGATGAAAAGCGTGGTTCTTCGATCGCGCCGCCCGCCGCCGGGATCGACCCGATCCAGACGGCGGCGATCATTCCCGGCGTGTTCGGTTCTGTTGCCCTATCGATGCGCAATTTCCCGGTTTCGGCGCGCTGGGCGCCGGTCTACAAGGCAATTGTCGACTGTACCGCGAGCAGCGCGTGCGAACGCAAGAACAGCGCCTTTGCCGAGATCGTCAAGGCAGCCGGGAACAAGCGCTTCATCGACAAGTTGTCCTTCGTCAACTCAAGTATAAATCGCGCCATCGCCTACAAGAAGGACAGCGCGGTTTACGGCAGGCTCGACTACTGGGCCAAGCCCGCGGAAATCCTTGAGCGGCGGGCAGGGGACTGCGAGGATTTCGCCATCCTCAAGATGGCCGCGCTGCTGCATGCAGGCATCCCGGCGCAGAGCATGTCGCTGGTCGTCTTGCAGGATCGCAAGCGCGGTTTCTTTCATGCCGTGCTGTCGGTCAGCACCGGCAGCGGCGTCTTCATTCTCGACAGTTTGAGCAATGTAGTTTCCCGCGACACAGACCTGCCGACCTACGTGCCGCTGTATTCGTTCAGCACCGATCGCGCGTGGATCCATGGCGCGAAGACCGGTTCTGCTCAAACAGCCGATATCAAGGGCGGCCTTTCGACGGTCGCGCCTGGTGAAGGTGTGCAGCCGTAAGCTCCCATCAGAGAGTCTTGAGCGCTCTATCTCTTGTTTGACGCAATTTTCCACGGAAACCGCTCACACTTTTCCCGGAATTGCTCTAGCCGCCGAAGACGAACGCCATCAGCAGTTCCGGCTCGACCACCGGCGCCCGCACCGCGCTCAGTTGACCGCGGTAGCGGCGGTCGCCGGCGCCTATGACGAAACCGGTCGCGACCGGCGTCTCGCCATTGGCGTCGAGCCTGGCGAATATGTCGGCGACATTGAGGTCCAGCGCCAGCTTGAGATCCTGGCGCGCGTCCTCGTTCGGCGCCACCGGCAATTGCCGCCGCACCAGTTGCTGGAACGGCGCATTGAAGGTCAGGATCTTCTTCGACGATGCCAGGGCAAAGGCCGGCGAGGGACAGGCGACGAGAATGGCGCTGATGGTCTTGATCGACGCGAGCCTCTGCAAGGTGAGGTTTTGGTCGGCCAATCCACGCATGCAGGCTACGCGAATTGCCGATGTCAGGTTTCCGGCGTTGGCGTGGCTCTCTGCAATTTCCTCGATCAGTGTGCCGATCGTGCATTTGCGGCTTTCCGCCATCTGCTTCAGCGATGTCCAGAACGCCCGTTCCAGACGAATGCCGCGGCGCGTGCCGCCACGCGCCACAACCCGGAACTCGAGACCGAAATCCTCACTCGCCAGCGGTGGCAGCAGCCGGTCGCGATCGACCGGGCGGGAGATCGCACTATCGCTCACTCATTGCCTCCTCCCGCGCCTTGTTGATTGGTTTCAGAAGGTAGGTGAGAATCGTTTTGCGTCCGGTCTTGATGTCGACCGAACAGATCATGCCGGGGATGATGGAATAGGTCTTGCCGTCGCGTGTCAGGGTCGATTTGTCGGTGGCGACACGCACCTGATAGTACGGTTCGCCGGTCTTCTGGTCGACAAGGCTGTCGGCAGTGATGTTCGACACCTTGCCTTCGATGCCGCCGAAGATCGAGAAGTCATAGGCGGTCACCTTGATCAGGGCATCCTGGCCCGGCCGGATGAAGGCGACGTCCCGCGGTGAGACCCGGGCTTCGACCAGCAGGGTCTCGGACGTCGGCACGATACCCGCGACGACCGCGCCGGGCTGGACGAAGGCGCCGACCGTGTTGATGTCAAGCGTGTTGACGATACCATCGACAGGCGAACGGATATCGGTACGCGCCACCTTGTCGGTGGCACCGCGTATCGTCTCGTCCACCACCGAGAGATCGGCCAGCGCCTGCGTCAGATCGCTGAGCGCTTCCTGTTGCAGCTGGAGGCCAAGTTCGTCGACCTGAAGCTTGGCTTCCGTGATGGCAGACCTGGCTTTCTTGATGGTCTCTCCGGCAAGCGTCAGCTGACCATTGAGCTCGGTCTGCTCGCGCTCGACGCGGAGCTGCTCGGTTCGCGCCATCAGGCCTTTCTTGACCATCGCTTCGACCAGCTTCGCCTCCTGGTCGCTGACGGCCAGGTTCTTGGTGAGGCGATCGGCATTGGCGTTGGCTTCGTCGAGTTCCTTCTCACGCTGATCGAGCCGCGACTTTAGAACCGACAGTTTGACTTCGAAGTTGTCGCGCCGCGCGATTAGCAGCTTCTGCTCGTTGTCACAGATTTCCGGCGCCACCTTCTGGATCTCTGACGGACAGGGAAACGCGCCCTCGAGGCTGCCGGTCTGTTCGAATTGGAGCCGTGCAATGCGCGTCTGCAGCGCCCGCGCCTTGGCCTGCTGCTCGCCAAGGCTGGAAGTGTTGAAGGTGTTGTCGAGACGAATGATGAGGTCATTCTTCTTGACGACCTGACCGATCGTCACGGCGATTTCCTGAACCACGCCCGGCTCGCTGGCCTGGATGATCTGGGTCTTCGACGCCGGTATGATCTTGCCGTCGCCGCGTGCGATTTCATCGACCTCGGCGAAGGATGCCCAGGCTACCGAACTCGCAAAAAGCGCCCCGATAATGAATATCGAAGCCGACGCAAAAAGCGGCGGACGGTCTTCCCTGGCTAGCATTTACCACGTCCCAACGTGCTGTGTTCACGCATAATTCTGTTCGTCAGGCGCTTGTTTTCTGCAGCGCTTGTATCACTTGGTCTTTCGGTCCATCGGCAACGATCTTGCCCTGCTCGATGACGATCAGGCGGTCGGCCAGCTCGAGCATGCTGAAGCGGTGCGTCGATACGATCAGGGTCGTGTTGCGATCGAAAGCCACTTTGAGCTGCTTGATCAGCTGGCGCTCGGAAGCCAGATCCATCGAGCCGGACGGCTCGTCCAGGAACACGATTTTCGGTTTGGTCAGCAACAGGCGGGCAATTGCCATTGTCTGCCTCTGACCGCCCGAGAGATTGGTGCCGCGCTCGCCGACATTCATGTCGTAGCCTCGCGGATGGCGGGAGACGAAGTCGTCGACGCCTGCAGCCTTGGCCGCCTCGACGATCTGCTCATCGGTCGCCTCCGGGCACGCCATCAGGAGATTTTCCTTGATGGTGCCGGAAAATAGATCGTTGGCTTGCGCGACGATCCCGACCGCGGCGCGAACCTCAGATGGGTGATATTGGCGGATGTCGATCCCGTCCAGCAGCAGCTCGCCGGAGGTCGGCAGGAAAAGCCTGCCGATCAGCCGCCCCATGGTCGTCTTTCCCGAGCCTATGCGGCCGATGATGCCGATCCGCTCACCGGGCTTCACCGAGAAATTCAGGCCGGTCAGCACTTCGTTTTCGGAACCCGGGTAGACAAAGCCGACATTCCTGAATGCCATTGCACCGTTGCGAATGGGGCGGTTGACGAAACCAACCGTGTCCGGCCGATCCTCAGGCTGCGCCATGATCGAATTCACCATTCGCAGGGACAGCATCGCCTGGCGAAGTCTGGACAAGGTGATCGCAATCTGCCCAAGCGGGGCCACCGCCCGGCCCGCCAGCATGACGGTGCCGATGATGGCGCCGGTCGAGACATGCCCTTCCGAAAAGGCATAGGCGCCGGCCACGATCAAAGCGACGGTGACCATCTGCTGGATGGCTTGGGTTATGTTGCCGGCGGCAGCCGAAAGCTGTTTGATCTTCTCGGACGTGTTGGATGCGTTCTTGGAATGCTCCGCCCATTTTCGCAGAAGGTAAGCCTCTGCGCGCAGCGATTTGATCGTTTCCAGCGTGGAGATGGATTCCACCAGCAGGGCCTGGCGCTGCGAAGCCTCGTTCATGGAAGCGGCAACGCGTTTGCCGATGCGCCGTTGCGTGATCAGCCCGACGATCACCGAGGCGACAAAGGCAATGGCCGGTATGACGACCAGCCAACCGCCTATCGCATAGATGACAAGAAGAAAGACGAAAACGAAGGCTGTGTCGATGAAGACGCTGATGGTGTTCGACGTGAAAAACTCGCGCACGAACTCGTACTGGGTCACCCGATTTGCATATTCGCCGGTTGAGCCGGGCCTTGCGGACAAGGACGAATTCAGCACCTTCTCGAAAAGCATATAGGAGATGCGAAGATCGGCCTTGCGCCCGGCATAGTCGATCAGTGACGCTCTGGCGGTCTTCAAGAGCAGGTCGAACAGAATGACCGCGCCGATCCCGATCGACAGCACCCAGAGCGTCGATATCGCCTTGTTCGGCAAGATCCTGTCGTAGACGTTCATGGTGAAGATCGGTGAGGCAAGAGCCAGCAGATTGATGAATACCGCCGACAGGATGACCTTCGAATAGGTGCGCCAGAACGGCCCCATCGTGCCGGTCAGCCAATGTCGCCGCTCGATCTTGGCCGCCGAACCGACGCTCATCGCCTCTACTGCGTTGGCATAGGTTATCGAGAAGGAAACGCCGCCACTAATATAACTTCCGGAAAACTCGGATTTGCTAATTGTGGTGCGCCCGTCTTCCTGGGGAGCGGTCGTAAATCCACCGTCCTCGGTCTGGGCAAGCAGCGCAACCGGCAACTGGCTGACGCGAAACAGAATGGCGGGAAGGTCGATGCGTCCGCGAAGAAAGTCGCGATGGCTGAATTCCGTGATTTCAAGACCGATGCGTTCGGCAAGATGCCGGATGGCGTCGATATCGATGCGGGTGTCTGACAGCGGCACGCCGGCAAACAGCACGGTCTCGGAACTCGGCCTGCCGAGGTACCCGGCAACAGCGGAGAAGCAGGCCTTGAACGCCTCTTTTGGGGAGAGGATTTTGGGTTGTGGGTTCACGATCAGCCCGCAGGACTATCGTTCGTCCTTGACCTTCCTACTTCTTTCTTACCGGTGCGAGGATGTCGAAAGGCAGATCGTTCGTCTGCTCCGACGGCGTGCGCGCATACGTTTCGGTGTCGGCCGTTTCAGGCGCATTGAACTCGGCCTTGGCATAGGCGGTGGCCTGTTTTGCCGGCTGAAGATTCATGGTCTTCAGCAACTGCCCGGTTGCCGCCAGCAGCCGGTACTGCGCGAAAAGCGACGCGTAGGATGCGGTGTCGGCAAGCGTAGCTGTGTTGAACCGCGTGTTCTGCGCGTCGAGCACGTCGAGCAGCGAGCGCTGTCCGACCTTGAACTGCTCGCGATAGGACGCCACCAGCCTTTCGTTGGCGGCAGCCTGAAGCTTCAATGTCTTTGCCAGATCGGCCTGCCGGAAGCGGCGATCCCATGACGTACGGACGGCTTCCTCGATCTCGCGCAGAACCTGGTGCAGCACAAGGCGCTGCTCGCTGGTGCGGCGGACCTGCTCTTGCTCGTTGGCTTTGTCGATGCCGCCGCGATAGAGGTTCCAGCGCAGCACCAGCCGCGCCTGCAGGTCGCTAGCGTCGCCATCGTCGCCGTCGATGTCATAGCCGCCGCGGGCGCGGCCTTCGGCGATGACGGAGGGCCCGAATTTCGCCCGCGCCGCATCCACCAGGGAGGCGGCGGCGTCGATATCGCTGTTGGCCATGTGGACGCGCGGATTGTTCTGTCGCGCCAGCCCTAGCGCGTCGTCGAGCGACCTTGGCAGCGCGCTCGAGACATCGCCTGGCCTTGACGCGTTGGTCAGCGGCTTACCGACCGTCTTGAAGAACCGTATCTTGGAAGCCTCCAGTTCTTCGGTCGCCTCCTGCATACGTGCCTTGGCAGCGAACAGCCGCTCCTCGGCCTGCTGGCGATCAGCCTCGTTCAACGCGCCGCCTGCAATACCTTGCCGGATGTCGCCGAGGATTGCCTGGTGAAAGCCCAGATTCTTCTTCGCTTCCGAAACGATCGAAGCCTGCAGCATGTATTCGAGATAGTCCTGGACGACAGACAGTCCAATGAATTCAGACCGTTCCAGCACCCGGAACGATGCGCCGTCGACCCGCGACGCCTGACGGTTCAGTTCCGCCCGCCTTGCGCCGCTGTCATAAAGCGTCTGCGTGACAACGACATCGGCTTCCGCCGGATAGAGCGCGTCATCCTCTATGGACAGCGAACGCCGGGAGGAATTGTCGAGACGACGAACCCCCGCCGACGCCTCGACATCGACGCTGGGAAGATAAAGTCCCTTCGCTTGGCGTAGCTCGAATTCGATTGCTTCGCGGTTTTCGATCGCTTGGCCAATTTCGGGGTTGGACTCCACCGCAACCGCCATCGCCTCCTGGAGAGTGAGCGCGTGAGCATTCCCACAGCTCAATATGGCGACCGTCGTCAGCAGGCCAAGGCGCTTGCCAATGGCCGGCATAACTATTGTTTTCATTTTGCCCATCCCAACGTTTCCCCGCGCCCTTATCTCCGGGCGCTACAACTCAAGCGTGATTGTTCACAAATTTACAAAATATGTGAGCGCTTATTGATTTAGTGACCGGTAAAACGCTGAGTTCAAGCCATAAATCTAAGGAATGTAGCAAAAATAGCACATAAAGATACTCAGGTGCGGTTTCTGGCAACAGCCATCCGGGTTCGCGCAGGCAAAGGAGAATGCTCCCCGGGAAGGGACCGCAGTGGCAACTTACAACCAATCTGCTCAGATAGCCTGACTATTTCTGGGGCGCATATTCATCTGCGAGCCCACATGGCAATTGGTTGGCAACAGGATGAACTTCGAGGCAAGTGAGCCCGTCCTAATCCGGCGCGTCAACTCGTAAATCCGTTCCACGGATTACAACTGCCTGCAAGCTGCCGCATGTTCGTACTTCCCAAGTCTCATCGGCCATATCGAGACGCTAGACCGTCAGCTGGTCGCGCGGCTGTTGCCACAGCTGCCGATCTGCAACCGGCCCCAATTTCCGACGTTCTGGACCTGGTCTCCCAAGGTTTGGAAAACGAGGTCAGCTATGGTCGGCAGTTCGGGGTCGCGGGAGCATACGGGAAGCTTTCAGATTTTGGCCCACGAAGAACTCAACAAAATCAACGATTTTCATTCGCCCTCCGGGCCTACCATAGCCATTGATTTTGAAACGCGCAAATGCACCTGGAGCAGTGACGGTAATTTCGAAAAGTGTTGGGCGCGGCTGTCGAACGCCACAAACTGCAAAAAATCGTCCGATTGATCCCGATAGTTGGTGAAACCTCAAAATATTTTTTGCGCCGATTTTTCCTTTAAATCAAAAGGGTAATTTTTTGACGGTTCTGGTGGCGGACTTTTTTGCTGTGATGGAAAATACTGACAGTCGTTCAATGGGTTATAGGCTGTATAAACAATCGAGTGGGAATGATTCAGGCCCACTCAAACGCCGCCGAAAATACGCCAATCTGACGTAACGCGCTGAAATAAAAACAAATCCTTTCAGGATGATCAGCGACAATCGGTGCTTAGAGATTGCCTTTGACGGACCGCCTGACGGACCTTCCGCATATTCCGCGGCTATCGCAAGAGTGCCGGGCGTTTTTGCGTACTGGCCGAGGTCCCTTGCTTGGCAAGTTCCTCCGCGACAAGGATCTGCTCGACAGCATTTTCGTCGCTATTGCCCATGCGGAGCCCCGGAGGATCAAAACCGGTCAGCAGCATGACGCGGACGGTTCAGAGCAAGCGACTCAGATTTCCGATTTGCTCAGAGTCCCCCAGCCTGTGGCTCTGTGCAGCAGGCCTTGAGAGTCTGGGTCGACCTTTTTGGAAGCTCGCCTGCAATCGGGTAGTGTGCTGAGAGTTCTGCAAATTCGCTGAGAGGGGGCGGTCATGGCAGGCTGGTGATTGTTCACGTCACCTGATTCCCGCGAAGGAACG
>NZ_JAMYOJ010000045.1:0-12931 GCF_040319795.1 Mesorhizobium sp. M0862
GACGACCTGCGCGAGCACAAGAAGCTCGCTCTGCGCCAAGCCGCATGACCAGCATCATGGCCGCCCCATTTTGCAGAACTTGACGCACACAACCTTTTCGAGGGGGGAATCAGCGCGATGGAAAATCGACGCTCATGGTCGTGGCTTCTACCCAGGAGTGGGGTGGCAACTGGGCCTTCTGGGCCGGTGGCACTTACAAGTTCAACGAGAAGAACGTTGTTTAACTTTCACGCATCGTCGGCGCGCGCACTTTTCAGGCCTCGAAGGTCGTGCAAGATCTGCTACAGTTGCGATGTCAGCTCCGGCAGTATCACAAACAGGTCGCCGACCAGGCCGTAATCGGCAACCTGGAAGATCGGCGCCTCCTCGTCCTTGTTGATAGCGACGATGACCTTCGAATCCTTCATGCCGGCAAGGTGCTGGATGGCGCCGGATATGCCGACGGCAATGTAGAGGTCAGGCGCCACGACCTTGCCGGTCTGGCCAACCTGCCAGTCATTCGGCGCGTAGCCGGCATCGACGGCGGCGCGCGAAGCGCCGACGGCGGCACCGAGCTTGTCGGCGACAGGCAGGATGACTTCCTGGAACTTCTCCGCCGAGCCGAGCGCGCGGCCGCCCGAGATGATGATCCTGGCAGAAGTTAGCTCCGGACGATCGTTGTCCGAGACCTTGTTCTCAACGAAGGACGACACACCGGGGTCGGCTGCCGCCGAGATGATCTCGACGGCAGCCGCATTGCCTTGGGAGGCGACGCGAAATGAGGCGGTACGGACAGTGATGACCTTCTTTGCGTCGGTTGCCTGCACCGTCTGGATGGCGTTGCCGGCATAGATCGGCCGCTTGAAGGTATCCGGCGAGACCACCTCGATGATCTCGGAAACCTGCGCGACATCGAGGAGGGCGGCCACGCGCGGCGCGACGTTCTTGCCCGACGAGGTCGCCGGCGCGATTATGGTGTCATAGGCGCCGGCCAGCGAGACAATGAGCGCCGCCGTCGGTTCGGCGAGGCGCTCGGCCAGTTCGTCGGCTTCGGCGAGCAGCACCTTGCCGACGCCCTTCAACTTGGCGGCGGCGTCGGCAGCTGCTTTGGCGCCTTTGCCGGCAACCAGCACATGCACGTCGGAGCCGATCTGCAGCGCCGCCGAGAGCGCCTTGGCGGTCTGGTCGGAAAGGGTTGCGTTGTCGTGTTCCGCGATGAGGAGAATGGTCATGTTTTTCCCTTCCCAGCCTTACAGCACGTGGGCTTCGTTCTTGAGCTTGTCGACCAGCTCAGTGACGCTCTTGACCTTGACGCCTGCCTTGCGGCCGCTCGGCTCCTCGGTCTTGATCACCTTCAGGCGCGGTTTTACGTCGGCGCCGTAGTCAGCCGGGCTCTTTTCGTCGAGCGGCTTTTTCTTGGCCTTCATGATATTGGGCAGCGAGGCGTAACGCGGCTGGTTGAGGCGAAGGTCGGCGGTGATGATCACCGGCATCTTCAGTTCCACCGTCTGCAGGCCGCCATCGACTTCGCGGGTCACCTCGGCCTTGTCGCCGTCGAGCACGACCTTGGAGGCGAAGGTGCCTTGCGCCCAGCCGAGAAGGGCGGCCAGCATCTGGCCGGTCTGGTTGGAATCGTCGTCGATCGCCTGCTTGCCGAGGATGACGAGGCCGGGCTGCTCGGCGTTGACGACGCCCTTCAGCACCTTGGCGACGCCGAGTGGCTCGGTCTGCTCGTCGGTCTTGACCAGGATGGCGCGGTCGGCGCCCATTGCGAGCGCGGTGCGCAAGGTTTCCTGCGCCTGCTGCGGGCCGATCGAGACGACGATGATCTCTTCGGCCTTGCCGGCTTCCTTCAGCCGGAGCGCTTCTTCCACCGCGATTTCGTCGAACGGGTTCATCGCCATCTTGACGTTGGCGAGTTCCACCGCCGAACCATCAGCCTTCACGCGGACCTTGACGTTCGCATCCACAACCCGCTTCACGGGCACAAGGATATTCATGGAAGACTTTTCCTTTAATCGATCTAGGAGAACTGGAACCCGCGAGAAATAGCGACATCGCCCGGAAATCTGCTACATTTCTCACCACAAAGGCAACGCGATCTGGCACGACGAGACTGTCGAATCGCGGTTTCATCGCATGGCGCCGCTTATTCGGCGGACAGTTGCTTGGCGGCCGCCATTATCGCGTTCTGCGTCCAAGCGAGATCGCTGCTGGAGAGAGCAAGGCTGGGATAAATCTTGCTTGGCGATTTGAAGATTCCATGCTCGCGGAGCTGAGCATTAAATCTGACTGCCAAACTATTGTCTGCCTTGAGCACATCTCTGTAGGACTTCAACGAGCGCTGAGTGAATACAACATCAAAAAGAACAGGATCCCCAACGATTTGGTAATCGAGTCCTGTTTGATCGAGAGCATCCCTAAGGAAGCCCATGATGGCTTCCCCATTTTTGCGAAGCCGGTCATAGCTGTCCGGACGGCGAAGGATTTCGAGCGTCTTCAGGCCGGCGACGGCAGCAAGCGGATTGCCGCTCAGGGTTCCGATCTGCAGGGTAAAGCGATCTCTCCCTACGACGCTCTTGTCGAAATGAGCCATGATGTCCGCTTGGCCCACCACTGCTGCAAGCGGGAGACCGCCGCCCACGATTTTGCCCACGGTGCAGAGATCCGGCACAACGCCGTATTTTTCTTGTGCCCCGCCGTAGGCCAAACGGAACCCGGTAACCACCTCGTCGAAAATCAGCACGATCCCGTGCTTAGTTGTTTCTTCGCGCAACACTTCGAGAAATCCTGGCTGCGGAGGAATCTGGCGCTGAAGCGGTTCAACGATCACACCAGCTATTCTCTCTCCATGTTCATCAAGGAACTGCCGAATGAATTCCGGATCGTTGAATGGCGCGACGCAGACGCCTTCGCGGACCTGTTCGGGTATTCCCGCTGAATCCGGAACTCCATTTGGATAATTCTCAAGTCTATCGGGAAAGACACTGATCAGGGCATCTGAAGACATGCCATGATAGCCGCCTTCGAATTTTAGAATGAGGTTCCGACCACTATGCGCGCGAGCAAGGCGCATCGCGTACATATCGGCTTCGCCACCGCTCGAAACAAATCGCAGCTTTTCCGCACACGGCACGGCTTGGCATATCGCTTCGGCAAGCTCTATGCCGTGCCTGTTGCTGGCGAAAAACGTCAGTCCTTTTCCTGCCTGCTCTCGAATTGCCTCAACGACCTCTTCATTGTCGTGTCCCAGGATCATCGGTCCCGAGCCAATGAGGTAGTCGACGTATTCCTTCCCGTCCTCATCCCGGACACGAGCGCCATGGCCTTCGCGAATAACGATCGAGGGGTCGAAATTACCGAATCCACCGCCGGGCAGTACACCTTTCGCCCTCTCGACCCACTGCTTCTGAGCCGGCTGCGCAACTGAATTGTCAAGCATTGGCCGCTACCCTCGTCCTCTGGCTGCCTGCGTCTGCATCGGCGCGGGGGCGAACATTGTCGGGATCGAAAGCCGGCTCGGCCAGTACCTCCGCCTTCCGGATTTCACCCATGATCGTGACATCCACCTTTGTTCCCGGGCTCGCGACATCAGGCGACACGTAGGCAAAGGCGAGAATCTTGCCGACGGATGGCGAGTAGGCGATCGAGGTTATCGATCCAACTTGACGGTCTCCCATCAGCACGGCTTCGCCGCCATTTCCATCCGACACCCCGTCGGGCTCGATCTGCAGATAGGCGCAGATCCACAGCGGGCCCTTCTCTTGCGCAGCCAGTGTGGCCTGCTTGCCTCTGAACTCAGCCTTGTCGGTCTTGACGAAGCGCATGACATCGGCTTCCGGCAAAGTGACCTCGTTGGTAAGTTCGCCAGCTCCCTTGAACATCTTCTCCAACCGCATGACGTTCATCGCGAAAGAGCCGTAGTCGATCAGCCCAATTGCGTCGCCAATCTCATGCAATGCATCGTAGACAGTCGGAATGCTCTCTCTTGGTCCATGGAACTCCCAGCCCACCTCTCCCGCGTAAGACATCCGGAAAGCCCATACCTTCTCCCCTGAGACCTCGATCTCCTGGGCCGTAAGCCAGGGGAAGGCCCCATTGGTCAGGGCGGCGCTTGTGTTCGGGGCCAGGATATCGCGGGAGCGAGGTCCGTTGAGCGCCAAGGCTCCCCAGGCATCAGACAGATTGGTGATTTTTACATCGTCGTGATCAGTACGAGCGAACTTCAAATAGTCCAGCAAGCGCTGCTCGAAGAACGCCGCGCAGGTGAAATAGAAGCGATCGTCGGCGAGGCGAACAATGGTCGTTTCCAACTCGATGCGACCGTTCTCGCTCAACAGGTGAGTCAACGCGATGCGACCAGGCTTCGAAGGCAGCCTGTTCGGGATGAGCCTATCGATGAATTTGGCCGCTCCCGGTCCAGAGACTTGAACTTTGGTGAAGGCGGATATGTCCATCACGCCGGCGCGCTCGCGCACGCTGTTGACCTCTTGCTGGACAAGAGGAAACCAAGCGGGCCTGCGGAAGGAATAGTAGTCTCGTTGCTCGACACCGTCGTGCGCGAACCAGCGCGGACGTTCCCATCCGTAGACTTCTTCGAAGACAGCACCCCTACTTTTGACACGTTCATAGAGCGCGCTGCGCTTGACCGGCCTGCCGGCATGTCTGTTGAGATGAGGGAACGGAACCTCGTGGCGCAGAAGGTAGTCCTCCTTCGCCTTTGTAATCTGATATTCCTGGTCGGCGAACCGACCGAAGCGCCGCGGATCGTAGTCGCGCATGTTTATGTCCGCCGCACCGTGAACCATCCAACGAGCCAGTTCACGCGTTAGGCCCGGGCCCCAACCGATACCGATCTGGCAACCGCAGTTCAGCCAAAAATTCCTGAGCCCCGGTGCTGGTCCGATCAGCGGGTTGCCGTCCGGCGGATGCGAAATCGCTCCGTGAACGGCTCGTTTGATGCCGAGCTGCGAAAGCACAGGCATACGCCCCATGGCGTTCTCGAGCCATGGCATAATCCGGTCATAATGCGGCTCGAAAAGTTCGTGCTCCGCCTCCCAAGGACATTCGTCAATCCAAACCGCATTCGGATTGGCCTTCTCGTAAATGCCGATGAGCCCGGACTTTTGCTCCATTCGAATGTAGCCTGAAACAAGCCGGTCGTCTCTGATGACGGGCAACTCCCTTTCTAGGGACATGAATTCCGGCACGGTATCCGTGATCAGATAGTGGTGAGTCATCGACGTGGTGGGCACGTCGAGGCCCACCCACTTCCCAACCTGGCGGGCGTAGGTGCCGCCAGCATTGACAACGTGTTCGCAAACGATTTCGCCATGCTCCGTGAAGACCCTCCATTCGCCGTTCGGCTCTCGCTTGATGTCGGTGGCGCGGCACTGGCGAATGATTTTGGCACCAAGTTGTCTCGCGCCCTGAGCCAAGGCGAATGTAGCGCCGGAGGGATCCACATGCCCATCATCAGGTGTGTAGAGCGCGGCTTGAACGCCTTCGAGATTGTAGAATGGATGTAGCTCCCTTATGCGCTCCGGCCCCACCAATTCCATGGGGAACCCAAGAGCCTTGCCAACGCTCAGGGTTTGACGAAGCCAATCGAGCTCATCGTCCGTGTAGGCGAGCCGAAACGACCCGCAGCCATGCCAAGTCACCGACTGGCCGGTCTCCTTCTCCAGCACTTTGGAGTAGAGATCGATATTGTAACCAACGCATTTGCCTAAGGAGAAACTCGATGTCGAATGGGTAATCTGGCCCGCTGCATGCCAAGTAGATCCCGACGTCAACTCGGCTTTCTCCAAGAGAACTATGTCTGTCCAAGCCTCGTGCGCCAGGTGGTATGCCAGCCCACAGCCCATTATCCCGCCACCGACAATTACCACGCGCGCATGGGATACACTCATTGTCATGTCTCCTAATCGAATGGTTTCAACGTATAGGACATACGTACGCTAGTCAACGTTGAATAAAAAACTTGTACCATCAAAACGTGACCAGGCGCGCGAGCAGCCTGCTGGGAGGTTCCGAGTGGGTCTCAAAGAACGCGCGGAGGGATTGCCGGTGTGGGCAAGCGCCAGCGCGCCGCGGCTGTTCCTGCTTCGCTAGCTTAGCTAGGTGTGAGCTTTCGGGAGGTTGTCCATTCGGACCGGACCGGGGAGACTGGAGTTACCAGGCTTCAGCACTCACCGGAGGGTCCGAATGAACATCCACAAGAATCCCCGTATCACGCCGCTACGTCGAGAGGAGATGGCGGTGTCGGTGATAGAATGCGCTTTCTCCAAAGCCGATGCAGCGCGCATCTACGGCGTGTCGGCCAAGATCGTGGCGCGCTCGAGCGCTATAAGTCCGAAGGGCGGGCCGGCATGATCGACCGTTCCTCGCGGCCCGCCCATATGCCACCGGCCACCGCTGCGTTGATCGCCGAGCGCATCATGGCGCTGCGGCGGCAACGTTGGACCGGCAAGCACATCGCCCATGAGGTCGGCGTCTCGCCCGCCACTATTAGCCGCGTTCTCAAGCGTGCCGGACTGTCGCGGCTCAGGGATATTGAACCGGCCGAGCCGATCCGGCGCTACGAGCGCGAGCATCCCGGCGAGATGATCCATATCGACATCAAAAAGCTCGGTCGTTTCGAGCGCATCGGTCATCGCATTACCGGCAAGCGCACCGGCAATGCCAGCTCGCGCGGCAGCAGTTGGGAGTTCGTCCATGTCTGCATCGACGACGCCTCCCGCATCGCCTTCTCGCAGATCCTGCCCGACGAGAAAAAAGAAAGCGCCATCGCCTTCCTCAAGGCGGCGGTGGCCTACTACGCCAGCCTCGGCGTCACGATAGCCCGCGTCATGAGCGACAACGGCTCCCCTCTGCAGATTCCAACGATATCTCCCTCTTGGCCAAGGCAGACACCGCTGTCGCTCTGCCGCCAAACATGCAAGATGCGGTTTCGACAAGGCTTCGGCGCGCATCCCTTTCGATTGTGGGAGACATATCCCGCAATAGCTCACGGCCATTCGGCAATTGACGAGGCGACATGGAGATTTGGCAATCAGTTTACTGATCAAGACTTTGATCGTTGCAATGGGAGGGGCGGCTCAGCTGCGTAAGCGGTCTGCCGGCAGAAGCTCGGTTCATTTCAGCGCCGGAGAGCGACCTTCAAGGCTATGCCATTCCACAAGCTGCGGAACGTGGGCCCGTGCTTTCAGCGCGTGCATCGCGTACATTCTTGAGCCTCTCTGACGAAACACGCTATAGACATCGCTGCCGAACAACTGTATGGATGTCAACCATGAAGCGAATGTATGTACCATCAGAAAGGTCAGCGGCTGCGGTTCTGGAAGAGATTAGAGGGAGGCTCATCTCGTTCACACCGGAATTGAACAAGGCCGCTACCCACGTACTCGAGAACTCAAATCTGATCAGCATCACGTCGATCAGAAACATGGCGCAAGGCGCCGACGTCAAGCCAAATACTTTGGTTAGAATGGCCCGCGCTCTAGGCTTTGAAGGATACGAGGATTTTCGTAGGCCCTTTAGAGAGCAAGTCATGCGAGGGCGCGAAGACTTTCCGGATCGAGCGCGATGGCTTCAATCACTTTCGAAGGGCGGCAAGCTCGCCAGCCTCTACAGCCAGATGGCGTCGACATCCATAGAGAATATCGAGAATCTGTTTTCTGGTACGAGCGCAATCGAGATAAAGAAGCTCGCCGACGCTATCGTGAGGGCGCGAATGACATATGTGCTTGGCGTAGGCTTCGCCAGTTCCATCGCCCGAAACTTCGCCTATCTTGCGAGTATGGCCGTGGGCGGTGTTGTCGCTATCCCGCGTGATGGATCGCTTCCTATCGATGGACTGGTCCACGCCGAAAAGGGCGACATCCTGGTGGCGATGACATTCAAACCTTATCGACGCGAGATCGTGGAGGCTGTCGAAGTCGCCCGTTCTTACGGCCTCAAGGTGGTTGGAATATCTGACAGCCCGGCATCGCCGATCCTCATCCGGGCAGATCAGCGTTTCGTCATACCCACCAACACCCCGCAATTTTTCCCCTCTACCGTCGCTGTTACGGCGCTTTTCGAGACGATCATGGCCTTTGTAGTAGCGGAAGCCGAGACCGACGCAGTCCATAATATAGAGCGCTTCCACCAACGGCGGCATGATCTGGGTATCTACTGGAAAGACGAACAAAGGTAATGCAGGCCGTTCGCACATAGAGGACAGAATGGAACCAAATCTTTTTGACCTGGGGCTGTCTAGAAGAAAGGCCGTACTTGGCGCCGAGTATGTTGAGAACAATCTCGCGTTGGCAGACGAATTCACTCGCCCTTTCCAGGAAGCGATGACGGCTTGGTGTTGGGGATTTGGCTGGGGAGATGAAGCCATCGATCTAAAGACGAGGTCGTTGATGAACTTGGCCATGATCGGCGCCTTAGGGAAGATGCACGAATGGGAGACCCATTGTCGTGGCGCTATCAATAATGGTGTCACGAAGGACGAGATCCGTGCTGCGATCCACATAGTTGGCATCTATTGCGGTGTGCCACAGGCTTTAGAGTGCTTCAGGGTTTCTCGCAAAGTACTTGAGGAGCGAAACCTCTTGTAAGACTGAGAACTAGTCTAGGCTGAGACGATCAACGCTGGGCCGACGGCCGCCGAAAAAATTCGGCATTGTACGAGGCTGCGTCGCGGCGCCGTCATCCGTTGTTGGGCTGCGGCTCCTAGGTGACATCGAACAGTCCTGTGGGCGCACCGCCCTAGGAACCCCGCGTGAGAATTTGGTCGGGCAACTATGAATTTACCCAGGCTATTCGTGTGAAGACAAGTCAATACAAAGAGGTTCGACAGCAAGGCCTGGAACCCTTGCCCGCCAAGTTGAACTTTTACCTGCTCCCGGCTTTTTCGCTGCATGCGTTTTCCTCCGCGATCGACGTGCTTATGCTGGCAAACGAAGCGACGGGGCGGAACGCCTATAGTTGGCAGGTCGTTTCGGACGACGGGCAACCTGTAGTGTCGAGTTGCGGCATCACCATTAACTCAGAAGTCGGATTGCGATCGGAGCGTGACCGCAACCTGCGATCAAACCCAGTCCCGGTCGCGATAGTGTGCGGCGACCGTTCCCTCCCTCGCTATGACAGCCAGTTGGATGCCTGGCTCAGAGAGTGCCGAAACCGTGGCGCGCGCCTTGTTGGCATAGGTGGCGGAACCCTCGTCCTAGCTAGAGCGGGCGTTGCAGAAGGTCGTCGCTGCGCAGTGCACTGGGAGCAATTTCCGCTATTTCTGGAGCAATTCCCAAGCGTAATAGCTACACAAGGCGTATTTGAGAGAGATGGAGAGCTGTATACCTGTTCCGGCGCAGCCGCATCCTTTGACACATTTCTGGATCTAGTTGGACGAGATCATGGAGCTGCGGTCGTAAATCGCATCTGCGAGAAGGCCGTCGCATGTCGTATTCGGGCGGTTGGGGACCGTCAACGTTTGCCGCCAAATTCCCGCGTACGATTCAATCATAAGGCAATCATCGAAGTCATCGATCAGATGGAGGCAAATATCGGCGATCCCAAGTCGATAAATGGACTGGTGGCAGCGACCGGCCTTACACGCCGCCAAATTGAGCGACTCTTCAAACGTGAACTAGGACGCACTCCGAGCCGCTATTACCTCGACCTTCGTCTGGAACGCGCGCACTTGCTGCTTCGCAGCTCCAGCCTGCCAGTTATAGAGATAGCGGTAGTGTGCGGATTCGTCTCGGCATCACATTTCTCAAAAGTCTATCGGAACATGTACGGCTGCGCCCCACATCAAACTCGATTGTTGTCACGCGGAGCTGGACAAGATCGCTCTTCTGATCCGCTAGCCGATCCTCCTGGCCATCCAACTGCCGACAGGATGGTCACATCAGCCAGAACCCTATGCGTGCAGAATCAGCGTTTCATGGCGGCGGACGGTTATGACAGGCCTACCATATCTCAAATATCGGAACGAAAATCGCGCATATGTAAGAATACACTTTGAACAGTTCGGCGCCTGCATGCCACCTTCCCTTAGAAACTTAAAACACACCGAAGCTTGGCCGACCTGGCGGGCACAGCAGTTCGTCTCGCATGAGCGGACCGTCAAGGCAATGAAGCAGCCGAAAGCGCCAAGCTCGTTCAATGATGCGCCATCAACGTCGAACTCTTTTATCATTCTTGGCGCCGGCGCGCGCTGATTATGTCGGTCGCTGCGGGTGGCGCATGGGGTGACAGGGGTCGTGTTATCGCATGGGATGTTGCAAACTTTTCTTCAATAATCTTCTATCGGGAACCACATTTAGTGCCAGAGGTCGAGAATTTTGGCTCCGAGCGCCCACGGGTGCGAGGACGCGTCCTGTGAGTGTCTCCTGGAAGCAGGGTCGTCTTAGGGATCGACACAGGGCCGCCGCATGATGGGGCTTCGCAGGTCGGTGTTCCAATTCCAATATGGACGACGCAATCCGCGGGCACATGGGCGGTTGCACCCCATCCAGCGGGATCACCCTAGCTCACTTGGGAGCCTCACCGCGAGGTTGCTCGCGCAAGCTTCACCGCATGGTCCCTATGGTACAAACTTGTAGTCGGATGTTGACAAAAGTACATATGTCCTATTAGCTGCTGAAGCTGTCAATAACCACAGGCAGATGGAGGAACATATGAATCGGCATATGAATCGGCTTATAAGGATGATCGCGGCCGCAGCCGCACTCGCGTTTGCGTCTGGCGGCACTTTAACCCCGGCCAACGCCGGCGAAGTTTGGGATCGGGTGCTCGCCACAAAGACGCTGACGGTGGCGGCAGGGACAAACTGGGGTCCCGTTTCGCATTTGAACGACAAAAAAGAGCTTGATGGTTACGATATCGACGTCGCGAAGGCCATCGCAAAATCCCTAGGCGTGCAGGTAAAATTCGTGACACCAGGCTGGGACCTCATAGCGGCAGGCAATTGGCAGGGCCGTTGGGATATGGGCATGGGTCAGATGACGCCTACGAAGCAACGTGCCCAAAAATTTGAATTTGTTATTTACTGCTACGTGCCCTCGGTAGCGATCGTACATAAGGACAGTAAGGCGACCAAGCTTTCCGATCTTGACGGCAAGGTGATTGGTGTCAATTCGGGCGGGCCGGAAGAATCCTATGCCAATCATAACTTTACGCCGGCATGGGTTAATCCTAAAGCAATAACGTACGAATTTACACCAGGCCAACTGAAGATGTACCAATCTAATAACATTGCGTTCGACGACCTCCGCCTGGGTGACGGTGTGCGGCTTGATGCTGCACTTGGTGACGATACCGTAGCAAGAGATGCGATAAAGCACGGCTATCCATTGAGGGTGCTCGACGAACCGCTATTCTCGGGGCCGGGAGCCATTTCGATTATCCCTGGCGACAAGGAGTTTATCGACAAGGTTGCGGCTGCCGTTAAAACGATGGTGGATGATGGCACTCTTTCCAGGCTGTCCGTCAAATGGTTCGGCGTGGACTACAGCGTCGAAAAATAGGCTGGGGTATTTATCGGCCCCGCTGATGGGGCCGTTTTTTTAAGGTGACGCTCATGCTCTATCGGGACACAATTGAATCCGAGATCCTCGTTCATAAGCCGTGGTTCGTAACTTCGATTTTTGCCGTAGTGCTCGTCGTTTTTCTTATGTTCAATCTTACTGGCACCACCTTTGGCCAGCTCATGCGGCCGGTCATCGGCGACCCAGCGCAAAGTGGGATCTATGGTCGCTTCGCGATCGCCTTTGTGATAGCAATCATATTCTGCCTCAACATCGTGCTGATTGGTTTTGTTTCGGTGAAGGTGCAAATCGGCATTGTGTGGGCTGAGCTTCTGCTGCTGTTTCTTGCATTCTTCAATTCATTTAATCTAAGCATGCCCTTCATCTCAGAGAATTTGCCCTATTTGATTACGCAGGGGGCGTTCACTACAATCTATATCTCGGCGTTTTCACTGGTATTCGCGTCCGTTATCGCGATGATTGCCGCGATTGCAAAGCTGTCAAACAACGGCTTCGCCTACGCAATCGCCAGTTTTTACACTTCGTTTTTCCGCGGCCTACCGCTGCTCGTCCAGATTTACTTGATTTACCTCGGGCTGCCACAACTTGGTATCGTGATCGATGCAATTCCTTCAGGCATCTTAGCACTGTCGCTTTGCGTCGGCGCCTACATGACAGAGATTTTCCGCGCCGGTATCGAGAGCATCGATCGAGGCCAATGGGAAGCTTCGCGATCGATGGGTTTAGGCTTCGGCCTCACGATGCGCAGGATCATCCTTCCGCAGGCGCTTCCGGTCATCATTCCCCCGATGGGAAACACTTTCATTTCAATGCTGAAGGACAGCTCTCTCGTCTCCGTCCTCGGTGTGTGGGAGCTCACCTTCCTTGCTCGCACAATCGGCCAGCCAACTTTTCAACACATGGAGATGCTCATAACTGCCGCATTCATATATTGGATTATGTCCATCTGCCTTGAGCTGATCCAATCCAGGATCGAGCATCACTTCGCTAGGAGTAGAGTACGATGAACATTGGCAGCGAAAGGCAGTCGAAAGGTATTAATGGAGGCCCTCCCACGGGAGCGAATCTCGGTACGATGAGCACGTTGCCACTTTCATCCCAGGAGTCATCCAGTCGGAATCGGGGCGCGATGAACGCGAACGCAATTATCGAAGCGAAGAACGTCTCGAAGTGGTACGGCACCTTCAGAGCATTGACTGACGTCAATCTCACCGTTCGCAAGGGCGAACGCATCGTTATCTGTGGGCCGTCCGGCTCGGGAAAGTCGACGCTGATCCGCTGCTTCAATCGGCTCGAGGCTCACCAGGAGGGCGAGATCAATGTCAACGGGATCAGGTTGCACAACAAGATGCGTGACCTAGCCGAAGTTCGTAAGAACGTTGGCATGGTGTTCCAGCACTTTAATCTCT
>NZ_JAMYOJ010000046.1:0-12289 GCF_040319795.1 Mesorhizobium sp. M0862
TTGTCGGCGTTGGTGACGAAGTAGGGCGAGAGATAGCCGCGGTCGAACTGCATGCCTTCGACGACTTCCAGCTCGGTCTCGGCGGTCTTGGCTTCCTCAACCGTGATGACGCCTTCATTGCCGACCTTCTGCATCGCTTCGGCGATCATGGCGCCGACCGACTCGTCGCCATTGCCGGCGATCGTGCCGACCTGGGCAACTTCCTCGGAAGTCTTGATCTTCTTGGCAGCGTTGCCGAGAGCCGCGACGACTTCGGTCACGGCCAGGTCGATGCCGCGCTTCAGGTCCATCGGGTTCATGCCGGCGGCAACCGCCTTGTTACCTTCCTGGACGATCGACTGCGCCAGGACGGTCGCGGTCGTGGTGCCATCACCGGCGATGTCGTTGGTCTTCGAAGCAACTTCGCGGATCATCTGCGCGCCCATGTTTTCGAACTTGTCGGAAAGTTCGATTTCCTTGGCGACGGTGACGCCGTCCTTGGTGATGCGCGGAGCGCCGAACGACTTGTCGATGACGACGTTGCGGCCCTTGGGACCGAGGGTCACCTTCACCGCGTCGGCGAGGATGTTGATGCCGTGAAGCATGCGCTCGCGGGCGTCGCGGGAGAATTTTACGTCTTTGGCAGCCATTTTTTAGCTCCTGGCAGGGGCTTGCGATCAAGCCCGAAATTCAGTTGACGGTGAGGCCGATAATCAGCCGATGATGCCCATAATGTCGGATTCCTTCATGATCAGAAGGTCTTCGCCATTGAGCTTGACTTCGGTGCCCGACCACTTGCCGAACAGGATGCGGTCGCCGGCCTTGACGTCCAGCGGGACCAGCTTGCCGGCTTCGTCGCGAGCGCCGGAGCCGACGGCGATGATCTCGCCTTCCTGCGGCTTTTCCTTCGCCGTATCCGGGATGATGATCCCGCCGGCGGTCTTGGATTCGGATTCGACCCGGCGTACGACCACGCGGTCATGCAGCGGCCGGAAATTCGACTTTGCCATTTTTGGATTTCCTTGGTGCGGATGTTGAACGGTGCTCCGTTGCCGGAGCATGCCTAGCACTCAGCCGAAGCGAGTGCTAACGCGGCAATGAGATAAGCCGCAGGCTCCTGCTAGTCAAGACGGAAGAGCAAAGAGCAAAGAGAAAAGAGAAGACAGCAAAGAGCAGCCAGCAAAGAGCGTGTAAGCATCGAGCCTTTTATGTGAACAATGTCGGGTATCCGACATATATGGGGCGGCTCACCCTTTGTAATTGAGCTTTATTCAGATGGTACGATTTGTGCAACGGGTGTTGCATTTGAACTCATCCAGAGGCTCGCACGGGTCGTGCTGCGTCAGCTTGGTCATGTCGAGCTTCAGAAGGCCATTTGGCATTGGTTCTGTTGCTCCTATTGCCATTCATGACCAATCCTGCGCGCGTGAGCCGGCCGGCTAGATTCCAACCACGAGAGCGCCGCCGCTGAGACCCGCACCCGCCGCCGCCAGAAGGATTTTCTCTCCTGGCTGGAATGGCTTCATCTGGTTGGCGAGCGAGAGCGACAGCGGGACCGTCGCGGCCGAAGAGTTGCCGTATTCGGCAATCGTCTTGACAATTGCTTGGTCCGCAATGCCGAGGTTTCTTGCGACCGCGCCGAAAATCCGAGTATTGGCCTGATGCGGCACAAACCGGCCGACATTGTGTGGCCGCACTCCCGCAGCGGCTAGCGCGGTTCTCGAGCAATCGGTCATCATCTCGACGGCCTTTGCGAATATTTCGGGCCCGTCGGTCATCGTCATCCGGGTCTGCCCGAGGTCGAGGTCGCCATGGAACGGCGTGTTGCTTCCTCCTGCGGGAATCTGGATCAGCCCGTAGCGCGAGCCGTCCGAAGCCACCGAGGCACCGAGAATGCCCCGATCAGCATCATCGCACTGACCGATCACCAGGGCGCCGGCGGCATCGGCGAACAAGACTGAGCTCGCGCGCTCGGCTGGATTGATGCGGCGGCTGAGAATGTTGGCGGCGATGACCAGCGCTGGTTTGCCATGCAGGCGGGTGAACCCGTCCGCAAACATGAGCGCATAGATGAAGCCAGCGCAGGCGCCGGTCAGATCGACCGCGCCTGCGCGGCCAAGGCCAAGCTTGTGTGCGACCAGCGGCGCGCTGGGCGGCAGAAGATGGTCGGGTGTCGAGGTGGCAAGCAACAGCAGACCGATGTCGTGGCGCGCAATACCGGCGTTCACCAGCGCCATGTCGCCAGCCCGGGTGGCAAGACCCGACAGCGTGTCTTCGTCCGTTGCCCAGAAGCGCGAACGGATTCCGGTACGCCTTTCGATCCAGCCCGGCTCGAGGCCGAGATTGCTCTCGATCTCGGCATTGGCCACCTTGCGCCCAGGCACGTGATGGCCAAGTCCGAGAATGCGCGACGACTTGCTCATGGCCTGGACCCGAAGCGTTCCCCGGCCTCCTCGATGGCGTCATAGACTCGTTCGAGCTCGTCGTCTGCGATGCAATAGGGTGGCAGAAGGTAGAGGACATTGCCGAGCGGGCGCACAAGCAGGCCGCGCTCGAGGAAGAAAGCGCGCAGCTTCGGACCAATCTCGGCGAGATAACCTGCGGAACCGGTTCGCAGGTCGAGCGCCGCGATCGTTCCCGTGGCTCGACAGCCGGCAAAATATGGATTGTCCCGAAAGCGTTGCAGCCCGACGGCCTGCATCACGCTCAAGGCCGTGATCCGCTCGGCCACTGGTTCGTCGCGCCAGATCTCGACATTGGCGAGTGCTGCCGCACAGGCAATCGGATTGGCGGTGTAGGAGCTCGAATGGAAAAACGTCTTCTTCCGGTCCTCGGAATAGTGCGCCCGGAAGATGGCATCGGTGACAAGCGTTACGGCCAGCGGGATGGTGCCGCCGGTCAAGCCTTTGGAGGTGCACAGGATATCTGGAGAAATCGATGCCTGCTCGCAGGCGAACATGGTTCCGGTGCGTCCCCAGCCGGTCATCACCTCGTCGGCGATCAGCAGCGTGCCGGAGGCCTCAGTGATCTTCTTCAATTCGGCCAGAACCGATGCTGGATACATCAGCATGCCGCCGGCGCCCAGCACCAGCGGCTCGACGATCAAGGCTGCGGCTCGTCGATCGCGGGTCACAGCCTGGAAACGATCCAGCGTCTCCTGCTCGTGCCCCGCGGCCGGAAAGGGGATGATGTCGACCTCGAACAGCAAGGGTTCGTAGGCGGCGTTGAACACGCCACGCGCACCGACGCTCATCGTTCCGATCGTGTCACCATGATAGCTGTGCTCCATGACGACGATGCGCGAGCGCGGCGCGCCGACGTTGCGGAAATAACCGAGCGCCATCTTCAGCGCGACTTCGACTGAGGTCGAGCCACTGTCGGAATAGAACACCCAGTCGAGTCCAGCGGGAGCGAGGCCGACAAGCGCCTTGGCCAAGCGCTCTGCCGGCTCGTGCGTGAAGCCCGCAAAGATAATCTGGTCGAGGCTCGACGCGGTTGTCTCGATTGCCTTCATGATCCGGGGATGACGATGGCCATGTGTGACGACCCACCAGGAGGAGATGGCGTCCAGGATGCGGGCGCCGTCGGCCCTGTGGAGATAGGCGCCCTCAGTCAGGACGATTTCTGGGATCGCAGGCTCGAGCGCGTGCTGGGTGAAGGGATGCCACACATGAGACTGCGACATCAGTCACCTCCAGCAATCGAGGCGAAGGCGAAGCCGGCAACCATTGCGTCCCTCAGTGTTTTGCCCGTCAGCACATCCAGGTGCGGCAGCCTGCCGAGCTGCGGCGCACCGCTGAATTCCACGATGGTCCGTTGCGTATCGGCCATCTCATCGCCGATGAAAGCGATGCCCGCCAACGGGATGGAGCGGGCGCGGAGCGCCTCGACCGAGAGCAAGGTGTGGTTGATGGTGCCGAGCGTGGTGCGGGCGCACAGAATAACGGGCAGCCGCCATTCAGCGAAGATGTCGATGAACCTTGTGCGCCGGTTGAGCGGCACCATCAGGCCGCCGGAGCCTTCGATGACGAGCGGCGTCGGTAGGACGGGAAAAGCAAGATCGGCAGCCTTGATCGCCACGCCGTCGATCTCGGCCGAACGATGCGGCGACAGCGGGCTCCGCAAGCGGTAGGCTTCCGGCAGCACGCGCTCTGAGGGCAAGCCGGCAAGCCGCGCGACCACCTCGCTGTCGGTCTCGCCGTCGAGGCCCGATTGCACCGGCTTCCAGTAAAAGCCGTCGAGCAAACCGGCGAGCCCAGCCGCAAACACGGTCTTGCCAATTCCGGTGTCGGTTCCGGTGATGACGATGCGTTGGGTCATGCCGCCTCCGGTGATGTTTGGGCCAACACCTCGACCAGCGCCTCGACCATGGCGGAAATGTCGGCTTCGCCGATGTTGAGCGTCAGTGAGATGCGCAGCCGCGACGTGCCCTCGGGCACCGTCGGAGGACGAACGCCGCGTATGTCGAAGCCGCGTGCCTGCAGGCGCGCCGCCACTGCCATGGTGCGCCTGACATCGCCGATTACTAAGGGCTGGATCTGAGAGCCACTTGGTGTCACGCCGCAGCGATCGACCAATCGGCCGGCGAGGGCAACGCGTTCATGCAGCTGAATACGCCGCATAGGCTCGTCGGCGAGCATTGCGAGTGCTTCGCGCGCCACGACCGCCATCAGTGGCGATGGCGCGGTCGCGTAGATGAATGGCCGGCAACGGTTGATCAGATACTCGCACAGTGCCCTCGGCCCGGTCACGAGCCCACCAGATGCGCCGAGCGCCTTGCCGCAGGTGTGGAGCGCTATGATGTTGTCGCGGCCCTCGAAAGCGGCGGCAAGCCCCCGGCCGTCCGGTCCCCAGACGCCGGTCGCATGCGCCTCATCAATGATGATGAATGCGCCGTGCCGATCGGCAAGCGCGACCAGGCTCTCCAAAGGCGCGCAGTCGCCATCCATGCTGTAAAGGCTTTCCACCGCGATCCAGACGCATCCCATGCCGCCTTCGGCGCGCCAACGCGTGATCGCATCCTCGACAGCGGTGGCGTCGTTGTGCGCGGCCAGCACGAACTGTGCGCGCCCGGCCTGCGCACCCTCATGCATGCTGGCATGGGCGAGTTCATCGAGAACCAAAAGATCGCCCTTCTGCGGCAGGGCGCTCAGCAGAGCGAAGTTGGCGATGTAGCCGCTGCCGAAGAACAGCGCGCGGTCGGCTCCAAAGAATGCCGCCGCGTCTGCCTCGAGCTGCTCGTGTTCCGGTGCATTGCCGCGCAACAGCCGCGACCCGGTGGCGCCAACCGGCGTGCCCCGCGCAATCGCCGCCACAACCGCATCGCCAAGTCTCCTGGACGCCGCCAGCCCGAGATAGTCGTTCGACGAGAAGTCCAGCCCGGCGCGGGGCGAAAGCGTCCGCAGCCGGTCCTTGCGCGCCAGCCCCTTCAAGGTCGCATCATAACGGGCAAGCGGCGTCCCGTTCATTGCGCCTCAAGTTCCATCGGCTCGATGCCAAGGCGCCGGAATAGCAGGGTATCCTTGTCCTCACCGGGATTGTCCGCCGTCAGCAGCGTGTCGCCGACGAAGATTGAGTTGGCGCCGGCAAAAAAGCACAGCGCCTGCATCTCGTCGGTCATGGCCATACGGCCGGCGGAGAGACGGATATGCGATTTCGGCATCATAATGCGCGCAAGCGCGATCACGCGCACGAATTCGATCGGCTCAATGGGCTTGGCATCGGCAAGCGGCGTGCCGGCGATCGGAACCAGCATGTTGATCGGAACGCTCTGCGGATGTTCCGGCAGATTGGCCAGCGTCACCAGCATGTCGATCCGGTCCACCGGCTCCTCGCCCATGCCGACAATGCCTCCACAGCAGACCTTGATGCCGGATTTGCGAACGTGGGCAAGCGTCTCGAGCCGCTCGGCAAAGCTCCGCGTACCGATGATCTCGCTATAGTAGCGTTCTGACGTATCGATGTTGTGGTTGTAGTAGTCGAGGCCCGCCTGCTTCAGTCGAGCGGCTTGCTCAAGATCGAGCATGCCGAGTGTCATGCAGGTCTCCAGGCCCAGCGCCTTGACGCCTTCGACCATCGCCACCACCGCATCCATGTCGCGCGCCTTGGGGTTTCGCCAGGCCGCGCCCATGCAATAACGGGTGGCGCCGGCATCACGCGCCTTGGTCGCTTCGGCGATGACGCGCCTGACATCCATCAGCTTGGGCGCCTCCAACCCGGTTTCGTGACGCGCCGACTGGCTGCAATAGCCGCAATCCTCCGGGCAGCCACCTGTCTTGATGCTGAGCAGCCGGCTGAGCTGGACCTTGTTTGGATCGAAATTCTGGCGGTGCACCGTTTGCGCCAGGAAGAGGAGATTGTTGAAGGGGGCATGGTAAAGTGCCTGAGCCTTCTCCAGGGTCCACGATCCAGGGTCAGGGGATTGAGCCTGTGGCGATGTCTGCGTTGAACTTGCCGTTTGCATCTCCATGCTGTTCCTCCGGTCTGTCTTGCGGGTCTTTGCTATCTGACTATGATGACGGAAAGGACAGTTGACCCAATCCTGTTCGTTACTCAGACAATCATGAGCCCCGATGGTCGAGGCCGATATCCAGGATCGGCGCGCTGTGGATGAGTCGGCCGACCGAAATCAGATCAACGCCGGTCGCGGCAACCGCTCGCGCTGTATGCGACGTGATCCCGCCAGAAGCCTCGGTGATAGCGCGGCCACCGACCATTGCGACGGCGCGGCGAAGATCGGGGAGGGACATGTTGTCGAGCAGAACCGCATCGGGAGCGAAGCCAAGTACCTCCTCCAGCTGGGCCAGAGTATCGACCTCGACTTCGATCTTGACGAGATGACCGGCCGCTCTTCGTGCTCGCTCGAGCGCTGGCCGGACGCCGCCTGCGATGGCGATGTGGTTGTCCTTGATCAAAATTGCATCGTCCAGGCCGAAGCGGTGATTGGACCCGCCACCTGCGCGCACGGCATACTTTTCGACTGCCCGCAATCCGGGCGTCGTCTTGCGGGTGCAGACGATCTTCGCGCCATATCCACGAACCGCAGCGACGATCGATGCCGTTGCTGTGGCGATGCCGCTCAGATGGCACAAAAAATTGAGTGCCGTCCTTTCCGCTGTGAGAATGGCCCGGGCCGGGCCAACCACTGATGCAATGACCTCTCCATCCACGACATTGCAGCCGTCTGTCCGCTCCACGGAGATTTCGACACCAGGATCAATCATGCCGAAAGCGAGCATCGCCAGATCGATGCCGGCGACAACTCCGGACTGTCGCGCCACCAACACGGTTCCCGCTTGGTATTCCTTCGGGACGATGGCGTCCGTGGTCAAGTCGCCGGCTCTGCCAAGGTCTTCAAGAAGAGATGCCCGTACAAGCGGCTCAAGCAGGACCGTGGGGAGCGGTGAGAGCATCATCACTTTGCACCTTCGGAGCTTGGCGAGTGTCCGAGTTCCCGCGCAGCCGCCAAGGCGGCTTCGAGCGTGATTTCGGACCGTCGGGCGGCAGTCGCATGATGAGGAAAATCTGTCCGGTAATGAGCGCCGCGGCTTTCTTCGCGCAACAAGGCGGCAACAGCAATCATTAGCCCGACAGCCGCCGGATCCGAGACCGCATCCTTGCTTTCGGCGAGCGGCAATAAGGCACGCGCGGCTGCTTTCAACCCTTGACCATCCCGGACGATGCCGAGTGCGCGCGACAGAAAAACGCGCACGGCTATCGGAGCGGGCGGTGGGTAGACGTTCGCAAACGCAGGCCTTGTTCTGCGCGCAGGCGTTCCGGCGACGCTTTCAGCGACCCAGCGGGCGCACACGATTGCCTCGGTCAAGGAATTGCTGGCGAGCCTGTTGGCGCCATGCAGTCCTGTCGAAGCGACTTCGCCGCAGGCCCACAGCCCCTTGACGGAGGTCCTGCCCGAGCTGTCCACGGCAACGCCACCCATGTGGTAGTGTTGGGCCGGACGAATGGGGATGAGATCGCGCGCGGGATTGATGCCCGCTCCAAGGCAGGCTGATGCGATTGTCGGGAAATGTCGAGCGAATGCCGGGCCTGGCCGTTGTCGGGCATCGAGAAAAACATGGTGGCCGTCCGCAAGATGGTTCCACACGGCGCGGGCCAAGACATCGCGAGGCGCAAGTTCCGCCCCTGGCACGCTCTGGAGAAAAGCCTGGCCGGTTTCATCGATCAGGGCAGCACCTTCGCCTCGCACAGCCTCGCTGACCAGCGCCATAGGGCGTTCTGGGCCGTCAAGCGCGGTCGGGTGGAACTGGATGAATTCGAGGTCGGCTAGGACAGCTCCAGCGCGGGCCGCAAGCGCAAGGCCTTGTCCGCAACTGCCCCAAGGGTTCGTGGTGTCGAGAAACAGTCCCCCGATGCCACCGGTGGCGAGGACGACCCGCCGTGAGCCGAAGAAGAAAGGTGCGATCGAACAGCTCGCCCAGACGCCTCGGATCGCATTCTCTCGCACGGCGAGCCGGCGCGCTTCCACGCCCTCCACGACAACTATCGACGGAGTGGAACGCACAGCCGCGATCAGCGCACGCATGATCTCACGCCCGGTGCCGTCCCCATGCGCATGAACGATGCGACGTCGGCTGTGTGCGGCCTCCAATCCGAGGCACAGTGATCCTTCCGGCGTGCGGTCAAAGCGAACCCCAAAGCCCGCAAGCCCCTCTATGGCCTTGGGCGCGGCTTGGAGGATGCGGCTCGCCACGTCTCTGTCGCAGAGACCATCCCCTGCGGCAACCGTATCGGCCAGGTGCATTGCCGGATCGTCGTCTTCGCCGAAACTTGCAGCCAAGCCCCCCTGGGCCCAGTTGCTCGAGTTGTCAGCTCCCAGCAGCGACCTTGACAGAAGAAGCACCGGCTCCGGCGACAGTTGAAGCGCGGTCATCAGTCCGGCGATGCCGCCGCCGATGATGATGGGCCGCCCGAAGAAGCTGCGGAGGTCGGCGCTCAAACTGCCAGCATCCGTTCGACCGCTAGCCGCGCGCGCCCGGCGATCCCGGGTTCGACCGTTACGATATGGTGGTTCTGCTCGAGCGCGGTGCGGATGTTGGCAAGCGTGATCCGCTTCATGTGCGGGCACAAATTGCAGGGCCGGATGAACTCGACCTCTGGGTGCGCTAACGCGACGTTGTCGCTCATTGAGCATTCCGTCATCAGCACGACACGTGGCGGCCTTTGCCTTTCGACATAGTCGGACATGGCAGCCGTCGAGCCGGAAAAATCTGCTTCAGCCACGACGTCGGGCGGGCATTCGGGATGGGCGAGCACGACCACGCCGGGATGGCTTTCGCGCAACTCGCGGATGTCGGCCGGTGTAAAGCGCTCATGCACCTCGCAACGCCCTTTCCAGGCGATGATCTGCACATCTGTCTGGGCGGCGATATTCTGGGCCAGATATTCGTCCGGCAACATGATCACCCGGAGAACCCCAAGGGATTCGACGACCGCCTTGGCGTTGCCGGATGTACAGCAGATATCCGACTCGGCCTTCACTTCGGCGGACGTATTTACATAAGTGATGATCGGAACGCCGGGATAACGCTGGCGCATCAAGCGCACGTCTTCTGCCGTGATTGAGTCCGCCAACGAGCAACCGGCGCTGAGATCCGGAATGAGCACGGTCTTGCCCGGATTAAGGAGCTTGGCCGTTTCGGCCATGAAATGGACGCCGGCCAGCACGATGACTTGCGCCTCGACCGTCGCAGCCGTGCGGGCTAGTGCCAAGCTGTCGCCGACGATGTCGGCCACGCAGTGGAAGATCTCGGGCGTCTGATAGTTGTGCGCCAGGATGATCGCGTTGCGCTCGCGCTTCAGCGCAAGGATCGCCTCGATATCCTCGGCGAAAGCCGGCCATTCGATCGGCGGGATCACTCGTCGGACGCGCTCGTAGAGCAACGCGGCCGTAGGCAGCATGGCGCCCATCGACCCCCTCCCGCTTATACTCTAATTGAAAATAACCAGCATATACTTGCTGTGAGTATAAGGGATGTCAACCCCGCGCCAGCGGCAATTTTGTCCCGGCGATGAGCCTATCGTCGAGAACGGCGTGGCGGAAACGGAAAAGCTTCGCTGGCCGGCCGCCGGTCTCAGTGGTGGCCTCTCCGGTCTCCTCGACCAGCTCCTGCTGTTCGATCAGTCGGCGAAAGTTCGGCTTGTGGATGAGCCTGCCGGCGAGCGCCTCCACGGTTCGCTGCAGCTGCAAAAGCGTGAAGACCGGCGGCATCAGCTCAAAGACGACTGGGCGGTATTTGATCTTGGAGCGCAGCCGCGCAATGCCGGTCGCCACGATGCGGCGATGATCGGCGACCATGGACTTGCTGGGCACCAGCGGCGGGGGTCCTGCGTCCCGCCCTCTTACGGCCTCTTGGACCAGGCCTGCTTCGTAGACTAACTCATAGCGTTGAAGCGTGAGTTCCTCGTTCCAAAGGCGGTCGTCGAAGCCAAAGGCTATCGTCGCCCGCTGCCAGCGTTCACGTCGCGTGGCCGAATCGCCAACGCCGTTTGCCCATTCGATCAGGCGCGGCCGCAGAACGTCCAGCACGACCGCAGGCGTGCCGGAGCGGTGGTCCTCCCATGGAAAATATTCATACCAACTCTGCCATCCGCACTTGGGCGAGCCCGCTGCCTGTTCCTTGCGCGTCAATGCGAGATAGCTGATGGAGATGACGCGCTGCTGGCGCTCGGCGCCGATGCGATCCCGATCCGCGAACGTGTAGAGTTGCTCAATGTACCCCAGCCGATGGCCGGTTTGCTGCTCGACCCACCCCCTCAAGCCGGATTGCAGCGATCGGTGCTCAAGCGCAAAGGGACCGGAGGGCAAGGTGTCCGCCTGGCCGATGGTGAGGACACAGGGTTGACTGCCGTTTACGGCGACCACAAAGGCGATCAAGTCCACTTTGACGTTGTCGGCCTTGCCGGCGGCTCTGTCTTTCCTGAGTCCTATTGCCTGATCGTCCATTATTTGGCCAGCTCGGGGGCACCTTAATCGATTTAGTGTAAGCGTGCCAATTGGCACGTCAACACCCCGCAGCTGCATGGCCATTTTTTTGCTCTTCGCACCTGCACAAAAATGTGCCAAAGGCGACAGCTGCAGCTGGTAACGTAGGGGAAGGAGGGTCCCATGAGCGCTTATGGTGACACCAGGGCGATCACACCGCCGGATATTCGTTCGCGCAAAGGTGGGACGCCGCTCGTCTGCCTTACCGCCTACACCACCCCAGTCGCCCGGCTTGTCGATCCCCATTGTGATGTGGTGCTCGTCGGCGACAGCGTCGGCATGGTTCTCCACGGCCTGCCCTCGACGCTCGGTGTCACGCTGGAGATGATGATCACGCACGGCCAGGCGGTGCGCCGTGGCATCAAGCAGGCGCTGATGGTGGTCGACCTGCCGTTCGGTTCCTACGAGGAAAGCCCAGAGCAGGCTTTCCGCAATGCCGCGCGCGTCATGGCCGAGACCGGCTGCACGGCCGTCAAGCTCGAAGGCGGCGAAGCGATGGCAGAGACGATCGGCTTCCTCGCCGCACGCGGCGTGCCCGTCATGGCCCATGTCGGATTGACGCCGCAGGCCATCAACACCATCGGTGGCTACCGCGTACAGGGCAGGGGCGGGGATGCCGAGCGCATCAGGCGCGACGCAATTGCGGTGGGCGAAGCGGGCGCCTTTGCGGTCGTCCTGGAGAAGGTTCCTGAGGCGCTCGCCCGCCGGATCACCAAGGAGGTGGCGACCCCGACCATTGGCATCGGTGCCTCGGCAGCCTGTGACGGCCAGATTCTCGTCGTCGACGACATGCTGGGCCTCTTCGGCGACTTCCGGCCCAAGTTCGTCAAGCGCTATGCTGAACTCCGGGAGGCGGCTGCGGCTGCGATCGCTTCCTATGCGCGCGAGGTGAAGGAGCGCCAGTTTCCCGCCGCAGAGCACGTGTTTGCCGATGCGCGCAAGCCCGCCGACACGGACGCCACCAAGAGCGGAGAAGCAGCGTGAGCGTGCCGATCGTCAGGAGCGTTGACCAGCTTCGCGAAAGCGTCGCCGCATGGCGCTGCGAAGGTGTGAGGATAGCCCTGGTGCCAACGATGGGCGTCCTGCATGAGGGCCATCTCAGCCTGGTGCGCGCTGCACTCGAGAAGGCAGACCGTGTGATAGTGACGCTCTTCGTCAACCCGAAGCAATTCAACAGCCAGGCCGATCTTGCCGCGTATCCCCGCACCGAGAACACTGCTGTCCGGTTAAAATTCTAGTAGCATCTGACTGTCGTCGCGTTCGATTGGCGGTGGGGTCTTGAGGGCCTCGATTGAGCGTCTGTGCATG
>NZ_JAMYOJ010000047.1:0-12033 GCF_040319795.1 Mesorhizobium sp. M0862
CGCCCGGGGCTGGGGCGCTATCCCGCCTATAGGGTTGTGGGGGGTTCCCGCGGTGGTAGCCGGTGGGGTTTCCTGCAACACCGCGCCGGCGCCTGCGGCGACACCGCCCGGGGGCGAGCCACTTGTCTCGCCCCGTCCCTTCGGAACCCACAATGGGGAGAAAGGAAAGACAGAGCTAAAGCCGAGCCAACCGCTCCACCAGCAGCGCGAAAAAGGCGTCATGGTCGATGTCGCGCATCACCATGGCGTTCTTCGGCCGCTTGGTCACGCCCCACCAGTCGATCACGGTCATGCCCATGGTGAGTTCGGAGGTGGTTTCGACGGTGACGTTGCAGTTGCGGCCCTTGAACAGCTCCGGCTTCAACAGATAGGCGATGACGCAGGGGTCGTGCAGCGGGCCGCCATCGGTGCCGTATTTCTCCTCGTCGAAGCGCTCGAAGAACTCCAGCATCTCGGCCGTCGCGGTGCCGACCCTGGTGCCGAGCTGGCGGATGGCCTGCGTGCGCTTGGCCGTGGTCAGCGCCTTGTGGGTGACGTCGAGCGGCATCATGACGATCGGAATGCCGGATTTGAACACCAGGTCGGCGGCTTGCGGATCGACATAGATGTTGAATTCTGCGGTCGGCGTGACATTGCCGCCTTCGAAGAAACCGCCGCCCATCAGTACGATTTCCTTGATGCGCGGCGCGATCTTCGGCTCACGGATCAGCGCCAGCGCGACATTGGTGAGCGGGCCGAGCGCGCACAGGGTGATCGTACCGGCCTCTTCCTTCATCAGGGTCTCGACGATGAAGTCGACCGCATACTGGCCCTGCAGCTTCATCTTCGGATCGGGCAGTTGCGGGCCGTTGAGGCCGGTCTTGCCATGCACTTCCTCGGCGGTGACCAGTTCGCGCGCCAACGGGCGGATGGCGCCTGCATAGACCTTGATATCGGGCCGTCCCGCCAGTTCGCAGATTTTCCTGGCGTTCTTTTCGGTCAATTTCAGCGGCACGTTGCCGGCAACAGCAGAGATGCCGACGATCTCCAGCTCGGCGCTGCCGAGCGCCAGCAATATGGCGACGGCATCGTCCTGGCCGGGATCCGTGTCGATGATGATCTTGCGGGTCTGGGGCATTTCATTTCCTTATGCGGGGGAGTCTTTTTGGCGGGGGTGTTCGGCGGCTTGAACTTGGCCGCGGCGCGGACCATATCAAGACCATCGGGAAAAATGCCATCCGGGTTTTTCCAGTTTATGTCGCTCCAAAGAGGACAGTGTAACATGAGCCGAATGACGCCCTTCTCCAGCCCGCTTCTCCTTGGTTTCGATGCCATGGAAAAGACCCTGGAACGACTGGCGAAATCCGGTGACAGCTATCCTCCCTACAACATCGAGCGCCTCAGCGGTGCCGACGGCAAGGCCGAAAGGCTGCGCATTACGCTGGCTGTCGCGGGTTTCGCCGAAAGCGATCTCGATGTCACCACGGAGGAAAACCAGTTGGTCGTGCGCGGCCGTCAAACCGACGACACCGAGCGCGAATTCCTCCATCGCGGCATCGCCGCGCGCCAATTCCAGCGCTGTTTCGTGCTGGCCGACGGCATGCGGGTGATCGCAGCGGAACTGAAGAACGGCCTTTTGTCGATCGATCTCGATCGGCCGGATACCGAACGGCTGGTACGGAAAATAAATATATCGGTGAAAGACTGATCTTTACCGATGGCTCTCATGCGGGATGGCCTTGAGCGGCGTCCTCGCGCCAAGGAGGCTTGAAATGACCAGAACTGACGAAACCATCACCATGACCAGCGGCGAATTCGCCCATCTCGGCGAAGGCTCGGTCGCTTATCTCCGGAAGGTCTCGAGCGACGAGCTGCTCGGGCGCTTCCCCAACCTCGGCGAAATAGCGCCTGGTATGGTCCTGTGGGCCCTGTTTGCCGCCAACGGCCAGCCGATCCTGCTTTCGGATGCGAAAGACCGGGCTTTGGCCGGCGCCATGGAAAACGACCTGACCACTGTCGCCATTCACTAAGGCGACTGCTGGCGGTTGAAATGGAGAGGGCCGCCTTCGGCGGCCCCTGGAAGACTTAATTCCAAAGAACTTCAGGCGGCGTGCGAGGCTTGCGTGTCCGACAGCAGAGCGTGGATGGCGACCGCGTCGCGCGTGCCCCTGATCTTGGCCACCGTGTCGGCGTCGCGCAAAACCCTGGCGATGCGCGACAGTGCCTTGAGGTGATCGGCGCCGGCGCCTTCCGGGGCCAGCAGCAAGAACACCAGATCGACCGGCTGGTCATCCAGGGCCTCGAAATCGACCGGCGTCTCCAGCCGGGCAAAGACGCCGGCGATGCGCTTCACCCCGGCGAGCTTGCCGTGCGGAATGGCGATGCCGTTGCCGACGCCGGTGGAGCCCAGCCGTTCGCGCTGCAGGATGGTGTCGAACACTTCGCGCTCCGGAATGCCGGAAATCGCCGCCGCTCTCTCGGACAGCAACTGCAAAAGCTGCTTTTTGGAGTTCGCCTTCAACGCCGGCAAGATCGCCGGAACGTTGAGAAGATCGCTCAGATCCATGTTTGAAATCCCTTATTCGCCTGCCGTCACCAGTCCTCGCCCCTCGCGCGGCTGGCTATCATCTCTGTGCGACCATTGTCGTCACCTGTGCGACCATTGTCGTTGTCGTCACGCCTGTGCGACTTTGGTCGTCCACGGGTCGATCCAGCCGATATTTCCGTCCGGCCGCCGATAGACGATGTTGAGGTGGTCGTTTCCGGCGTTGCGGAAGACGAAAACCGGGCTGTCCTTGGTGTCGAGTTCGATGACCGCCGACGCGACCGACATGGTCTGCAGCGTCATGGTTGATTCGGCGACGATGGCCGGGGCGTAGTCCTCCGGAATGTCCTCATCGTCATCAGTCAGCGGCGCCATCACCGTATAGGCGATGTCGGTGATTTCGCCATTTCCATTGCCTGAATTGTGCGATTTCAGACGGCGTTTGTAGCGCCGCAGCCTGGTTTCGAGGCGGTCCGCGGCCGCCTCGAAGGCAAGTGTCGGATCCTGGGAATCGCCGGTTGCCTGCAGCGAAGCGCCGGAATCCAGCCTGATCATGCAATCGGCCGAGTAACGCGACCCCGATTTGATGACCGTGACGTGCCCTGAAAAACCGCGATCGAAATATTTTCCAATCGCCTCGCCGACACGATCGGTAATGCGCGTACGCAACGCATCGCCGATATCCATGTGTTTACCCGATATGCGCAATTTCATCTGAAAACTGACCTTCCTTGCTCAGGCTTCAAACTGGCCAGAGTTTATACTCGTGATCCGTGCGCACAAGCTTTGCGGCGTCAACTCGCGCCGATTTTAGATCCGAACTTTCCGGTTGATCACAATCCGCCTTCTTGGCCGTCCCGTGGCCTTCATCGTGACGGACCATCCGCATGCGGGCCGCGAGCCCGTCTCATGCGGGCGGGCTTCTAGACACTTCATTGCAGCTTGTCAATTAATGCATGTCGCCCAGAAGTGCGCTGCGGTTCTGGGACAACGACATGCATCAAAACAAAGACTTAAAGCGCGTCGTATGAATCCGTTTCAGCGCGATGCGCTTTAAGGTCGGAAAGTTGTGGAATCCAGCCATAGCAAAAGCCTTGCCGGGCAAGCAGACCTAGCGCCCCGCGCTCGCCAGAGCACGCTTTTCACGCCGCCGCTGCACCGACGAGGGAATATTCATACCCTCCCGGTACTTGGCCACCGTGCGCCGGGCAATATCGACGCCGCTTTCCTTCAACATATCGACGATTGCGTCATCGGACAGCACATCGGCGGGCTTTTCCTCGTCGATCAGCTGCTTGATGCGGTCGCGCACCGCTTCCGAGGAATGCGCATCACCGCCGCCCGACGCCGCGATCGAAGCCGTGAAGAAATAACGCAGCTCGAACACGCCACGCGGCGTCAGCATGTATTTGTTGGCCGTCACCCGGCTGACGGTCGATTCATGCATGCCGATGGCATCGGCCACCGTGCGCAGGTTGAGCGGCCTGAGCTGACGCACGCCATGGACGAGAAAGGCGTCCTGCTGGCGCACGATTTCCGACGCCACTTTCAGGATCGTCTTTGCCCGCTGGTCGAGACTGCGCGTCAGCCAGTTGGCATTCTGCAGGCATTCGGCCAGGAAATCCTTCTCCGCCTGATTCTTCGCATGCGGCGAGACCTGGGCGAAATAGATGTGATCGACAAGCACGCGCGGCAGCGTCTCGGCATTGAGCTCGACCGTCCAGCTGCCGTCATTGGCGGCGCGGACTTCGACATCGGCGACGATGGCGTCGCTGGCGCCGCCCGAAAACGCCATGCCCGGGCGCGGGTCGAGCGCGCGGATTTCGGCCAGCATGTCGAGGAGATCCTCCTCGTCGACCCCGCAAAGCCGCTTCAGCGTCTGGAAATCCCGCCGCGCCAACAGTTCGAGGTTGCCGACCAGCGTCTTCATCGCCGGATCGAGACGATCGCGCATGGCAAGCTGCAGCGACAGGCATTCGGCAAGGTCGCGCGCAAACAGGCCGACCGGCTCGAATGTGTGGCAGGCTGCCAGCACATTGGCCACCATCGCCTGATCGGCGCCGAGCCGTTTGGCGATCTCGGCGGGATCGGCGCGCAGATAGCCGGCCTCGTCCAGGCCGTCGGCCAGTTCGGCTGCAATCAGCCTTGCGGCCGGATCGGCAAAGGCAAGCGCGATCTGCTCGCCAACATGCTGGCGCAGCGTGATCGCCGCAGCGGCCATGTCGCCGACGTCGAAGCCTTCGGACGAACCGGACGAACCATTGCCGGTGGCCGACTTCCACTGCGCCGTCAGGTCGGGACCGAGCCGCTCGCTGGTGCCGGGATCGTCGGGGAACAGATTTTCCAGCGAGCTGTCGAGCTTGTCGGAGATCGCTTCGGCGCTCCACGCCGTCTCGTTTTCGAACCAGTCGCCATCGGCGGCAGGCTCAGGAGCGGCATCGCCCTTCTGCACCTGGTCGCTTGCGGCGTCATCCTGGGGCTCGGCGCGCTCCAGCAGCGGATTGCGCTCGATCTCGTCGTCGATGAAGTGGTCGAGCTCGACATGGGTGAGCTGCAACAGCCTGATCGACTGCATCAGCTGCGGCGTCATCACCAGCGACTGGGATTGTCGTAGCTGTAGTTTCGCCGCCAACGCCATGGTTCGGTTTCAAACGCCCTTCTGCACCCGGAAGCCTACACATCAGAAGCTGCCGGAAAATGAATTTTCCGACCTTCCATAGAAACTGGCCCGGCTTTTGCTTGTCAAGGCGAACGATGGCAAAAGGCCCCTACGGAAGCATTATCTCACGCAAAACCGGAGAAAAAGCCCGGCGGGGCGGCAAAAATCACGTCAGGAAACAAATTTCACGCTCAGAGCGTGAAACCTTCGCCGAGGTAGAGCCGGCGCACATCGGGGTTCGCCACCACCTCGTCGGCACGGCCATGCGTCAGCACCTGGCCGGCATGGATGATGTAGGCGCGGTCGATGAGGCCGAGCGTTTCGCGCACATTGTGGTCGGTAATCAGCACGCCGATGCCGCGCGCCGTCAGATGACGAACCAGCTGCTGGATGTCGGCGACGGCAATCGGGTCGATGCCGGCGAACGGCTCGTCGAGCAGCATGTAGGCCGGGCGCGTCGCCAAAGCTCGGGCGATCTCAAGACGCCGCCGCTCGCCACCCGACAGCGACATGGACGGCGACTTCCGCAGATGGCTGATGTGAAATTCCTCGAGCAGTTCGTCGAGGTTGCGCTCGCGCACCTTGCGGTCCTTCTCAACCACTTCGAGCACGGCGCGGATGTTCTGCTCGACATTCAGGCCGCGGAAGATCGAGGCTTCCTGCGGCAGATAGCCGATGCCGAGGCGGGCGCGGCGGTACATCGGCATCGAGGTGACGTCGAAACCGTCGATCTCGATCGTGCCCTCATCGACCGGCACCAGGCCGGTGACCATGTAGAAACAGGTGGTCTTGCCGGCGCCGTTCGGCCCGAGCAGCCCGACAGCCTCGCCGGCGCGCACGCCGATGGTGACACCGCTGACCACCTTGCGGCCCTTGTAGCTCTTGGTCAGACCCTTGGCGATCAGGGTGCCCTTGAACTTCGCGGAATCGACGGTGACTGTGGCCGGTGCAGCAAGTTTACTGGCCGCCCGTCCCGGAAGGCGGGTCAGCAGCGAAGATACGCCAGTCATTCGGGCTTCGGGGCCTCGGATTTCGGTGGCGGCGTCATCGACATGATGACGCGCCCGCCGCAGCCATCGACCTGAGCCAGGCCGCTTTTCATCTGCACGGTGAGCTTGCAGCCCTTGAGGACGTTGGGTCCTTGGGACAAGACGACCTCCTTGCCCGACAGAACAAGCACCTGCGTCTTCATGTCGAACGTGGCGTTGTCGCCGGTCGCGATCTGGTCATTCGACTTGATGTAGACTTTGTTCTTGACCACCAGATGGTCGATATTGGCCGAACCGGTCATAGCCGAAGCGCCGGCGGCAGCACCTTTGGCGGCGTTGGGGTCCTTGACGTAGTAGACCTCCATGCTGCCGGCCTTGAGCAGCGTTGGCCCTTGCGTGACGGTGACGTTGCCGCTGAACAGCGCCATGCTGTCGGCCTGGCGGACCTCAAGTTTGTCGCTCTCGATCTGGATCGGCTGGTCGCCCGACAGTTTGAGCCCGGATTGGCTGCTGGCGCTGGACTGAGCCCAGGACGGCGCCATACCCAGCAACAGCAAGGCCGAGGCTGCGGCGACAAGCCGTGCCGAATTACTGGGACGCATTCGTTTCTCCGCTCTTTGCCTCTGCCGCCTTCATAGTGGCCGGATCGATGTGAACGCTTACCTTGTTCTCGAAAACGATGACCTTGCCATTGTCTTCGACCGACATTGAACCCGCGGTGATCCGCGAGCCGTTACGGCTGACATCGACCGCATCACCTGTCTTCATAGAGCCTTTGCCCATATCGAGGAAGACCGATTTGAAGATGGCAGCGACGCCGTCGGTGGTGGTGACGGTAACGTTGCTGGTCATGTCCATCGTGTTGGCGTTTCTGTTGTAGATGCCGCGCTTGGCGTCGACGGTCGCCACATTGTCGGCCGTCAGCGGCAATTTGGCATGGATGCCTTCGAGTTCGATGATGTCCTGCTTGCCGACATCCTGGATGGCGCGCAAGGCCGTCAGCGAATAGGGCAGCTTGTCCTTGGTGAAGCCGTTGAGCTTCGGATTGGCCATCACCAGCTTGCCATCCGCGAAAGCGGTGCCGTCTGCCTGTATCGAAATGTTGATCGGCGCCGCCAGATAGGAATAGACCGGAAACGCAACCGCGATCCCGGCGGCAAGCACCGGCACGGCGAACTTAAGCACGCGCACGCGGCGCGAGTGGCGCTGGGCGCGGTCGAAGGCGTCGCCGCGCGTGCCCGCTGGCGCCGTGGGCGCCAAGGCCGCATCGGCATTGGTCGGTTCGTTCGATCGCGCAAGCATGACTGACTTCTAATAAACCCTTGTCCGCCAAAACACCTGCTATAGGTGGGTTGCCGGCCCCCGCAAGCAAGCACAAGCGGAGGAAAACCGCAAAAATGTGACGGCCGCTGTTTTACAGACGGAACTCAGGCGACACAATTTCCTCACTTCATAGCAGAAACGAACGCGCCGCGTCATTTTTTCCTGAAATGCCTCCGTCGTGAAGGTCGCTTCGTCGCACGCTCTTGAGGAAGAGGTAGCCGGGCGCGGACGCTTGCTTTAAAAGCATCGCTTCCCACCGACTGTGAGGCAGACCATGGCACTGAGAGCCGACGACCTGATCGACCGCCGCCGCTTGCGGCGCAAGCTGACCTTCTGGCGCGGCGCCGCCATTGCCATCGTGGCCCTTGGGGTGATTGCGCTTGCAAGCTGGTTCTATGGGGGCGACCTCGGCGGTTCTTCCGTCGACCACATCGCCAAGGTCAGGATCGAAGGCACCATCACCGAGGACGAGGAACTGATCAAGCGGCTGGAAACCATCCGCACATCCTCGCAGGTCAAGGGCGTCATCCTGGCGATCGATTCGCCCGGCGGCACCACGGTCGGCGGCGAATCGATCTACGAGGAGGTGCGCAAGCTTGCCGCCGACAAGCCGGTGGTGGCCGAGGTCGGCACGCTGGCCGCATCGGCCGGCTACATGATCGCCAGTGCCAGCGACCATATCGTTGCCCGCAAGACGTCGATCGTCGGCTCGATCGGTGTGCTCATCCAGTATCCCGATGTCAGCGGTCTGATGGACAAGGTCGGCATCAAGCTCGAGGAAGTGAAATCCTCGCCGCTGAAGGCATCGCCCTCGCCCTTCAAGCCGACCAATGAAGACGAGCGAGCCATGGTCCGCAAGCTCATCCTCGACAGCTATGACTGGTTCGTCGGCATCGTCGCCGAGCGCCGCAAAATGACCCGCGATCAGGCACTGGCCCTTGCCGACGGCTCGATCTTCACCGGCCGCCAGGGCCTTGCCAACGGTCTGATCGACGCTGTCGGCGGCGAGAGCGTGGCGATCGACTGGCTGGCGACCAAGGGTGTCGACGCCAAGCTCAAGGTGGTGGAATGGAAGGACACCGAGCGGCGTGGCGGCTTCCTGTTCTCGAAAGCAATAGCGCGCAGCGTCGGCAGCGCGCTCGGCATGTCGGAGGCCGGCAGCGACGTGCTTCACGAAATTGGCGCGGATCGCTTGTTTCTTGACGGTCTCGTTTCCGTCTGGCACCCTTGATCTGCCGGTTGGGGCGAGTAAAAAAGCAAATAAAATCATCCTGATAATTTGACCGCAGCGCTTTCACGGGGACCTTTCTGATGATCAAATCCGAGCTTGTGCAGATCATTGCCACGCGCAACCCGCATCTTTTCCTGCGCGACGTCGAAAACATCGTGGGAGCGATCTTCGACGAGATCACCGATGCCCTGGCGGAAGGCAATCGGGTCGAGTTGCGTGGCTTCGGCGCTTTTTCGGTGAAAAATCGCCCTGCCCGCACCGGCCGCAACCCGCGCACCGGCGAATCCGTCGAGGTCGAGGAGAAGTGGGTGCCGTTCTTCAAGACCGGCAAGGAATTGCGTGAAAGGCTGAATGGCGGCAAGTAGGCGCGGACCAACGCGCCGGCGTTATCAAGGCCTGACTTCTCCAGGGAATTTCTATGTTGAACCGCTTCATACTTATCGTGGTCTTCGTGCCGCTCGCCGTCATCCTGATTGCGCTGGCCGTCACCAACCGCGAGCTGGTCGCCTTCACGCTCGACCCGTTCAACCCCGGCAATCCGAAACTGACGCTGACCTTGCCGCTGTTCATCTTCCTGTTCGTGGCGCTCGCCATCGGCATGGTCGTCGGCAGCCTGGCGACCTGGGTCAAGCAGGGCCGCTACCGCAAGCTGGCGCGCCAGCGCGGCGTCGAGGCCGAGAATTTGCGCCAGGCGGTCAGCCGGGTACCCGCCGCACCGCAAGGCTCGGGCCAGGGGCCGGCGCTGCCGAAGCCAACGGCCTGAAGCCGGCGCTTTTATCTTCGCGGAGTTTTGCATGCTGACCATTTCGGCCGACGCTGTCGACCAGGCGCTGACCTTTCCCGGGCTGGTCGAGACATTGCGCGCGGCCTTCCGCGAGGGTGCTGTGCAACCCGTCCGCCATCATCACGGGGTCGAGCGGCCCGACGGTGCCACATCCACGCTGCTTTTGATGCCGGCGTGGACCGACTTCCATGCGGCCGGCACGTCGGTCGGGGGTCATATCGGCGTCAAGATCGTCACCGTATCGCCCGACAACAACGCCATCGGCAAACCGGCGGTAATGGGGCTCTACCTCCTGCTCAACGGCGCCACCGGCGAGCCCGAAGCGCTGATCGACGGCCAACGGCTGACACAGTGGCGCACCGCTTGCGCCTCGGCGGTGGCGGCCTCCTATCTCGCCCGCGAGGACGCATCGCGGCTTCTGGTGGTCGGCGCCGGCGCGCTGTCGCCGTTCCTCGCCAAGGCGCACTCCGCGGTGCGGCCGATCAAGACCATCCGCATCTGGAACCGCACGCCCGCCAATGCCGAAAAGGTCGCGGCTGATTTGCGCGCGGACGGTTTCAGCGCCGAGGCCGCAAGCGATCTCGACGCCGAACTCGCCGAGGCCGACATCGTCTCATCGGCGACGATCACGACGACGCCGCTGGTCAAGGGTGCGCTGCTCAAGCCGGGCGCGCATGTCGATCTGGTCGGCGGCTTCACGCCGACCATGCGCGAAAGCGACGACGACGCGATCGCGCGCGCCAGCGTCTATGTCGACACCCGCGCCGGCGCCACCAAGGAAGCCGGCGACATCGTCCAGCCGCTCGCCTCCGGCGTGCTGAAGCCGGAAGCCATCGTCGCCGATCTGCATGAGCTGGCGCGCGGGGAAAAACAGGGCCGGCAGAGCCCCACTGAGGTCACGCTGTTCAAGTCGGTCGGCGCCGCGCTTGAGGACCTTGCCGCCGGCATTGCCGTCTACAACGCGCTCAAGCAGTAGCGTCTGCGCCGGTTCTGCGATCGAACTTCCTGATCGCTTCCGCGCTGACCGGGGTGAAGAAGTTCACCAGATTGCCATCGGGATCGCGCAGCAGCAGCGACCGGTTACCCCATGGCATCGTCGTCGGCGTCTGTACGAAATCGCCGATAATTTTCGCCAGCCTGCTGTACTCAGCATCAACATCGGCGACGCGAAACTCGATGACCGCTGAGCGATTGGCGGCCGGCTGCGCCACGTCAGTTCCGAACAGGGCCAGCGTGCGGGTGCTGCCGATCGCCAGTGTGCAGGACGGCGTTGCCAGTTCGGCGAAATCGTCTGTGAACCAGGTTGCGGTAAGCCCGGTGATCGTCTCGTAGAATGCCACCAAGGGCTTGATCTGGTCGGTAATGATGCGGATCGAGACGAAGTCCATCTTATTCTCCTGGGGCAAGCGCGTCGCTATCTGAAGACAATCGCTTGTCGCACAAGGCTGCTGATAACTTGGTGTCAGCAGCCTTGTCACGCTGCCTTGCCGATCCGGCGGCTGGATGCTTCAGCCTGCCTTCATGGCCTTTGCGCCCATCGCCTCGGCGATCAGCGCGAAATCATGCGCGGTAATTTCGAACAGGCCAAAGCGCAGTTGATAACCCCAGTTCGATTTGCCCGCGGTGAAGTCGAGCTGCTCGAGCAGCGGCTTGATCGGCGCTTCCTCGGCCTTTGCCCATTCGACATCCCTGCGGAACGGCGTGAAGCCACCGCCCATGTCGCCCTGGTAAGGCTCGCCTTCGCGCACCGTGCCGATTGCCGTGAAGGCCTGCAGGCCGTCTTTCTCTCGCAGAATTGTGGTCGGCGAGTAGTAGACCACACCGTCGCCGGGCTTGATGCGGCGCAAAGGTGCCGCCTTGCCGTGGTTGACCTGCATGAAGCCGGCCTCGCGGCCGCGCCGGACATGTTCGGCGGAAGCGACCGCGATCCAGTGCGCACTCATTTCTGTTCTCCATTGGCCTGTTCCCCATTGGCCTGTTCTCCGTCGTTCAGCCAGTAGACGCGCAGCCGGTGCTTGTCGGGATCGAGCGCAACGAAGGTGCGGCCGAAGTCCATGTCGGTCGGCGTCTGCAGGATGGTCAAGCCGCGTCCTGCCCAGTCCGTGTAGGCGGCGTCCACCGCATCAGGCCGGTCCAACGCGAAGACGAGCTCCGCGCCGCCACCCGCGGCCGCGGCCGACGGCTCCACGGTGTGGCGCGACCACAGGCCGAGCTTGAAGCCATTGTCGAGCACAAACAGCACGAAGGTCGGCGACGTCTCCACCGGCTGGCGTCCCAGCAGCGCACCGTAGAAGGCGCCGCTCCGCTCCGGGCTGTCGACATAAAGGATGACGAAATTGGGGGTGTTCATGTCTGCTCTCCAGGGTTTCGATTGGAGGAGCATAGGTGACCCCACTGTCAGATTCTGGCAGCAGCGGCTTGCGAGGGCGGTTGTGTGCGTCAAGTTCTGCAAAATGGGGCAGCCATGATGCTGGTCATGCGGCTTGGCGCAGAGCGAGCTTCTTGTGCTCGCGCAGGTCGTCC
>NZ_JAMYOJ010000048.1:0-11605 GCF_040319795.1 Mesorhizobium sp. M0862
GTTCCTTCGCGGGAATCAGGTGACGTGAACAATCACCAGCCTGCCATGACCGCCCCCTCTCAGCGAATTTGCAGAACTCTCAGCACACTACCCAAGGGCGTTCGGACCGCGACCTTGCCCGCTGGTCTGACACCGCATTCCTCCATCATTGGCGAGCCCACGTCAGTTCAGGGGATGCGGATTCATCTGGCATGGGTATTGCGGCGGCGTTGGTGCAGCGTTCGACCGGAGCGCCGCGATAGGGAGAAGCCCGGGAGAAGTCACGCCACCTCGATCCGGTCAGGGAGAGAGAAACAGTGTCAGCTGCACAAGTCCGCGGCGCGAGTCCCGCGCCCCGCAAACCCTTCTACACCAAGCTCTACGCCCAGGTGCTTGCCGCCATCGCGCTCGGCGTCGCAATTGGCTATTTTTATCCGGAGACCGGCGAGAGCCTGAAGCCGCTGGGTGATGCCTTCATCAAGCTGGTCAAGATGATCATCGCGCCTGTCATCTTCCTGACAATTGCGACCGGCATTGCTGGCATGAACGATCTTCATAAGGTCGGCCGGGTCGCCGGCAAGGCAATGGTTTATTTCCTCACCTTCTCAACGCTCGCGCTGATCGTCGGCCTCATCGTCGCCAATGTCGTCCAGCCTGGCGACGGCCTGAACATCGATCCGGCCTCGCTCGATGTCCAGGCCGTGAATACCTATGCCGCAAAAGCCAAAGCGCAGTCGGTCACCGGCTTCCTGATGAACATCATCCCGCCAACGATCGTCGGTGCCTTCGCGGAAGGCGACATCCTGCAGGTGCTGTTCTTCTCGGTTCTGTTCGGCATGGCGCTTGCGATGGCCGGAGAGACGGGCAAGCCTGTCGTTTCCTTCCTCCAGGCGCTCATTGTGCCTGTCTTCAAGCTCGTCGGAATTCTGATGAAGGCCGCGCCGATCGGCGCTTTTGGCGCGATGGCCTTCACCATCGGCAGATATGGCATCGGTTCGGTGGTCAACCTCGCGATGCTGGTCGCGACGTTCTATTTCACCGCCTTCCTCTTCGTGTTCGGGGTTCTCGGCGCGGTCTGCCGCTACAACGGCTTTTCGATTTGTTCTCTCATTCGTTACATCAAGGAAGAGCTGCTGCTTGTCCTCGCAACATCCTCCTCGGAGGCGGCGCTCCCGTCGCTGATGGAGAAAATGGAGAAGGCGGGCGCCAGGCGTTCGGTTGTGGGTCTCGTCATCCCGGCCGGATATTCGTTCAATCTGGACGGCACGAATATTTACATGACGCTAGCGGCTCTCTTCATCGCACAGGCGACGAACACGGATCTGTCCATCGGCGATCAGGTGCTGCTGCTGCTCGTAGCAATGCTTTCCTCCAAGGGCGCTGCAGGTGTGACAGGTGCGGGCTTCATCACCCTGGCGGCTACGCTCGCGGTAGTTCCGAGTGTTCCCGTTGCTGGGATGGCACTGATACTCGGCATCGACCGATTCATGTCCGAATGCCGGGCGCTGACGAATTGCGTCGGCAACGCAGTGGCATCCCTCGTCGTCGCACGCTGGGAAGGAGAGTTGGACCGAGCACAGATGAAAGCTGCCTTCAGCGGTCATCAGCTTACCGAGGCATCAAACCGGCTACCCTCCTGCAAGTAAGGTGGGCGGCCCACGACCTGTCAAGTCGCTTAGCTGGTCACATAACTGAACGACCGACCCGCAGCCTCTAAACGGCTCCTCACGGACCATGTATCAGAAGCGCTAAATGTGTGAGTGCAAATCTTCACCGCCCTTTAAGCGAATGAGCCTTTCAGTATACCCGGCCGGTTTACGTCTGCAATGATGTTCGTCCAACACGTTGTGCCCATTCGTATGGGGACGTCTTCACTTTGCCACCCGAAACCGAAACGCGCTAGGCGGACAGAGAGCCGGCCCGCGTCAAAAACCAATCAGAATAGGACCTATGACCAAGCGCCCCACAATTGCCGATCTCGCCCGCGAAGCCCGAGTCAGCGTAGCAACGATCGATCGGGTTCTGAACGCCCGCCATCCGGTGCGCGAGGAGACCGCGCGGCGGGTCCACGACGCCGCCCAGGCGATCGGCTATCATGCTGCCGGGCTAATCAAGCAGCGGTTGCGGCGAGACCTACCGCACTACCGTCTGGGCTTCATCTTGAGAAAACCGGCCCAGCATTTCTACCAAGATTTAGCGCGCGAGGTCGAAGCATCGGTCAATTTGGCCCAGTCCTTCCACGGCATTCCGCTCGTCGAATTCGCCCCGTCACATATGCCGAGCGACCTGATCGCGCCGCTCAAGGAGTTGGGCGCACGCTGCCATGCAATCGCGATGGTGGCACCGGACCACCCGAAAATCACAGCAGCGGTTGAGGACCTCAAGGCCAAGGGCATTCCGGTTTTCTCGCTGCTTTCCGACTTCGCCGCCGGCGTGCGACAGGGGTATATCGGCCTTAACAACCGCAAGGTGGGGCGCACGGCCGCTTGGATGGTGTCCAAGGTCGCAAAACGGCCCGGCAAAGTGGCGGTGTTTGTCGGCAGCCATCGTTTCCAGGGGCACGAGCTCCGTGACGTCGGCTTTCGCTCCTATTGCCGTGAGAACGCGCCCACGTTCGAGGTGCTGGATCCGGTCATGAACCTCGAGAAACGGCAGATCACCTACGAGGCAACGCTTGATCTCATGCAGCGGGAGCCCGAGCTCGTCGGCTTCTATGTCGCCGGCGGCGGCATGGAGGGCGCGATCTCCGCGCTCCGAGAAGAGGGCAAAAGTCGGGATCTCGTCGCGATCGTGAATGAAATCACACCTGAGTCTCGGGCAGCGCTCGCAGATAACATCGTCACGATGGCGGTCGCCACGCCAATGCGCCGGCTTTGCCAGGAGCTGATAACGCTGATGACACGGGCTATCGAGACCGGCACCGCTGAAACACCCGGACAGACATTTCTGCCGTTCGACATCCATCTGCCGGAAAATATATGAAGGCGGAAGCGCGAGGTAGATTGCCTAGATCCGCAGCGTCAACCTCCACCGGCTTCACTTGCCAACATGCCCACGTTCTCGTGCAGGGGGTGTGGTCAATGATCCCGCACGGCAAGAGCCGAGCGAGGCCAGCACAGTCCATTTGGGGTCGACCTCGTCGACCGCCATCTCCTCGCCTGGCTGCACGTGAAAAGCCGCGGCACAGCCGGCAAGGTAGGAATTTAACCGGGCTAACCATCTTCTGGGACTTCGCACGCAAATCGAGGCGGCGTCAATTCAGTAGCAGCCCGGGCGTGTGTTCTGCTCGTTCCGGCCCCTCGCACTTAGCAAGGAACTGCGCCGCTCTGCCGGGCCAAAGGCCCGACGCCCGAAGGGCAACCGCTCCTACGCGATCGCGTCCGCCTCCAGAAGCCGCCATCGAAAAGAATGCTCGCGTCGTCACCACCTACGGCCAAAGCGGGCAATCAAGGCAGCTGGCATCACTCTGCCACACATCCTCGACGAGCAACTCGCCTGAGATCAGCCCCAGAACGTAGGTAACACGCGCCGCGCCGGCGCTTGTCGAACATGCTGATCAGCCTGTCTTACAGGCGGTGATTAGGTGGGGCTCAACATCTTCCGGGACTTCGCACGCGATTTCGAGGTGGCAGTCGGTACCAAGAAACGAAAGGTCGGATCGGCGTGCCCGAGACGCTCAATGATTTCAGGCAAAGGCGCCAGGCGAGATGCCTCCTGCAACATCATTTCCCGCATCCACATGCTTGCCGGATCACTATTGTGAAGCTCAGGCCATTGGACGGCTTCCGTGAATGCAGGAGGAGGAAGTGGCGGCGGAAGTTGGACAATCCGCAGGGGTGTTGCTTTTGCGAAATGCTGCGCCAGCCGTAAGGGCATGGTCCCGATGCGGTTGGTGCCTGACAGGACGGGCGGGATCAGGCTAAAGCCCTGTACGACAACTTCGATACGTCTCTCGAAACCGTGCTCGAGCAAATACCATTCCTCCATGGTGGGCTGCCGGGTGTGCCTGAATTTGAGCACAACATGTCCCATGCACAAGTATCGCTCGAATGTAAGTGGCTCCGACAGCTGCTTGTTCGTGCCGCAGCCTACGCCTACGAGCTTATCTTCGAACAGGGCTGCGCGAGGATGTTTCGACATGAACACTTCCGGCATGATCAGAAAATCAACGTCGCCGCGCCGGAGAAGCTCCTCGGGGTCGTCGCAAATAGGCAGACATTCAAAGCGAACGGCGGGAGCTTCCTGCGCAGCGCGCTCTACTATCTTCCTAAAAAATACGAGCGTGATGTAATCGGAAAGCATGATTCGGAAGAGACGATCCGATTGGGCCGGGTTAAAGGCGTCGGGGGAAATAATCGATAGCTGGATGTGCAGCAATGCGTCCCGGACTGCTGGGGCGAGCCCGTCGGCGCGCGGCGTCAAAATGAGCTCGCGGCCGTTCATCGTAAATAGCTCATCGTTAAAATAGGCGCGTAGCCGAGCAACGGCGGCGCTCATGGCCGGCTGGCTCAGGTTGATACTGCGAGCCGCGGCAGTGACTTTACGCTCCCTCATCAGAGCGTCCAGCACAACGAGGAGATTTAGATCCAGCCCTTTAAAACGCATGTCATGTTCTATCCAACGTGTGGATGCGTATCATTCAAACAATCAATTTTACGAATTTACGAGCCATGCATTAGAGGAACGGAAAGTGAGCGACGTCAAGCTCAAATCGACGACACGGGCCGGAACTCGAGAGAGCGTCTGGCTCACCTTCGCCAACGACAACGGCTGAGTGCAGCCACCAACGCCGCTTTGGTCGAGTAATGCGGCCGCAAAAACCAATATGAAGAGAGGTCCTGAATGCGCCATCAGGTGCAGTGGAAGTTGTGCTGGGAAAACGAGTTGCAGCTCTCCGATCACGTTAAGCTCGCCGAGTTCTTTCGTGATACGTATGGGCCGACTGGGGCGTCCAACGCAGAACCGTTCGAAGGTAGTCGAAGCTGGGCCGGAGCCAGGCCTGAACTCCGCGTAATCGCCTATGATTCAAGCGGTGTAGCGGCTCACATGGGCATACTGCGCCGTTTCATCAAGGTCGACGCGGTCGACCTGTTGGTGGCTGAACTGGGCCTGTACGGGGTACGTCCGGACCTTGAGGGTCTGGGAATCGCCCATTCAATCCATGTCATGCTTCCAATACTGCAGGAGCTTGGCGTTCCATTCGCTTTCGGAACGGTCAGGGACGCGATGCGGAATCATGTTGAGAGGTTCGGACGGCGATACAGCCCTATGGCCGTTTTGTCGGGAATTCGCGTGCGCTCCACCCGACCAGAGGCCCGCCTCGACCTGCCGCCCACACGCATCGATGACGCACTCACAATTGTTCTGCCAGTTGGACGGCCGATCAGCGAATGGCCCACGGGCACGATGATAGATCGGAACGGACCAGAGCTATGAGCCGGTCCGATTGCTTGTACGAAGTGCGCCGTGAGTGCTCTGACGGCACCGGCCGTCGAAGCGTTTATCTGACGTTTGACGACGGTCCCAATCCACTTTTCACACCGGAGATTCTCGACGTGCTGGCAGAGCAGCGGGTGCCGGCGACTTTCTTCGTCATCGGCGCCTACGCCTTAGAGCACCCATATCTAATCCAACGGATGATCGCAGAAGGGCACGAGGTAGGCAACCACACGATGTCTCATCCGGATCTGTACCAATGCGGTTTCGGCGAAGTGCAACGTGAGGTCTTTGAAGCGAACGACGCCATCATGAGAGCGTGCCCGCAGGCCTCGGTCCGCTTTGTTCGCGCGCCCTACGGCGCCTGGAGCGAAGAAGTCTGCACAGCATCACAGATCGCCGGGCTGGCGGCCCTTCATTGGTCCGTCGACCCTCGAGATTGGTCTCGCCCTGGAGTCGAGGCGATTATCGATAAAGTGCTCGCCTCCGTCCGGCCGGGCGCAATTGTACTCTTGCACGACGGATGCCCTCCCGGCGAGTTGAGCCAGGGCGCTCACGCCGGCATGCGCGACCAGACGGTCACGGCGCTGTCCCGGCTGATTCCAGCACTGCGTGAGCGCGGATTTGTAATCCGCTCACTTCCTCAACATCACTGAACAACGAGATCCCATGACTCTTCTTGGTACAACCAGCACTGTGGCCATTTCGCTTTATGCACTGCTCTCGACTGCCTATAAGAGCATGCAAGGGCTTTATGCTATGCCGACAAAGGATTCGTCGGCGTTGGAGGTTCTCGCCGGCTCCGACAAACTGCCCAGCGTCGATGTCATCGTCCCCTGCTTCAACGAGGATCCGCGCACGCTTTCAGAGTGCCTGGCTTCCATTGCAGACCAAGAATACGCCGGAAGACTTCGGGTCTATTTGGTTGATGACGGTTCTGGAAATCGCGAAGCCTTAGGAACTGTCCACGAAGACTACGCGCGCGACCCCAGGTTCGACATCATTTTGCTTCCCGAGAATGTTGGAAAGCGCAAGGCGCAGATCGCCGCGATACGACGCTCATCAGGGGATCTGGTGCTTAACGTTGATTCAGACACGGTACTCGCGCCCGACGTCATTTCCAAGCTTGTACCGAAGATGCGAGATTCAGCGGTCGGCGCAGTCATGGGTCAGTTGACGGCCAGTAACCGAACCGAGAGCTGGCTGACCAGGCTGATAGACATGGAGTACTGGCTGGCTTGCAACGAGGAGCGCGCGGCACAGGCTCGCTTCGGTGCCGTTATGTGCTGTTGCGGCCCATGTGCCATGTACCGCCGGTCTGCGCTCCTTTTGTTACTGGACCAGTACGAGTCGCAATTTTTTCGGGGCAAGCCAAGCGACTTCGGTGAGGATCGCCATCTCACTATCCTGATGCTGAAAGCAGGCTTTCGAACCGAATACGTTCCGAGCGCCATCGCGGCCACAGTCGTTCCGAACAGACTCGGACCGTATCTGCGCCAACAACTCCGTTGGGCACGAAGCACATTCCGGGACACACTGCTTGGGCTGCGCTTGCTGCCTAGCCTAAATAGCTATCTCACGTTGGACGTGGTCGGACAGAATCTCGGCGCGCTACTCCTCGCCCTATCGGTATTAACGGGCCTCGCACATTTCGCACTGACAGGCACTGTGCCTTGGTGGACAGGACTGATGATTGTGTCCATGACCATGCTCCGATGCAGCGTGGTAGCATTTCGTGCTCGACAATTTCGATTTCTTGGCTTTTCGCTGCACACGTTCATCAACGTCTTTCTCTTGCTTCCGTTGAAGGCCTACGCGCTGTGTACCTTGAGCAATAGCGATTGGCTGTCGCGAAGCTCTGCTGTCGCTACATCGAACACTGGGGGAAAACAGGCCCCCACCCAAGCTCCGATCACTGGTTCCAGCAGGGCAGAACTCTCGCCCCATTCGGCTCCGCTTCGCAGGCTCAATCTTGCGCGGGATTCTTCGGAATTAGTCCTGTCGGACAACATTTGCGGCGACGAGTGATCGCTAATTACCTAATGGACGAGAGGTGCACGAGTTTGACCCAGAACGCGAATCATCAGTTGCTTGATCGGGAATTGGCCGCAGACGATCCGTGGCGCCTCGACGGCAATCCGTTCGAGCGGAAGCGCCACACGCAAATGCTCCAGCTGGCGCTTGCCCAAGGCTCCATTACAAATGCCCTCGAAGTCGGGTGCGCTGCCGGCGCATTCACGGAAAAACTAGCCCCCTACTGCCAAGGGCTCACCGTCATCGATGTCGTGGCGCAAGCGATTGCTCGAGCACGTCAACGGATAAAGGAGCCGTCGCGCATCAACTGGATAGTCTCCGACGTTCAACAGTTTTCGACCGACGAGTTGTTTGACCTGATCGTTGTGGCGGAGGTCCTCTACTACCTCGGAGACATAGCCGAGATGCGCGCGGCCGTCAAAAACCTGGTGCGGGTGCTTGCGCCCGGCGGGCATCTGATCTTCGGATCGGCAAGGGATGCTAATTGCCGTCGCTGGGGTCACGCCGCTGGTGCTGAGCCGGTCATCGCCATGCTGAACGAAACGTTGATCGAGGTAGAGCGTCTTGAGTGTCGGGGCGAGTCGGTCAACGAAGACTGCTTGCTCGTCCGTTTCCGGAACCCGATTTCCGCTTCCTGATGAATCGATCTATCGCCGTTAACGTGGAGACACTATGCGAATCTGTGGTACCAAGCTGACCCATGATGGGGCGATCGCCCTGGTCGAGGATGGACGGCTCGTCTTCTGCGTTGACCAGGAAAAGCGGCACAACGATCCGCGTTACCAATCCATCGATAATCTCGACGCAATTGTTGCCGCTTTAGCGGAGCAGCGGCTAGATCCTTGTGATGTCGATCAGTTCGTTATCGACGGCGCGGATGGCGAAGACGAGTCACAGTTTCAGGTCGGCAGGCAACCAAGCAACCGCCAGTTTTGTCGTCCCTCTCGGTAAAATGTACCCATGTCCATGGTAGCGATCGACCTTACTGACGTAAGCAAAACTTATGACAAGCTCGTTGTCGACAGGCTGTCGTTCCGCGTTGCGGCGGGGGAATGCTTCGGGCTCTTGGGACCGAACGGCGCGGGCAAAAGCACGATTGCGCGTATGGTCCTCGGCATGACAACGCCTGATGCGGGGAAGATTACTGTGCTCGGCGCTCCAGTGCCGGCGCGCGCGCGTTTGGCACGTATGCGCATCGGCGTGGTCCCGCAGTTCGACAATCTTGATGCCGCGTTCACTGTACGCGAGAACCTGTTGGTGTTCGGGCGCTACTTCCGGATGAGCAGACGCCAGATCGATGCGGTCATACCATCGCTGCTTGAGTTCGCCCGCCTCGAGAACAAAGCGGATGCGCGCGTCGCCGAACTGTCCGGCGGCATGAAGCGGCGCCTGACGCTCGCGCGTGCGCTGATCAATGACCCGCACTTGCTGGTGATGGACGAGCCGACCACCGGCCTCGATCCGCAGGCCCGCCACCTGATCTGGGATCGGCTGCGATCGCTGCTGGCGCGGGGCAAGACTATTCTTTTGACTACCCATTTCATGGAAGAGGCCGAGCGGCTGTGCGATCGGCTGTGCGTTATGGAGGAGGGGCGCAAGATCGCCGAAGGTCGCCCGTCCGAACTCATTGACGAGCAGATCGGCTGTGACGTGGTCGAGGTCTACGGCGGCAATCCGCATGAACTGGGTGCGCTGATCCGGCCGTACGCACAGCGCATCGAGGTGAGCGGTGAGACGCTTTTTTGCTATGCACCCGATCCGGAGCAGGTGCTGGCGCAGCTACGCGGGCGCACGGGTCTACGCCTTCTGCAGCGTCCCCCCAATCTCGAGGATGTGTTTTTGCGGTTAACCGGGCGCGAGATGGAGGACTGAACAATGGGCGAACGTTATGCGGCGGGCATGCCCGCCAATGCGTGGAATTGGGTCGCGGTTTGGCGCCGCAACTATCTTGGATGGAAGAAAATCGGGCTTGCATCGGTTCTCGGCAACCTCGCCGATCCGATGATCTATCTGTTCGGTCTCGGCTTTGGCATCGGAACAATGATAGGTCCTGTTGAGGGCACTTCGTACATTGCGTTTCTCGCGGCTGGCATGGTTGCCACAAGCGTGATGGCATCGGCGACCGCTGAAACGGTCTACGGGAGTTTCGGCCGCATGGGCGACCAGCGCACCTGGGAAGGAATGCTGTGCACTCAGCTGACGCTCGGCGATATCTTACTCGGCGAATTGGCGTGGGCAGCCACGAAGGCCCTCATGGCGGGCACAGCAATCACTATTGTTGCCACCACGCTCGGATACGCATCGTGGCCATCCATCCTCTGCTTGCTGCCAGTCATCGCTCTCAATGGCCTCGCCTTCGCGAGTCTAGCGATGGTCGTCACGGCGCTTGCGCCCAGCTATGAATATTTCATATTTTATAATACGCTTGTTATTACACCCATGCTGTTCCTTTGCGGCGCGATGTTTCCGGTCAACCAATTGCCCGGCGCTTTTCAGTATGCTGCCTCCTTATTGCCGCTCGCACATGCAATCGACCTCATTCGTCCAGCGATGCTTGGCCGTCCGATTGACAAAATGGGCCTGCATATCGGCGCGCTTTGCATATACACGGTTTTGCCCTTCTTCTTTTCGATTGCTCTTTTTCGTCGAAGGCTGATGCGTTGACGCTACTCACCATTCGAATTGAATGTTTGGGCGCAACCCATTCACACGCCGCCTAGATTAAGACATGCGTTTTAAAGGACTCGATCTGAACCTCCTCGTTGTGTTGGACGCTCTGGTCAGGGAACGTAAAGTCACCGCGGCGGCTCGCAGTATCAACCTGAGCCAGCCGGCAATGAGCGCCGCCGTTGCTCGGTTACGCGCCTATTTCAGCGATGAGCTATTTACGATGAGCGGCCGCGAGCTCATTTTGACACCGCGCGCTGAGGGGCTCGCCCCAGCAGTCAGGGAGGCATTGCTGCACATCCAGCTATCGATTATTTCCTGGGACGCCTTCAACCCAGCCCAATCGGATCGTCGCTTCCGGATCATCCTTTCCGATTACATCACGCTCGTATTTTTTAGGAAGATAGTAGAGCGCGCTGCGCAGGAAGCTCCCGCCGTTCGCTTTGAATGTCTGCCTATTTGCGACGACCCCGAGGAGCTTCTCCGGCGCGGCGACGTTGATTTTCTAATTATGCCGGAAGTATTCATGTCGAAACATCCTCGCGCAGCCCTGTTCGAAGATAAGCTCGTATGCGTAGGCTGCCGCACGAACAAGCAGCTGTCAGAGCCACTTACATTGGAGCGATACTTATCGATGGGGCAGGTTGTCCTCAAATTCGGGGACACCCGGCAGCTCTCCATCGAGGAATGGTATCTGCTTGAGCACGGTATCGAGAGACGTATCGAAGTTGTCGTACACGGCTTTAGCCTGATCCCGCCCGTTGTATCCGGCACCAACCGCATCGGGACCATGCCCTTACGGCTGGCGCAGCATTTCGCAAAAACAACACCCCTGCGGATTGTCCAACTTCCGCCGCCACTTCCTCCCGCATTCACGGAGGCCGTTCAATGGCCTGCGCTCCACAATAGTGATCCGGCAAGCCTGTGGATGCGGGAAATGATGTTGCAGGAGGGATCTCGTATGATTCCTCTGCCTAAGAGCACCGGACGTCTCAGTTGTCCCCAAATTGAGAAAATGCCCCCCCCTCGACTATGAGAGGAGGCATGGATGGCGATGCCCCGCCGCCTGCGACCCCGCAACTGCTCAGCAGAAGGGCGAAGCGAACGAGAGTGAATCCATTTCGTAAATGTGTGCCTATCCAAGCAATCGATTTCTGCAATTGTCCGATGACGAATATGAACGCGCCTGAAGGTGTGGAGGCGGAAGCCTGTTCGGGCCCTTGCGGCCGACCACGATGAATCCCTTCCAAACTTTCAGCCGGACGGTGTTGTTGACCCGCTCCATTAAATGCCGGGACCAAACATATTCGGCGGGAGCACTGATCCTGAACCAGCGAGCGGATGCAGTCGGTTGCCGGTCGGGGAGCAATATAGGGAGCTGGGTCGCCAGCCTCCGGAGACTTACGTGACAACCATTCCTTAAAGGATTCAGCTTTGAGACCCTTCCCTCTGACTTCCGCGATTTGGGGCATTGTGTTGATCAGCGGCG
>NZ_JAMYOJ010000049.1:0-10386 GCF_040319795.1 Mesorhizobium sp. M0862
CGATGCTGGGTGCCTCGGTGCTGCAGCCGGGTCACTCAACGGCGCGCCATCATCATGCGCCGGATTCGTCAGTGGTTGATCTGAATCCCCCCGCAGGGGTCGAGTTGCGTGACCATGCTCGTTCTGTGCCGGCGGCGGTGCAGCCAGATCCTCCAATAGGGGTCTCCGGTCGCGACAAGGGTCCCCTCTATTCCAACGATGCGACCGTTGTCGAAGGGCTGAGGTCAGCACTCTATGCCGGTAAGATCGGGGAGATCACGGTCAAGCGCCATGTAAATTCTCTTCTCGGCTTTGGTCGTTGGCTCTTTGACAATAACAGGCCGGGATTTGCTGCTCGGCTTGACGATTCGTCGCTGGATCGGGATCGCAAGGAGTACGAGATCTGGGGTGGTGGCCCCTCGATCGTCAGAGCACTGGGTCGTCTCAAGACGTTGGCGGGCGGAGCGCCAGTGGTGGACCGCCCTGTCCGGAATCCCTACCCTGCCGACGCCGCGCTCATCAGAGATTACACAGCGGCTCTCATCAAAGAGTACAAAGAAGCGCCTGCGACCGGGCCGAATCGCGGTACCATTCAGGTCTATGGATCTACTCTTATACGTTTCAGTGAATACCTGCATGAAAACAAAAAGCCGGGGATTGCGGATCGGCTTCACGAGGGGTCGCTGGATGAAGATGCCAAGCGCTATGTGAACTCCGGTGGTAACCGGAGGATCAGTGCACTAGCTCATCTCCGGAAGTTCGCACCCGGGCGCGAAATTGCCCTTGCTGCTCGTCCGGAAGACGCAGTCGGCATGGAGGCTCGTGCCATTGGGGACGTCGCTGCGCAGCGAAGCGGGCCGCAGGAGGCATTGGGTCGGCCAGAGAAGCCCCCTGGGAAAGCTAAAGACGGGCGGGTGCTCGGCGCATTGGAATGGCTAGGCGACGAACATATCCAGAGGGATTACCAGCTCCTGGAGCAGGAGTTGCAGGGGAACAATCCAGATCTCGCCGCCCGGACGCGGTTCGTGGATCCCCTCGTAGCCAATTATCATCTGCGCTTGGGCTCCAAGAGCGTCATGCTAAGCGCATTCCAGCGCATCGTCCATAAGAACGGTAACGACACAGCCGACTTCCTGTTCGTGCCAGTGAGCGATGCCGGTACGACTCGTGAGGAGCGCGGCACCCATTGGTCGCTGCTGTTCGTTGATCGCAGCGACCGGGAGCGGCCGGTTGCCTATCATTATGACTCCTACAACGGATGCAATGACACGCTTGCAAAAGAGCTCGCAGAAAATCTGGGCGCCAGCCTGGAGACCCGCGTGGGCGTATCCCGCATCGCCCAGCAGAGCAACGGGGTGGATTGCGGAGTCTACGTGGTGGACGGCACGCGGGCGCTGGTTGGGCGATTGCAATCGCAGCCAGATAACCTGAACCTCAACAACCTCGTCGTCAATCGGCAGGCACTACAAACCCGCCTCAGGGGTGACGATACATTCGGAACGACAAATAATCTCACGAACTTTGAACTCATGGACCGAAAGGCCCGAGACGCGGTTAAGGAAAGCCCCGTTGGGACGTTTCACCAGCAGATCAAGCGGCTCGGCCAGTCAGCGCCAGACGTTGCTCCCGGGGACCCATTTAAATTTCAAAGTCTTAAGAGCAAGGGGGACGCCGCTGCGCAGCACAGCGGGCCGCAGGAGGAATACAGTTGGCCAGAGTATCTCCCCCCTGGGAAAGCTAATGAAGACGACGCTGTTCTGGCATCGTCTTTCGTGCCAACTGGGCCCCATCACCAAGCCTCGGATCCCGCAGAGTCTTTTCGTCCCCTGATCTACGGCGACCAGGGCGCGCCGGACGAGCGGATCGCTGCACAGGACAGGAGCAACCAGCTACCAAGCGAGGAGGTCCTCATCAACCGTGAGCATGATACAGCGGAGTTGAGACCAGCGAAGAGGCAAAGGACCCCGAACAGTCGTCTGCAGGACGTTGCCACTGAGCCGCAGCTGAGCGAGATCGGCAATTCAGGCGCTCGCGTGCTGATGCAGGCCCCCACCCATCAAGTGGGTGCATTGCCATGGGAAGCGCAGCCCATGATGCAAGGGAGCGGACAAGAACACGCCGCGGCGCCGTACGCCGGAGGCAGTGGGTCGATGCTGGGTGCCTCGGTGCTGCAGCCGGGTCACTCAACGGCGCGCCATCATCATGCGCCGGATTCGTCAGTGGTTGATCTGAATCCCCCCGCACGGGTCGAGTTGCGTGACCATGCTCGTTCTGTGCCGGCGGCGGTGCAGCCAGATCGCCCAAAAGTGGTCTCCGGTCCCGACAAGGGTCCTCTTTATTCCAACGATGCGACCCTTGTCGAAGGGCTGAGGTCAGCACTCTATGCCGGTAAGATCGGGGAGATCACGGTCAAGCGCCATGTAGATATTCTTTTCGGCTTTGGTCATTGGCTCGTTGAAAATAACAAGCCGGGGATTGCGGATCGGCTTCACGATTCGTCGCTGGATCGGGATCGCAAGGAGTACGAGATCTGGGGTGGCGGCCCCTCGGCCGTGGCTGGGTCACTGGGTCGTCTCAAGACGTGGGCGGGCGGAGCGCCAGTGGTGGGCCGCCCTGCCCTGAATCCCCACCCTGCCGACGCCGTGCTCATCAGAGAGTACACAGCGGCTCTCATCAAAGCGTACGAGGCAGCGCCGACCGGGCCGAAACCCCGTACCGTTGAGGTCTATGGGTCTGCTCTTAGACGTTTCAGTCAATGCCTGGTTGAAAACAAAAAGCCGGGGATTGCGGATCGGCTTCACGAGCGGTCGCTGGATGAAGATGCCAAGCGCTATATGAAAACCGCTGACATCAGTGCACTAACTCATCTCCGGAAGTTCGCACTCGGGCGCGAAATTGCCCTTGCTGCTCGTCCGGAAGACGCAGTCGGCATGGAGGCTCGTGCCATTGGGGACGCCGCTGCGCAGACCGCGGCACAAGCTCATGGCCACGCAGGAGAGCAGGGACCCATCTCTCGAGCTCAACAAGTCGCGCCAGCGCCGTTTGAACGGCACTTGGGCAAGAAGCGCGAGGCCCAGGACGGACTGACGAGTACACTTGACAGGGGCAACCTCGTGAACAGCGGGGGCGTCATCATAAACAATGAACATTACACAGCGCTGTTGAGACCGGCGAAGAGGCAGAGGACTGATAATCCGCAAAGCCGCGCCATGGGGCGGCAACTGAGCGAAGCAACCACGACGTCCATCAGCCAAGCCTCCGATCAAGCCCGAGCGGACCTAATGGCTTCCTTCAGAAGCAGGGAGCGCTCCGACGCGGGGCGTTGAGCTCCATGGCTGGGGTCAACAGAACAGCTCTCTTGACGACAGAGGGGCTGATGCGATCTCCGGACCGGTAGCTCTCGCCGTAATTGATCAGGCTGGTACTGTTGGAAGGCTTGATCAGCCTCGTCACCCCAATCTCCAGCATAGCTCACTGTCACGCGGCCAACGTGCCTCCGTAGCTAACATCTACGTCAGCGTTGAAGAAGTACCCTGCGCCACGGGATGTTTTGACCAGGCGAGGGTTGGCCGCATCAGCCTCCAGCTTTCGGCGCAAGCGCATGATTAGGACATCGATACTTCGATCGTACACCTCTTCTCCACGCACTCGGCTCGCGAGCAAAAGCCGTTCTCTGGATAGCACGTTGCGGGGGTTCTCCAGAAATGCGATCAAGAGATTGAACTCACATGCGGTAAGCTTGACCTCGCCACGCTCCGCACAGATCAGTCGCCGCTGCTTCACGCTGAGCTTCCAGGCCCCAAAGCGAAATGAGCGCTGCTCTCTGATTCGCGGACTAGAAATGCGCTGGCGTAGCGCTACTCGAATGCGGGCCAAGAATTCGCGCATCCCGAAAGGCTTGGGAATGAAATCGGTTGCGCCGAGCTCCAGTGCAACCACTTTTTCCGCCTCATCAAGCCGGTCGCCGCTGATCACTATGATAGGAACATCCGATTTTGTCGCCAGATTGCGGACGATCGCAAGTCCATCCTCCCGGCCTAGGTTAAGGTCAACAACCACGAGATCGACTGGCTCACGTGAAAGAACATAGTCAAACTGCTTGCTATCGTGGACTGCGGTTACCTTCAGGGCATGCATCGTGAGATACTCGGCGATGAGGCGCCGCATTGCGGCATCATCGTCAATGACAAGAACGTGTTTCAACGGCACACCTCGCTTTGGGGGTTGTGCCCCGATCAGGGTTGCATTACCTGAATCTGCAAGCAAAAGGCATGTATTAGTGATGACATTAAATTGAACAACTGGTTCTCAAAACCCTCAACGCTCTAGTTGCCGAAAAAGTAGAGGTGTCGATGACAACCCGAATGCGGGATCTCGGCCTCGACAGCCTCGACTATAACGAGCTTGCTACGGCGATCGAGAGCCGACTTGGCTGGTTTGTCGACGATTACAAGCTCTGGCAATACGAGTCCGTAAGGCATGTCGCCGACGCCGTCGCCAGTCAGGAGTTGCGCACCCCTGGCCTGGTCAGGACATGTTAAGCGGAACCACCAGCAGTGCGGCAAGTGCTGGAGTAGTGCTGTAGGCACAGGTTACGGTGAGGCCAGCTTGGGCCGTTGCTCCGCTGTGGTTTTTATTCGTGACTGGTGCGTTTGAGAACTGTTGGGTCAGCCCGGTCCATGTCGCAGTGCCGATGCCCCCATTGGTGGCGTTGCCCGCAATTGCGATGGCTGCGCCCAGGGCACCAATGCTGACGGTCGTTGTCAGGCCACCCGTTGAATTGTTGTCAGAGGCAACAGTGCCCACCACACCATCCCAATTGGTGGTCGTATAGACCGACATGTAGTCACGGAACACGCTCTCACTATACGTGGTCACGATCGTTGCCGTCGTACCGGTTGGCACGAGGGCTGACCACATTGACAGATAGACCACACCAGAATTGAAGATGCTTTCCACCTGAGCGAGAAGGGTGGCAGCCACACCCCCAATCGTCATACTGTTGACGGTCACTGCACTTTCGGTGTCAGTGGTCTCAGTTGTCACGATGACACGACGATTAGCGTGTGGCGCGACAACAAGCGGAATGCTGGTGTGGGTGTAAACGGTCGTGGCAGTCGAGTCTTCGTGAGTGCCATTGAAGACCAGATCTATCGGGAACATTTTCTCCCAGACGCCCGAGCTGCGCACATAGACCTGTCGAGCCTTGGTCCAGAGGCTTGAGATTTTCACCCAGACGGCGCTGGCCGCCCCCCAGACCCCGGAGGCTTTGACGTAAAGGGCCATTACGGCTGCACCCAGAAATCACCGTCCACGCCGCCAGAAGGGGCAGCGGCCGAGATCGTGACGCTGCGATTTGCCATCGTGCCGACGCCGAGAAGCGCCTTGGTCTGGGCAATGGACTGCGGTGGACATAATTGTCCCCGGTGCCGTCACTCGACGCGCGACCGACGAAGCTCGTCACAGCGTCGGCTCCTGTGGCGTAGGTCGAGCGGTACAAACGCGTCGTGATATCACCAGCGCCATCGCGCTGAGTGACCGTGCCGGCCGTTCCAGTCTGATCCATCGAAGCGCCGCCGAGCTTTGCGCTGTCAACGGCCTGAGCGGTTGCACCAAGCTTGCCCCTAACCGTCGTCGTCAGATCGGTGATCTGCTTCTGCAGCTTGCCCAGTGCCGACAGCACCGTGTCGGCCGCGGTGATCACGCCTCCCGTGGCGGTCGACAGACCCGTCAGGGCCGCGGTGATGACCGTGGCGGCAAAGTTCGAGATCGTGGCGGCCAGCTGGGTGCCGGTATGGGTCGAACGATCGCGCAAACTCGCGTCGGTAGCATTGGCGGTCGCGGCCGACGCAATACCGGCGAGCTTCGTTTTCTCCGTCGCCGTTTAGGCTTTGTTGGTCGTGCCGTCACTGATATCGTCGGCGGTCAGAATGACAGCACCAGTGCGGCCTGCGATCGACAGCACGGCGTCGGTGTAGTCTTCCTTGAACCAGTTGGCTGCGAAGGTCGTGGCCGAGGCGTTGGCGGCGTTGGCGACGATACGATCGCCGTTGGCAACGTCTGACCATTGACGGTGCCACCGGTCGAGACGATGTAGCTGAAGCCGGCCTGGGCCACGCCAGCGCCGGGGAAGCTGCCAACAGAGGCGTCCCAGGTGCCCTTGAGGATAATCGCCTGATCGAGCCCGAGCACCTTCGCGCGCAGATCGTCCAGGTCCACGTTGCCGGTAACCGTGATGAAGCCAAGCTTGGCACTCATGGCGGTCGTAAAGGTGCCGGTCGTGCCAATCAGAGCTGCGTTGTAAGCTTGGACCGAGGCACCAACAGCAGCGCTGATGCGCGCGTCGGCTGCTGTTGAGACGTTCGAGATCGTGGTGGCCACTGGGTGCGGGTGTGGATTGAGCGATCGCGCAGCGCTGCATCATTCGCATTGGTGGTGGCACCTGATGCGACACCATCGAGTTTGGCCTTGTCCGCGCCCGACATGAAGCCGGAAGCTCCAGTGGTTGCGTCAGCGTGCGAGTGGGCCGCTGGTGGGAACGTCACCGGCTTGTCCGTGATGCCGGCCCACGGCGCGCTGTCAGCAATATCGGCGGCGGTGACCTTACCATCAGCGTTGGTGTCGTAGTCCACCTTCTCCATGTCACCGGTGCCGGTGCCAGCGGCGCCGCGCACGTCAACCGCGTCAGCCATGATAGCCGTGAGGCCCGTCGCGCCGATGTAGTCGCCGGTAGCGGGCTTGGTCCCGGTGCCGCCTACCCAGTCAGCAACCTGGAAAACACGTCTGGCCCCGTCCAGGACGAGGCTGGGCACGATTGACCAGCCCTTATCTCCCTGGTCGCCCTTGAGGCCCTTGGTGTTGAAGCGGAGGGTCCAGGCGGTAGCCCCCCGTCTTTTTTAGACATTCGCGGCGTCGGAGAAAGCGAAATCACCAACGCGGCCATCGGCGTTGGCCGGGGCGCCGATCGTATGGATGATCTCCCTCCGCACCCTTGGGACCGACGCGTCTCCCGGGGTCGGGCTGTCCGCTCTCGCGGCACCGGTGCCGTCCTCGCTGCGCCGGGCAGTCCCCGATGCGCAAACCGTTGAAGATGCTGGGATCGCATGCGGCGCCGCGATCGCCACGCTCGATGCGGTCGTGCGCCGGGATGAAAAATGGGCCGGCGCCTGGCGGCAGCGCCTCGCACTCGGCGCGGCCGCGGCGACGGTGCGGCAGGCGGGCCGCACCGAGGACGAGGCCGCGCTGCGCGACGCCGTGCTGCTGCTCACACGACCGGGCGACAATGCCGGGCCCGCCGGCCTTTGCTCCTCGCCTGGCGCCGGCTAGCAGCCCGGTCCGCGGCGGAGCTTCTGACGGAGCAAAACCTCGCCGCGGCATTGGAGGAATTCGGCTTTTTTGCCCGCGCGTCGGTTTTGACGATTTGACGACATAGGCTTGTTGGCCGGGCTTGTCACGTTGTCTGAAATTGGCCGGCCGAGGGCTGCTGCTGCAGAATTCATGCGGGCGTTCCAGTCACGGCCTTCGATTCGGCGATGGCTTGCAGGCGATGAACATGTATGGCGAGAGCAGAACGTTTGGGGCGGGGCGGGACGAAGAGGTTGCGGAGGGCTGACAAGGTCGAGACGAAGCGTTGCAGGCCTCCCGGCGATCGGACCCCTGCATCATCCGCTCCCGTTTTCGCGGCGGCACATGGGAATTCTCCGCTCCGTTGTTCAACCCCTTGTGCGACCGGTGCTTGACGTCCGGCATCACCTGTCGCTTTGCCGCTCCATACGAGCGCAGCTAGTCGGTGATCATGCGCTTCGGCGCGAGCCCCTGCTTCTTCAACAGCCGCGTCAGCAAGCGCTTGGCGGCCTTGGTGTTGCGGCGGTTTTGCACGATTTCGTCCAGCATATATCCATCCTGGTCGACGGCGCGCCACAACCAAAGCTTTTTGCCGGGCGATGGTGACGACCACTTCGTTCAGGTACCAGACATCATTCCGGCACGGCGGCTTGCGGCGCAAGCAGCGAGCGCAGTCCAACCCGAACTTGATGCCCCACCGGCGACTTGTCTCATACGAAACCACGATGCCGCGTTCCAGCAGCATTTCCTCAACCAGGCGCAAGCTCAGCGGAAACCGGAAATAAAGCCAGACCGCGTGGGCGATAATAGGCGGCGGAAATCGGGGGGCGTGTAGCTGACGGCGGGCGTATTCATGCCCCCCGGCGTCCATGTCGCAAATCTTGACTATTGCTTTGTGTGTCAAGCCCGCCGCAGGTCTCAACGCGTTCATATGCAGACATTGTGAAAATCGCCCTATTCCGCCTTTTTTTACCGCCCCTTAAGTCCCCCGCTCGCATGCTTGTCGATGCCATTGAACTCATAGCCATCGGCCAAGGATTTTGGAAAATATGTTTCCGCTCGCAGCAGAAAACGTGAGAGTCGCTGTAGGCCTAACGTTAAGGGGAGAGAGCGGTTTGATTGGACGAAATGGGTACCGGAGTACCGAGTCATGAAGCCACGAGGTAATCTGGTCCGACTGAAGCAATTTCAGGTGAATGAGAAGCGGCGACAGTTGCACCAGCTAGACATCATGATTGCCGATTTCGAATGCATGGCGCGAGAACTGGACTTCCAGATAAACGCCGAGGAAACGAAGGCCGGCATCTCCGATGTCAATCATTTCGCTTATCCGACGTTCGCCAAGGCCGCTCGCCTACGTCGTGACAACGTCAAGAATTCGCAATCGGACCTTCTGCGGCAGAGAACCGCAGCCGCGCAATGCCTCGCCGAGGCTGAAGCAGAGCTCTCCAAGGCGCAAATGCTAGAATCGCGCAGCGGCAGAGGCCACGACCTCGAACCCGGCAACCGAAGCGCCATGATCGGCTGAGCCGGACGGCTTCAGCGCGCCTCAATTCGCGACACCGACTGGCCGTTGGCGCGCGAGAGGCGTGCGGGCATTGTAAAGATATCAGTGTCTTGATGCAGCGATAGCTGGCCGGGACGGCTGTCATGCTGCGGCGACATACGCGATTTTGTTCCAGATTTGCATAGCGGCGTTACGCAGGTATTGGGGGAAAGTGGAACTGGTTGGCAATCGGAGCATCGGTGGAGACGAACCGCTGCCGGCGGATCGGCGCCTGGCGGCAACGCCTGGCGCTTTCGGCGGCGGCGGTAACGGCAAAGCAGGCTGGCCGCGTCGAGGATGAAGCGGCCCCTGCGCGATGCCGTTCTGCTCACGGCCGGGAGACGGGGTCGGCCCCGCCGGCCGGATGCTGCTCGCTTGGCGCGGCACCGTAAAGTCAACCGACAGCTATGAAGATGTGCGTACATTGGGCCATGTCAGAAGTTGCTCGTGGTCCGCTCTATGGTCGCCACCGCTTTCCCCCGAGATCATTGCGCACGCGGTATGGCTCTACTTTCGCTTTCCGCTCAGCCTGCGCATGGTTGAAGGCATGCTGGCGGCCCGCGGCATCATCGTCACGCATCAGAACGTTCGAAGCTGCGCGGAGAAATTCGGACGGAATTTCGCCCGAGAGATCAAGCGACGGTCAGCCGGCTGCCTGGGCGACAAATGGCATCTCGACGAATGTGTCGTGGCTATCAGTGGCAAGAAGCAGTGGCTCTGGCGTGCCGTCGATCAGGACGGCTTCGTCCTCGAAGTGCTGGTACAAAGCCGCCGAAATGCCAAGGCGGCAAAGCGTCTGATGCGCAAGTTGAAGGCTCAAGGGCGGACACCACGGATCATGATCACCGACAAGCTCCGATCCTATGATGCCGCCATGCGCGACCTCATGCCCGGCGTCGAACACCGGTCGCACACAGGCCTGAATTATCGAGCGGAAAATTCGCACCAGCCGGCCCGACGACGCGAAAGGATCATGAAACGCTTCAAGTCGGCACGCCAGCTTCAGCGGTTCGTTTCCATCCATGATCCGATTGCCGACCTGCTCCACTTTCCCTGCAATGCGCTGTCATCGGCTCAACATCGAGACCTGCGTAACGCCGCCATGCATTGTGTCGCCACAGCGTGACAGCCGTCCCGGCCAGCTATCGCTGCATCAAGCCGCTGAAACTTACAGTGCCGGGCGCGCTGCTACCTGAATTTCCTTACCGCTCAATCAATGTGACAGCACCGATTCTTCTCAACCGCGGCATGCCCTAAATCGTCACTTGCGTTCCGATCTCGACGACGCGTCCGGTCGGGATCTGGAAATATTCGGTCGCATCGGCGGCCGTGCGTGCCAGGCCGATGAACAGCTTGTCCTGCCACACCGGCATGCCCGAATTGGGCGATGCCTTGAGCGAGCGCCGCGACAGGAAGAACGAAGTCGTCATGATGTCGAACTTCCAGCCCTGCTTGCGGCAGATCGCCAGCGCGCGCGGAATGTTGGGCTGCTCCATATAGCCGAAGGTCAGCGTCAC
>NZ_JAMYOJ010000050.1:0-6529 GCF_040319795.1 Mesorhizobium sp. M0862
GACGACCTGCGCGAGCACAAGAAGCTCGCTCTGCGCCAAGCCGCATGACCAGCATCATGGCTGCCCCATTTTGCAGAACTTGACGCACACAACCCCATTGAGGGGGAGATGGCCGGCAGGCCAGAGGGGGTCGGTTCGACTGGAGCGCTAGCATCATCTGTCGGTGCTGGGAGGTCGCGTCAGGACGCGCCGACCCCTCTGTCGCCTTTGGCGACATCTCCCCCTCAAGGGGGGAGATTATCCGCGTTCGGGGAACATCGCCTTCAACCCTTCGCGCGAAGCCTTGGCCACACCGCGCTCGGTGATCAGCCCCGTCACCAGCCGTGCCGGCGTCACATCGAACGCCGGATTGGCCGCCGGCGTCGCTTCGGGCGAAACCCGAACCTGCGCGATCTTGCCGTCCGCCGTCTTGCCCCAGACCAGCGACACCTCGTCACCGGAGCGTTCCTCGATCGGGATTTCGGTGAGGCCATCACCCACTGTCCAGTCGATGGTCGGCGAGGGCAGAGCGACGTAGAAGGGCACCTCATTATCGGAGGCGGCGAGCGCCTTGAGATAGGTGCCGATCTTGTTGCAGACGTCGCCATTGGCCGTGGTGCGGTCGGTGCCCACGATCACCATGTCGACCGCGCCACGCTGCATCAGATGGCCGCCGGCATTGTCGACGATCAGCGTGTGCGGCACGCCGTGGCCGGCCATCTCCCAGGCGGTCAGCTGGGCGCCCTGGTTGCGCGGGCGCGTCTCGTCGACATAGACATGGACCGGAATGCCGGCCTCGACGGCGAGATAGATCGGCGACGTGGCGGTGCCGTAATCGACCGTCGCCAGCCAACCGGCGTTGCAATGGGTGAGGATGTTGACCGGCTCGCCCGGCTTCTTGCGTGCCGCGATCTCCTTGATGATGGCAAGCCCGTTCTCGCCGATGGCGCGATTGAGATCGACATCCTCGTCGGCGATTTCCGCGGCGCGCTTATAGGCCGCCTCCGCGCGCTGTCCCAATACGATCGGCCTGAGGAACCGCCGCATCTCGTCCAGTGCCCAGCGTAGATTGATCGCAGTCGGCCGCGTCTTGTGCAGCGTCTCCCAGACCGCGTCGAGCGCTTCGTCAGACGGATCGTCCGCCATCTGGATGGCGACGCCGTAGGCCGCGGTGACGCCGATCAGCGGCGCGCCACGAACCCACATGTCACGGATCGCGGTGGCGATGCCGGCAACGCTCCCGATCGTCTCGACCCGGAACTCGTGCGGCAGCCAGCGCTGGTCGATGATCTCGACCGAACGCTGGTCGTCGCTCAGCCAGATGGTGCGGTAGTGGCGCTCGCCGACGTTCAAATCCTGCTCTCCCGTTCGATCAAAGCGGCCAGATTATTGACCTCGTCCATGCCGTGAATCTGGCGCCGGTTGACGGCGATGTGACGGCCGAATTTCAGCGCCTTGGCCTCGCAGGAGGCTCGCAGATCCTCGTCCTCGATGGTCTCGAAATCGGCATTGTGGGCGAGGCCGAGGATGCGCCGGTGCACCTCGATGCCGGCAAAGCCCAAGAGGTCGGTCCAGATCTGGTGCAGCACATGGTCGAGCGCCTGCTCCGAGGCGAGAATGTCGCCCTGATCCTCGAACAGGCTCTTCTGGTAAAGCATGCCGGTGCGCTCGGTGCGCCATAGATGCGAGAACTCGGCGCGGAACACCGTCCAGGTGTCATTGGTCACCCCGAGCAGATAGGCACGCATGGCGTCACGCTTGCCCTTGTGTTCATGGCCGCGCTGCGAGAAGTAGGACATCCAGAAATTGGCGAGCAGCATGCCGACGTCGAAGGCCATCGGACCGTAGAAGGCGAATTCCGGATCGATCATCCGCGTCTCGGTGTCGGTGACCATGATCGAGCCCGAATGCAGGTCGCCATGCAGCAGCGTCTCGGCATTGGCGGCGAAGATATGCTTCAGCCGCTGCGCTTCGACCTTGAGGTCGCGGTCGGCACGCAGTTCGGCAACCAGGCCGTCCAGTTGCGGCGACGTATGCCGGTTCAGCTTGGCATCGAAATAGGGGTCGGAAAACACCAGGTCTTCGGTGATGCCGCAGAGCTCGACATTGTCGGCAAACAGCGCCAGGTCGGCCTTGCGGTCCTTGGTGGGCATGGAGAGATCAGAGCCGCGGAACAAAGTGCGGGCCATGAACAGGCCGATGTCGCGGGCGATATTTGGCAACTCGCGGCCGCCGATCAGGGCACGGCGCAGGATGATGTGCGGCGGCGCCAGATATTCCATGATGATCAGCGCCTGGGCTTCGTCGAAATGGAGGATCGCCGGCACCGAACCCGGCGCGCGCGCCTCTTGCCGCGTCAGCGCGTGATATTCGAAGAAGGAACGTTTCAAGGGCAGCGGCCAGCTGTCGCCGACGAGGCGAACATAGGGCAGGGCTTGCTTGACGACCGCCGCACCCGAGCCGCCTTCGACGATGAAGACGAGGTTCAGATTGCCGTCGCCGACCTCGCGCACCTTCCAAGGGCCCTTGCCGATTTTGGCGCACAGCGCTTCGTTCGTACCGAGGCGCGTTGCAAGCGTCTCCACCGACAGTGCTTCAAACGGCAATTTCGCAGTCATTCCTCACCCTCCCGCTTGCTCGCTCCAATCATAGTGGAGCGATGGCGGTGAGGCCAAGCTAGGAAGCTGACTGGCAATTGTCAATCGAGTTGACAATTGATGACGTAGCCCATAGCGTCATCGTCAGGGAGGAACGAATGGGCAATGATGCCGTGTTCCGCGTGGACGGGCTGAGGAAATCCTTCGGCCATATCGAGGTGCTTGGCGGCGTCTCGCTCGAATTGCATGCCGGTGAGATCACTGTGCTGATGGGCGCCAACGGCGCCGGCAAGTCCACCCTCGTCAAAATCATCAGCGGCGTCTACGACCATGACGGCGGCATCATGCACCTCGCTGGCGGCAACTTTGCGCCGAACACGCCGGCAGAGGCGATCCGCGCCGGTGTCGTTACCGTGCACCAAAACATCAATGACGGCGTCGTCGCCGATCTCGATGTCGCCACCAATCTGACGCTCGACCGGCTGAGCGGCAAGGGCGCGCCGCTGCTGTTCAACCCCGGCCGGGTGCGCCGCGAAGCCAAAGCGGTGGCCGACCGCATGGGGCTCGCCATCGACCTCAAGGCCAGCATCAGCGACCTGTCGCTGGCCGATCGCCAGATGGTGGCCATCGCGCGCGCCATGGCGCACCAGCCGAAAGTGCTGATCCTCGACGAGCCGACCTCGTCGCTGTCCAGCGCCGAGGCCGACCGGCTGTTTGCGCTGCTCGACCGCTTGCGCGAGCAGGGCGTCGCCATCCTCTACATCTCGCATCGCATGTCGGATATCAGGCGGCTGGCCGACCGCATCGTCTCGATGCGCGATGGCGTCATCTCAGGCGTCTTCGATAGCAAGCCTCTCGACTATGAGGGTGCCGTTAACGCCATGCTCGGCCGCAAGATCCATCTTGACCGCATCGAAGCCAGGAGTTCTGCCAAGCCGATCCTGACCGTCGATGCCTTGCGCATCGCCCCTGGTGCCCGGCCATTCTCGCTGACGCTCGGCGACGGCGAGGTCGTTGCCATCACCGGCCTCGTTGGCGTCGGCAAGACCGCGCTCGCCGAGACGCTGTTCGGCCTGCGCAAGCCGCTGTCCGGCACGATGACTTTATATGGCAAGCCCTATGCGCCTGGGTCGACGGGCGAAGCCATCGCCGCCGGCGTGTTTCTGGTCGCCAAGGACCGTGGCGAAAACGGCATCGTCGGCGGCTTCAACATCCAGGAAAACATCAGTCTGCCCTTCCACAAGCGCATGTCGCGCTTTTCAGTTCTCAAACGCGGCCTTGAACGCACTATTGCCCGCCGGCAGATCGAGGATCTCGGCATCGTCTGCCGCTCGGAGAAGGACGAGATGACCACTCTCTCGGGCGGCAACCAGCAGAAGGTGATGGTGGCCCGCTGGATGGCGCAGGACGCCCGATTGTTCATTCTCGACGAACCGTTCCAGGGCGTCGATATCTCCGCCAGGCGCGACATCGCCGCCAAGCTGAGGGCCAGCGCCAATGGCCGCGCCACGCTGCTGTTCGTCACCGAACTCGACGAGGCACTGGAGACGGCCGATCGCATATTGGTGATGTCCGAGCAGACCATCGTCGGCGAACACCGCAACGCCAATGTCGATCTCGACCGTCTGCTGGCCGAAGTCGCGGGCGGGCCGTTGCACAGTGCGGCCTGAGCCACGATGATTGAAGAACTGAAGGTTGGAATGGAGTGCACGGGTTTGAGTTGGGTATTGACGGCGGGCGCTGAATGACGCTGCGCGATTACGCCATCCGCTATGGGTTTATCGTGCTTCTGTTCGGGCTGATCGCGTATTTCGCCATCGCCGCCGACGGGTTCGTCTCGCCGCAAAGTGCCGTCTTCATTTTCCAGTCGGTCGCCATCACCGGCGTGCTGGCGCTGGGCGTCACCGCCACACTGGTTGTCGGCGGCTTCGATCTCTCGATCGGCTCGGTTGCCACATCGGCCATGATGGCGGCTGCCTATGTCATGGTGGTGCTGGAGCAGAACGTGGTCGTCGCTGTCCTCATCTGCCTGCTCATCGGCGCCCTTGTCGGCCTCATCAATGGCTGGCTGATCGTCTATATGCGCGTGCCCGATCTGCTGGCGACGCTCGGCATGATGTTCCTGCTCGTCGGCCTCCAGCGCATCCCGACTGAAGGACGCTCCATCGCCACCGGTATGACAATGCCGGACGGCTCGGTCGCCAACGGCAAATTCTCCGACGCCTTCCTGGCGCTCGGCCGCCACCGCTTCGACTTCTTCATCCCGAACCTCATTCCGGTCTCGGTGGTCGTGCTGATCGTGCTCGCCGTGCTGATCTGGTTCTTCCTCGAATACACACGCTTCGGCCGCATGATGTATGCCGTGGGCAGCAATGAACGGGCCGCCGAACTCGCCGGCGCGCCTGTCAAGGCATACAAAATCTGGGCCTACGTCATTTCAGGAGTTTTTGCCTCGATCGGCGGGATTTTGCTGGCCGCACGGCTTGGACGCGGTGACATCGCGTCGGGTAATAATCTGCTGCTCGATGCGGTTGCCGCGGCGCTGATCGGCTACGCGGTGCTCGGCGCCGCCAAGCCGAACGCCTTCGGCACCGCCATCGGCGCGCTGTTCGTCGGCATCCTGCTGCAAGGCCTGACGATGATGAACGCGCCTTACTACACGCAGGATTTCGTCAAGGGCGTGGTTCTCGTCGTCGCCCTTGTCTTTACCTTCGCCCTTTCCGGCCGGGGCAGGAGATAGAATGGCTGCCGGGACAGTTTTGGGTTCAACAAACGGAGGAAAGAACGTGAACATCACAAGACGACTTTTGGGGAAGGTCGCGCTCGGATTGGCCGGCGCAACAATGCTGATGCAGGTCCCGGCCTTTGCCGCCGACAAGCCGGCGCCGTTCGACAAGCCCGGCGTCAAGATCGCGCTGGTGCGCTATCTCTCGACCGGCGATTTCTTCCAGGCCTATCTCTCGGGCGTCGAGTCCCAGTCCAAGGCGCTCGGCATCGATCTGCGCGTGCTCGACAGCCGCCAGGACGCCGCCCTTCAATCCGACATGGTCGACCAGGCCATCGCACTCGGCGTGCAGGGCATCATCATCCAGCACGGCCTGACGGAATCGATGAAGGACGCCGCCCAGCGCGCGGTCGATGCCGGCATCAAGGTCGTCGCCTTCGACGTCAATGTCGAAAACCCCAAGATCCCGCAGATCGAACAGTCCGACAAGGACCTTGCGCGCCTGGCGCTCGAGCAGGCGGTCAAGGACAATGGCGAGAGCTGGAACGCCGGCTATGTCTATGTCGCTGGCATCGCGCCGCTCGACCGCCGCAACGAGACCTGGGTCGACGTGAAGAAGAAACATGCCGGCATCAAGGAAGTCGCGATGTTCGGCACGCTCGACAACCCGATCGCCAACTCGGTCGCCAACCAGGCGCGCTCGGTGCTGCAGGCGCATCCCGACATCAATGTGATGTTCGCGCCCTATGACGAGTTCGCCAAGGGTGTGAAGATCGCCGTCGACGAGGCGGGGCTGAACAAGAAGATCAAGATCTACTCCGCCGACATCTCTACCTCGGACATCGCGGCCATGCGCGAGACCGACAGCGCCTGGGCCGCCACCGCCGCCACCAACCCTGCCGTCGTCGGCCAGGTCTCGGTGCGCGCGCTGGCGCAGCTGCTCGCAGGTGAAGATCCCGGCCACAACGTCATCGTGCCGCCGACGCTGATCACCCAGAAGGACCTGATCGACAAGGACATCAAGAACATGGAGGACCTGTCGGCCAAGCTGCCGCAATTCGCCCATGCCGATGTCGCCATGCCGGCCTGGATGCCGAACCCGAACGCGAAGTAGGGGAGCCGTGGGGGGGGGGGGGGGGCGGCGGGGGGGGGCCCCGCCAGCGCCCACCACCCAGCGGCCAGCCAGCAGGGCGGGAGCTGTGGAAGAGAGCTACGCAGAGAGCCGAGA
>NZ_JAMYOJ010000051.1:0-3324 GCF_040319795.1 Mesorhizobium sp. M0862
GTAAGCCTGGGCCTATGAACAGGATGGCTTACAGATAGGTATATGGCTGACCAAATGAAAGGGCCGCTTGCGCGGCCCGTGATCCCTTGGCGGGCCTTTTCGTAGAGAGAAGATTTCAGTTTCATCCGGTTTGCGGATGAGAGTTCAACGTGCGTTTTGCAGACCTGGCAGCGACCTACTCTCCCGCGTCTTGAGACGAAGTACCATCAGCGCTGGAGCGTTTCACGGCCGAGTTCGGAATGGGATCGGGTGCAGCCGCTCCGCCATAACCACCAGGTCGGCAAAACGCACGTTATATCGAGAAGCTGTTTTTTCGTGCCAAGGCGACGTTTGTGTCTAGCTAACGGACAAAGTCCGCAAGCGCGACTGCGCGTCGCCGGTTTTCCGGCGCCCTCGCGGAGCATAGGCCCTGTAAGGGCCGCTCATGCGTGAGCGCTGGTCAGATCATCGTGTTCACGATGAGCATAAGGAATGAGAACGATCAAGCCGATCGAACTATTAGTACCGGTAAGCTTCAAGCGTTGCCGCTCTTCCACACCCGGCCTATCAACGTGGTCGTCTTCCACGGTTCTCAGGGAATACTCGTTTTAAGGTGGGTTTCCCGCTTAGATGCCTTCAGCGGTTATCCCGTCCGGATATAGCTACCCTGCTATGCGGCTGGCGCCACAACAGGTCCACCAGAGATCCGTCCATCCCGGTCCTCTCGTACTAGGGACAGATCCTTTCAATATTCCTACACCCACGGCAGATAGGGACCGAACTGTCTCACGACGTTCTGAACCCAACTCACGTACCGCTTTAAATGGCGAACAGCCATACCCTTGGGACCTGCTCCAGCCCCAGGATGCGATGAGTCGACATCGAGGTGCCAAACAACCCCGTCGATATGGACTCTTGGGGGTCATCAGCCTGTTATCCCCGGCGTACCTTTTATCCGTTGAGCGATGGCCCTTCCACGCGGGACCACCGGATCACTATGACCGACTTTCGTCTCTGCTCGACTTGTCAGTCTCGCAGTCAGGCAGGCTTATGCCATTGCACTCAGCGAACGATTTCCGACCGTTCTGAGCCCACCATCGCGCGCCTCCGTTACTCTTTAGGAGGCGACCGCCCCAGTCAAACTACCCACCATACATTGTCCCGGACCCGGATAACGGGCCGCGGTTAGACATCCATAGTAATAAGGGTGGTATTTCAAGGGTGGCTCCACCTGAGCTGGCGCCCAGGTTTCAAAGCCTACCACCTATCCTACACATGCCACTACGAATGCCAATGTAAAGCTATAGTAAAGGTGCACGGGGTCTTTCCGTCTAACCGCAGGAACCCCGCATCTTCACGGGGAATTCAATTTCACTGAGTCTATGCTGGAGACAGCGGGGAAGTCGTTACGCCATTCGTGCAGGTCGGAACTTACCCGACAAGGAATTTCGCTACCTTAGGACCGTTATAGTTACGGCCGCCGTTTACTGGGGCTTCGATTCAGAGCTTGCACCCCTCCTCTTAACCTTCCAGCACCGGGCAGGCGTCAGACCCTATACGTCGTCTTGCGACTTCGCAGAGCCCTGTGTTTTTGATAAACAGTCGCTACCCCCTGGTCTGTGCCACCCTCCTCTACTTGCGTAGAAAAGGGTCACGCTTCTTCCGAAGTTACGCGTGCAATTTGCCGAGTTCCTTCAGCATAGTTCTCTCAAGCGCCTTGGTATACTCTACCTGACCACCAGTGTCGGTTTCGGGTACGGTTTATAAGGAGGAGCTATTTCCTGGAACCGCTCCGCTGCCCGTTCAATCCGATAAGATTGGACAACTTGTGCGATCCGTCACTACCTCCAAGCCCACGAATATTAACGTGGTTCCCATCGACTACGCGTTTCCGCCTCGTCTTAGGGGCCGGCTAACCCTGCTCAGATTAGCTTTAAGCAGGAACCCTTGGTCTTTCGGCGGGGGAGTCTCTCACTCCCCTTACGTTACTCATGTCAGCATTCGCACTTCTGATACCTCCACCACCCCTCACGGGTATGGCTTCGTCAGCTTACAGAACGCTCCGCTACCGCTTGGCCCTTGCGGACCAAACCCTAAGCTTCGGTGTATGGCTTTAGCCCCGTTACATTTTCGGCGCAAAGACCCTTATTTAGACCAGTGAGCTGTTACGCTTTCTTTAAATGATGGCTGCTTCTAAGCCAACATCCTGGTTGTTTTGGGATCCTCACATCCTTTCCCACTTAGCCATAACTTGGGGACCTTAGCTGTAGGTCAGGGTTGTTTCCCTTTTCACGACGGACGTTAGCACCCGCCGTGTGTCTGCCGACTAGTACTCCCAGGTATTCGGAGTTTGGTTAGGTTTGGTAATCCGGTGAGGACCCCTAGCCCATCCAGTGCTCTACCCCCTGGGGTATTCGGTCGACGCTCTACCTAAATAGATTTCGCGGAGAACCAGCTATTTCCGAGTTTGATTGGCCTTTCACCCCTAGCCACAAGTCATCCCGAACTATTGCAACAGTTATGGGTTCGGTCCTCCAGTAAGTGTTACCTTACCTTCAACCTGCTCATGGCTAGATCACTCGGTTTCGGGTCTAATGCGACGAACTGAACGCCCTGTTCAGACTCGCTTTCGCTGCGCCTACACCTAGCGGTTTAAGCTTGCTCGTCACACTAAGTCGCTGACCCATTATACAAAAGGTACGTGGTGACCCTTGCGGGCTCCCACTGTTTGTAGGCAATCGGTTTCAGGTACTCTTTCACTCCCCTTGTCGGGGTGCTTTTCACCTTTCCCTCACGGTACTAGTTCGCTATCGGTCATGCACGAGTACTTAGGCTTGGAAGGTGGTCCTCCCAATTTCAGACAGGATTTCACGTGTCCCGCCTTACTCGAGGACGATTGATCGCATTACGCGTACGGGGCTGTCACCCACTATGGCCCTACTTTCCAGAAGGTTCCGCTTGTCTCTCAATCGCCACTGGCCTGGTCCGGGTTCGCTCGCCACTACTTCCGGAGTCTCGGTTGATGTCCTTTCCTACGGGTACTTAGATGTTTCAGTTCCCCGCGTTCGCCACTTTATCCCTATGTATTCAGGATAAGTTACCTATTATCGATACTTGGAAACCACAGTAGCAGATCGCTCTGCTACTCTGATTTTCCAAGTACCTTAGGTGGGTTTCCCCATTCGGAAATCTACGGATCAAAGGGTATTCGCACCTCCCCGTAGCTTATCGCAGCGTATCACGTCCTTCATCGCCTGTGCATGCCAAGGCATCCACCAATTGCCCTTAAGACACTTGATCGTTCTCATTGCCAATGCCCATCCGCGCAATCCGAAGGATTGTCGC
>NZ_JAMYOJ010000052.1:0-2949 GCF_040319795.1 Mesorhizobium sp. M0862
ACTGCATCCGCTCGCTGGTTCAGGATCAGTGCTCCCGCCGAATATGTTTGGTCCCGGCATTTAATGGAGCGGGTCAACAACACCGTCCGGCTGAAGGTTTGGAAGGGATTCATCGTGGTCGGCCGCAAGGGCCCGAACAGGCTTCCGCCTCCACACCTTCAGGAGATTTCGGTCCACGACCAGCGCGACGCGCAGGGCTTCGTCACTGTACACGCTGACTGCTCCCAGGCGCCCCGGCCCATGGCAAGTAGCGGAAACGGGGAAGCGCCCGCCCGGGGGGGCGGGGCGGGCGCGGTTCCGCATGGGTTTTCTGGATCAAACGAAGGTAAAGTCGGACGCGGTCAGGCCTAGGTCGGCCACGGTGACCACACCGCCCAGGTGGGCGAACTCGTGCGCGCTGCCGTCGGCGGTGACATAGGCCAGAGTTGCGAGTCTGTCGGTGTAGCTGCTTTGGTAGACAATGATGTCGCCGGCGTGCTCGCCGGAGATCGCACTCGCCGCCTCATTAGCAGAGTTGAAAGATTCGCCAGTGATCACCACGACGTGTTCGCCGTTCGCACCCGAGGCCGCACCGCTGTAGAAGCTGCTCACCGGGTAGCCGGACTGTATGCTGGCGTTGTTGACGAAGTTCGCGCCAAAACCATCGTTGTAGAGGCCCACCGCATCGAAGGCGAACTTGTCCTCCGCCGGGTTGAAATCGGTGATAGTGGTAATGTCCGACGTCGACCCGACAACCCCGGGCACCGGATTGTGGAACTGGAACACGAACGTGTCACTGTCGGTGCCCCCGGTCAACGTGTCCTGGCCGTCACCCACGTAGAGGACATCCTGGCCGGGACCGCCGCTAAGCCTGTCATTGTCCTCACCGGAGACGCGCGCGTTGAAGCGGCCGTTGTCGCCGGAGAGATCGTCCCAGCCATCTCCGCCGAAGATGCGGTCGTTACCCTGGCCGCCAATGACTCGGTCGCTGCCCTGGCCAGACGAGATCTCGTCGTTGCCGCCACGACCGTCAATCCAGTCATTGCCCGCGAAACCCTCCATCCAATCTTCAAGCTCGGTGCCGAGGAGTGTTTCGGAACTCGGGCCACCTTCGATAATCTTTGCCATTGAAAATACTCCTAGTGATGCCCCTGCCTGACGCGTTCATATTCGTCATCGGACAATTTGAGAAATCGATTGCTTGGATAGGCATACATTTACGAAATGGATGCATTCTCGTTCACTTCGCGCTTCTGCTGAGCAGTTGCGGGCTCGCAGGCGGCGGGGACGCGCCCAGGCAATCGGCCCGAACATTCACACTCAAAGAACGGTCCAGGAAACTTTGTAACCGGTCGTTCTGGTTGGGCCGCCCTCGGAAGAACGGGCATGGGGCTGTGTTGCCGAGTCGCGCCGGCACTGCCCATTGCGAGCAATGGAACGTTAGGGAGCGCGTTCGCGCGAGCCGAGATCGGAACCGACAGGCGCACCAGGTAGTACGAAATGCCGGGTTTTTCATCCGTCGCCAGATCGGCTGCGATCCGGCTTTCGCGCACCAGGATTTCTCCCACCACCCCGCCAGTCGGGTGCTGTATCTTCTCACTAGGAAACGACGACAAAGTGTCCGGACGCTACAATCGCACCGGAGAGATTCGTGAAGGTCGCCCAGGCTCCGGCTCCTGCCACAAAGATCACGCTCGCCAGAAGGCCCGCCACCAGGTGCCGGCGAATGGACTCGAAACGTCATTGTTCTGATGAATGCCGGACACCGGGATCCTCCATGTCAGCGCGCTCTGCCACGTGATCCTGTGTAGACTCGATGGCCTTCAGGACTTTGGAACGCGCACCGAATGATCGCTGCCGTCCACCTTCCATCACCAACACCAAATCCACGGCGCGGATGGCGCTCGGCCGATGGGCGACGACAACCGCAATGCCCTTGCGCTCGCGCACGGAGGCGATCGCATTAACGACTGCAGCCTCGCCTTCCGCGTCGAGATGGGCATTGGGTTCATCCAGCACGACAAGGAAAGGGTCTCGATAAAGGGCCCGGGCAAGACCGATAAGCTGGCGCTGCCCGGCGGAAAGTGCCGATCCGGCCTCACCAATCGGAGTTTCGTATCCGTGCTCAAATCGGAGGATCAGTTCGTGCGTGCCCGCTGCTTTCGCCGCGGCGACAATAGCCTCAGGGTCAGGATCATGTTCAAAACGAGCGATGTTTTCGGCAATGGTGCCATCGAACAATTCAACACCTTGTGGCAGATAGCCGATGTGACGGCCTAGTGCTTCCCGGTCCCATTGATCGAGGCTTGCGCTGTCGATGCGAACCTTCCCGGCGACCGGCGTCCATGCGCCGACGATGGCGCGCGAGAGTGTCGACTTGCCCGAGCCCGACGGGCCGATGACCCCGAGTGCGCTTCCCGCCTGAATGGCAAACGCAATGCCGGTCACGGTCGGCTTGCTTTCACCGGGCGGAACGATTGTCACGCTTTCGAGGCGCAGTTCGCGTTCAGGTGCAGGCATTAGCATAACAGGAGCGGTTTCAGGAACCTTTTCCAAGAGGTCCTCCAGCCGCGCCCAACCCTGGCGCGCCATGAGGAAGGGTTTCCAGCTTGAAATGGCGAGGTCGACCGGAGCCAGCGCACGCCCCATCATGATCGAACTGGCAATCATGACCCCGGCCGTAGCCTCTTCCCTGACGACAAGGTACGCACCGACGGCAAGAATGGCCGATTGCAGCAGCACGCGCAGCGACTTTGAAATGGCACCCAGCCCACCTGCCACGTCCCCAGCTTTCCGGTTGGCGGCCAGACACTTGGCATTGGCCTTTTGCCATCGGGCAGCGATCCGCTTTCCAAGACCGAGAGCTTGCACGACCTCGGCATTGCAACGCGCTGCTTGCAGCAGACCATTGCGTGCCATGTTGTGGGCAACGGTATCGCTTATCGGCCCTTGCGAGAGAGTGTTGGCAAG
>NZ_JAMYOJ010000053.1:0-2637 GCF_040319795.1 Mesorhizobium sp. M0862
AAACTGCTTCGCCGCCAGCGGCGCACCGCCCTCGTTCGTGAGGCGTATATAGTCGCCACCAACCAGAACTGTCAACAGTCATCGACGATGTTTTTTCGATTTCTCGTGGAGATATCCACGGGGCGGAAATTCGTGAGCTGGCTTGGCTGAAATTGTGAGTGGTGTTCCGCTGAGGATCACTCTTCTACCAAGCTCCCACCTCTAGGCGGCGGCAGGTGCGTGCCATCGGCCTGAGAATCGCCTCCTGGCGAGTGTCGATCCCCACGCCAGCCTAAGCAGCGCTTCAGAGCCGGCCTTCCAGCAATTCCGCCGTGATGTTGCGGCCGGCGAAAAAATACCCAGGACCAGACCCGTTCGGCATCGACTGCGAAAGCAATGCTGACGGCACGTCGCCAGCCGATGATCCGCGGACCAGGCATGATCTCGACCCGCTCTGTGCCGCACTGTGGAAAAGTCGACACGCTCAGGCAATGGTCGCGGATGCCGACAACGAAATTCCAAGCGATCGCCGGCGACGCACGGGTCGGCTATGTCGTCATAGAGCTGGTCGAGTTCAGTTTCCGCCTTGGGGTGGAAGACAATGCGGTACTCCATTGCCTATTTGGCTTTCGCCTGCTTCGCGTGATGACGCGCCTCGAGCCGCGAAAAAACTGTCTCGACAGGGATGCCCTTAGTTTAGCCGAATCCTGCCGGAGCTCGGTCAGGCGCGCCGGAACCTCCTCGCGCAACCATCTTTCCCGCTCCGCCTCGAAATCCTCGAGCATACGTAGGCCGGCGCGAACATCTCAGGCATTGTTGTAGCGGCCTGATTCGAGCTGCTTCCTGATGAAGCTCTCATAGTGGTTCGTTCAGAGCGTAGTCGGGCACGGCAACCTCCTGGAAGATTATGGCGCCGATCAAGCCCGGTAGCAATAATAGCAATGATTGGAAGCGCACGATCACGGTTCGTTTTCCAAGATCTGGTGGCGAGAGAATGGTTCGTCGCCTGGTTTTGCAGGATCCAAAGCGTCCGGTCACCATCGCGCCGGCGCGTGGCGGTTGCCGCGCTGACAGAGCCGGGAGCCAACCGGCTTCGCGTGGGCAAAGGTGCCGAATACAAAAGGCCTGCGAGCTGCGGGCGGTTGGGGGTCATGATTTGGCTTTTCTGTCCCACGGTCGGCTTCGCCTGCTTCCGACCCCTGGTGCAGGTTAAAATCGCCATCGATCACGGTCCGAACGCAAAAAGCCCGCGTGAAGCGGGCTTTGCCCTTCCCGAGAGATGGGTGACAGTTCATTCCGGAGACATGGGTTACACTTTCGGCCCTTTGCAAGGAGAGCAAGGTGCCTTGGAAGGAGTGTAACGTCATGGAAGAGCGGCTGAAGTTCATTGCCCGGCTGCTGGACGGCGAGAAGATGGCGGTGCTTTGCCGTGAGTTCGATATCTCGCGCAAGACCGGCTACAAGATCCTCACACGCTACAATGACAGTGGCCTTGAGGGGCTGACGGATCGATCACGCCGACCCTACCGCCACGCCAATCAGCTTCCGTTTCAAATCGAGAAGCTGATTGTGCGCCTCAAGCAAGACAAGCCGACCTGGGGTGCGCCAAAGATACGCGAACGGTTGGCCCGGCTGTATCCTGACGTTCACCGGCCTGCGATCTCGACGGTGCATGCGGTTCTCGACCGCCATGGCCTGGTCGAGCGCCGCAAGCGAAGGCGCAACAGGGCGATGGGAACACCACTTTCAAACGGCTATCGGCCCAACGATCTGTGGTGTGCCGACTACAAAGGCGAGTTCATGCTCGCCGATCGGCGCTATTGCTATCCGCTGACGATCACCGACTTCGCCAGCCGCTATCTCATCGCCTGCGAGGCGTTGTCGACTACCAAGGAAGCCTATGCCTTCACGGTGTTCGAGAGCGTTTTCAAAGAGTTCGGCCTGCCCAGCGCCATCAGGACCGACAATGGCGTTCCCTTTGCCAGCCCAAACGCGCTGTTCAATCTCAGCAAACTGTCGGTCTGGTGGCTGCGCCTGGGCATCGACATCGAGCGCATCCAGCCGGGCTGTCCGCAGCAGAACAGGCGCCATGAGCGCATGCACCTGACTCTCAAGAAGGAAACCACCAAACCGGCTGGCGCCAATTTCCTGCAGCAGCAGGCCAGGTTCGATGACTTCATCGATGAGTTCAACTCAGAACGCCCACATCAGGCGCTCGACATGGCCTGTCCAGCCGAGCGCTACACCCCGTCACCGCGCATCTATACCGGCCTGCCGGATCTCGATTATCCGTTTCACGACAAGGCCGTCACCGTCACCACCTGCGGCCGCATCTGCTACAATCGCAAGAAGATCAACCTCAGCCTCGTCTTTGCCGGCCAGACCGTCGGCATCAAACAGGTCGAGGACCATATCTGGCTGGCTTCCTTCATGGATTATGATTTGGGCTACTTCGATGATGAGACATGCAGGCTCGAACCACTCCAAAACCCCTTCGGGCCAAAAGTGTTACCCATGTCTCCGATATAAACCGTAACCTATGTGTCCGGAATGGACCCTTTTTTGTTGGTTGCGGGGACAGGATTTGAACCTGTGACCTTCAGGTTATGAGCCTGACGAGCTACCGGGCTGCTCCACCCCGCGTCACCTCCAGGGCAA
>NZ_JAMYOJ010000055.1:0-1506 GCF_040319795.1 Mesorhizobium sp. M0862
ATCGGGCTCGCCCGCTCGGCGGCCGATGCGACGGAGTATTTCCAGATCCCGACCGGACGTGTGGTCGAGATCGGCACGCAGGTGGCGATCTGAGGTTTCCGGCAGCCTTTGACGCCACGCACCGGTCATTGCGGGGCAAGCCCTGCGCTGGGAACATGGTAGCCCTACCGTCACGGCACTTGATATTGCATCGCAGCAAGCGTAGAGCACCGCGCGCTTATCGGAGTGTCGTCCATGGCCCTTACCAATGCTGGTATTGAGGCAGAACCCGTCGAACAATCGAGCCATCCCGAAATCGAACAGCACAGCACCAAAGTTCTGATGCTGGGCGCGCTCGGCGTGGTCTATGGCGACATCGGCACCAGCCCGATCTACGCCTTCCGGGAAGCGCTTGTTGCGTCCTCCGGCGGCGAAATCGCCGAGCGCGGCGATATTCTGGGCGTGCTGTCGCTGATCATCTGGTCGTTGACGATTATCGTCACCATCAAATACATCATGTTTGTGCTCAGAGCCGACAACCGAGGCGAGGGCGGCGTGCTGTCGCTGATGGCGCTGGCGCGCGGCAGTTTCCCGACCCGCTCGGCGATCATCCTGGCCATCGGTATTGTCGGCGCGTCATTGTTCTTCGGTGACGCCGTCATCACGCCGGCAATCTCGGTGCTTTCGGCGGTTGAAGGCATGAATGTCGTTACCCCGACCTTCCAGCCCTACGTCGTGCCGCTGACGCTGGTCATCCTGGCGATCCTGTTTTCGGTGCAGCGCTTCGGGACCGGCGGTGTGGCGCTGATCTTCGGGCCGATCACGGCGGTCTGGTTCCTGGCTATCGGTCTTTCGGGCTTGAACCACATCATCGCCGATCCCGAAATCCTGTGGGCGGTCAGCCCGCACTACATCGTCGCCTTCCTGATCAATTCGCCCGATGTCGCCTTCGTCACCATCGGCGCCATCTTCCTCGCCGTCACCGGCGCCGAAGCGCTTTATGCCGATCTCGGCCATTTCGGCCGCAAGCCCATCGTGCTCGCCTGGCTGGCCATCGTGTTTCCCTGCCTACTGCTAAACTATGCCGGGCAGGGCGCTTTCGTGCTGGCGAAGAACGGTCACGTCGGCCATCCATTCTTCGAGATGAACGAAGGCTGGACGCTGATCCCGATGGTGGTATTGGCAACCGCGGCGACGGTCATCGCCAGCCAGGCGGTCATATCGGGCGCCTTCTCGCTGACCAGGCAGGCGGTGCAGCTCAATATGCTGCCGCGCCTCGAAATCCTGCACACGTCGGAACGGCAGTCGGGCCAGATCTACATGCCGCGCGTCAATGTTTTGCTGGCGTTGGCGGTGATGTTGCTGGTCGTCGGTTTCGGCGAATCGAGCAAGCTCGCCTCCGCCTATGGCATCTCGGTGACCGGCAACATGTTGGTGACGACGGTGCTGCTGTTCGTCGTCATGACCCGCATCTGGAAATGGCGGCTGTGGGTGGCGGTCGCCATGACGGCGCTGTTCGGCTTCATC
>NZ_JAMYOJ010000056.1:0-1403 GCF_040319795.1 Mesorhizobium sp. M0862
TTTGCCGTCCAGCACGAGATGAGCGGCGAGATCGCCAAGGCGCTTGGCATGCAACCTTCGGCAGCGGAAAGCGAGCGCATGGCGCGGCCGCCGACCGAAAACCTCGAAGCCTACGACTTCTATCTTCGTGCCGAGCAGACAGCACGGACCGGTCGGCGCGACGGCCTGCGGGAGGCGCTCACGCTCTACGACAAGGCCGAGCAGCTCGACCCCGCTTTTGCGGAAGCCTTCGCGGCGGATGCAAGCACGACGGTGTATATCTGGCGTGAATCGTTCAATGACATCATGCAGAGCGCACCTGCGCGCAAGCGCGCCTATGAGAAGGCGAGCCGAGCTTTGCAACTCGACCCTGACCTTTCGTCGCCCTATGCTATTCTTGGGATCATGCAGGTCGTGGATCGCCGCTACGAGGAAGCCATCGCTTCGGTCGAGCGAGCCGTCGCACTCGGCCCCGGCGATGCTGAGACGCAAATAGCCCTGGGATACGTGCAACTGTTCGCCGGCAGTCATGCTGAGGCTGCCGAAGCGGTCGAGACGGCGCTCAGGCTCGATCCCAACCTTTCACCTGTAAACCGGCAAATTGCCGGTCTGGTCTTTCTAATTCAAGGGAGCAACGACAGGGCGATCGAGGCCCTCGAACGCACCCGCGACGATGCGCCGTCAGTCGGAGATTTCACGATCACGCTTGGTGCCGCCTACGCCCGCGCCGGCCGCCTGCAGGATGCCAGGGCGGCAGTGGCCGAGGGGCTAGGTGCCATGTCCACACCAGGTTTCGATTCATTGTCCGCATACCGACTCAACGGTGCCCAATATCGTAACCCGCAGGATTTGGCTCTCATCGTCGACGCGTTGCAGCAGGCGGGCTTGCCCGAATGGCCGTTCGGTTTTACCGGCGATGAGCACAACCGCTTGAAGGGCAAGGAGATCGCCTCGCTGGTGCTGGGCCATACTCTGCAGGGTCAGCTTGAGCCCGGTCTCCAACCAGCCTTCCTCCAGATCGGGAGCGACGGCAAGGCAGCCTTCCGCTCCACGACGCGGCTGGTCACCGAGACCGTCCGTGTCGATGGCGACTTATTGTGCGAGCTGAGCGAGAATATGTTCGGGCGCCCCGACTGTGGACCCGTCTATAAACGCCGCGACGATGGAGGCGGCGGCTATTCCTTCGTCAACTCAAGCAAGGTGTTTCACTTTACGGTTGTTCAGTAGAAGCACACGCGCGTCATAACGGACGCACACACTCGCGTCCGATGCGGGACTAGAATAGGCTGCGCGAAGCCGCTTGATCGACCAAGGAGGGCGCAGGCAGGTATGGAGCGAAGGCTTACCGCGATCCTTGCTGCCGACGTGGTCGGCTACAGCACGCTCATGGGCGAGGATGAGGTCGGCACGCTCGAACGACTGAA
>NZ_JAMYOJ010000057.1:0-1260 GCF_040319795.1 Mesorhizobium sp. M0862
CCTGGAAGGAACGCCACCATGACCAAGACAGAAGGTAAATCGACCAGCGCTGCCGTCAAAGACATTCTGCTTTCGAACCCGGAGGGGCTGCACGAAGTGATCCGTGCGGTAATGCAGGAGGTTCTCGAGGCCGAGATGGAGGAGGCGCTGGGTGCTTCGAAGGGCGAACGCACGCCTGAGCGCCTTGGGTATCGCTCGGGTTACTACGGCCGCACCCTGGTCACCCGGGTGGGCAAGCTTGAGCTGCGGGTTCCACAGGACCGGGCGGGTCACTTCTCCACCGAACTGTTCGAGCGCTACCAGCGTTCGGAGCGGGCCTTGGTGGCGACGCTTGCGGAGATGTATGTGCAGGGCGTGTCGACCCGCAAGGTCAAGGCGATCACGGAAGAGCTGTGCGGTCATGCGTTCTCGGCTTCGTCGATCTCGGCCATCAACAAGCGCTTGGACGAGAGCCTGAAGGCGTTTGCCGAACGACCGCTTCAGGAGCCATTCCCCTACCTCATTCTCGATGCCCGCTACGAGAAAGTGCGCGAAGCCGGCATCGTGATGAGCCAGGCGGTGCTGATCGCGGTCGGCATCGACTGGGACGGAAGGCGCCAGATCCTGGCCGTGGAGATGGCCAATCGCGAGAGCCGCTCGGCCTGGAAGGACTTCCTCGTCGGCTTGAAACGACGCGGTCTCAAGGGCGTCGAACTGGCCGTGTCCGACGACCATGCCGGCCTGGTCGCGGCGATCGGCGAGGTGATCCCGGAAGCAGCATGGCAGCGCTGCTACGTCCACTTCCTCAGGAACGCGCTCGATCACCTGCCCAGGAAGCACGGCGACGATTGTCTGCAGGAACTGCGCTGGCTCTACGACCGGCGCGATCTCGCCGAGGCCAAGGCCGATCTCGCCGCGTGGCTGTCCAAATGGTCCGCCCGCTACCCGCGGCTGACCACCTGGGCGGAAGAAGCCATAGAACAGACGCTGACTTTCTTCCGGCTGCCGCGTCAGCATCACAAGCACCTCAAGTCCACCAACATGCTTGAACGGCTCAACGAGGAAATCCGCCGGCGCACCTATGTCGTGCGCATCTTCCCGAACGCCGAAAGCTGCCTGCGCCTGGTCAGGGCGCTGGCCGTCGAAACCAACGAAAACTGGATGGAGGCCAACCGCTATATCAACATGGATGATCTGCGCGAGCACAAGAAGCTCGCTCTACGCCAAGCCGCATGACCAGTTTCATGATCGCCCATTTTGCAGAACTTGACGCACACAACC
>NZ_JAMYOJ010000058.1:0-1258 GCF_040319795.1 Mesorhizobium sp. M0862
CACTGCTGTCCGGTTAAAATTCTAGTAGCATCTGACTGTCGTCGCGTTCGATTGGCGGTGGGGTCTTGAGGGCCTCGATTGAGCGTCTGTGCATGATGTTGAGACGCACAAGGCGAGCAAATGCCAAGGGCTGTCTGACGGTTTTCTGGGTGGCCTGAGCGGCACGCAGAAGCAGATAGGCGATCAGAGCGACAAAGATCTGGATACGCACGGCGTTCTCGGAGGCGCCGAGGAAGTGGCGTATCTTGAGGTTCTGCTTGATCCACTTGAAGAACAGTTCGATCTGCCAGCGCTCTTTGTAGAGGTCGGCGATCTCTTCAGCTGAAGCATCGAGATCGTTGGTGAGGAGACGGATGATCTTGCCGGTTGCGATACGCACGGTGATCTCGCGCACCGGATCGGCAAAGGGATTGCGGCGCGAGCGGGCCATGCGCTGCGGCAGCAGACCGATGCGATCGGAAAGAATATTGTCGGCTTCGGGCGTTGGTTGCTCGGCGGTCACCTCGAGGTGGGTGTGGGTCTTCAAGCGGGACACAAAGCGGCAGCCCTTGGCGTCGAGCGCGGCCCACCAGGCGAAGTCGTAGTAAGCCAGATCAAACACATAGGTCATGCCCGGCTCGACAGGCATCGCCTTGGCCGGGGTGATGTCGTTGGTCCTCAGGGCGGTGAAGCTTGCCGAGAGTGGAGCGTGGGTGCGCGGGTCGAAGACGATGTGCAGCTTGATCGCACGTGCGCCCTTGATGGTGTTCACCCATCCGCTGCTGAGCGAAGACAGTTGCACCCGTGTGGCATCGAGGATGCGCACGGCATCGGCCAATTGCCGGCGGGTGCCTCGGTTGGCCAGAGCGGCCATGTGGGCGAACAGCTCGGCGTAAAGGCCTGCCGGCCGCCTGGCATTTGCATCGGCCAGTGTCGTACGCGCTACCGGAGATCCACCGACATGATAGAGCCGGGCCGAGTGGCTCATCAGCCCCGCCTCGATCTCGCGCAGGCTTGTTGCCCCAGACAGTTGGCCAAACAACAGCGCCAGGAACTGACCCTTGCTGGTCAGCTGCCGCACCCTGTGATCGGCTTTATGCTTGTCCACAAGCCGATCGAACACGCCCCACGGAACATGCTTCAGAAGCGAATTAAAAACGCTATTGTGATGCCGCATGACATTGATCTCCTGCTCGTGTCCCAAACGGCGCGAAACGTCCGAAATCGAGTAGAATCAATGTCATGCAACCTGTCCAGCCAATTTAACCGGACAGCAGTG
>NZ_JAMYOJ010000059.1:0-1201 GCF_040319795.1 Mesorhizobium sp. M0862
AGTACTTCTAGGTGATCTAATGACTAGTACACATTCATCGGTCCCGTCGGTTGATCTTCCGTTCCCCAGAGCCGAGTACGAACGCCGTCTGAAGAAAGTATTCGAAGCCATGGAGCGAGATAACCTCGATGCTCTATTAGTGACCGCTCTGGGTAACCTTCAGTATCTTAGCGGATATGACGGACGCGGAGCATACTTTATGCCATTCCCATTGATTCTCGTACCGGGACAAAAACCGACCTTGGTCGTCAGGGAGTTTGATTTAGTAAGTGTCCGTGTTGGCAGCTGGGTAGATGAAATAGTTCCTTTCAGGGACCAAAATGATTTCGCTCCAGTGTGCGCCGATGCCATTCGACGGTTTGGCTTGAAGGGTAGGGTCGGGCTTGAGCTAGGCTGCTGGAACCTTGCGCCGGCGGACGTGAACGCCCTTCAGGCGGAGCTTCCAGATATGCAATTTGTTGATGCGTCTCGTTTGGTGGCGACGGTCGCAGCTGTTAAGACAAATCTGGAACTCGAAGTCATGCGCTCCGCAATGAAAATGACGGACCTAGCGATCAGAGTTTTTCAGAAATCTCTGCGAGAAGGTGTCTCCGAGGCGGAAGTGGCGGCTAATATTGGACGGGAAGTGGAAAGCGCCGGAGGTGTACCTGTGTCTTCCTTAACGTTGCTATTCGGCGAGCGAACAAAGTTTCCGCACGGCAGTCCCAAACACAATCCGATCAGGAACAACGAGCCGGCCTTCATGGAGCAGGGCGGAGTTCAAAGCGGTTACGCTTGCGGGCTAGTACGAAGCGCCGTACTCGGTCGACATGCCGAGACCGAAAGCCTGCACGAGCTTTCGGTCGAAGTTCTGGAGGCTGTAATCTCTGCGATTAGGCCCGGCGCGACAGCCGGTGAAGTTGATGCTGCCGGCAGAGAAGTACTCGAACGGCGTGGCCGGCCTGGGCTTCTTAAACACCGTGTCGGCTATCAAACTGGTGTCAATTGGGTGGAGCGCGGGTACATAAGTCTTGAACCCGGCGCACGAGACATTCTTGAGCCAAACATGACCTTTCATATGCCAATCATTCTGTGTGGTGAAAGTGGTTACATGTTTGGAACCAGTGAACACGTTCTTGTTACAGAGCAAGGCTCGGAGAAACTAAGCAGCACACCTCACACCCTCTTTCATGCATAGTGTTAGTGCGCGTTCCCGCACTCG
>NZ_JAMYOJ010000060.1:0-1127 GCF_040319795.1 Mesorhizobium sp. M0862
GGCGTGCGCTCGCTCTTCGAGGCACCCAGCGCCTCGTCCATCTCGGCCTCAAGCACCTCCTGCATCACCGCACGGAGCACTTCGTGCAATCCATCTGGGTTCGAAAGCAAAATGTCTTTGACGGCAGCGCTGGCGGTCTTAACTTCAGTCTTGGTCATGGCGGCGTTCCTTCGCGGGAATCAGTGACGTGAACAATCACCAGCCTGCCATGACCGCCCCCTCTCAGCGAATTTGCAGAACTCTCAGCACACTACCCTCGAAAACTCGCGACTTCAGCCTTCACATGAGCGAGATTGAGTCTGACCCGAAATTTGAACCGCCACTCTATCCGACTCAAATCGCTTAACGAAGCTGGCCCGGGATGTGAAGCCGGCCATGAGATAGCTTCCGGGACTGATGGTCTGTAGCCCGAGGATGAGTGCGGCCTGACTGCGTTGTACCACAGGACGACAGAACGCCCACGGGGTCGCGGAATACGAGCTTTTTTTCCCGTGGCATCCGGGGGGCGGGAGCCTGGCCTATATTCAGGGGTAGTCGAGAAGGCTGGTAGAGACGCCTGGAAGGTTGGTGCCGCTCCCTATGTCGATATTGCTGCGCTACGCGCGTTGGCGGCGCTGCTGTAGAATGCCGATCTGGCCGCGGAAGCCCTTCTCGCGCATTTCGGGCCAGAGCGCCTATGCATTTGTGCGCCTTGGTGAGAAGCCTCGGATCTATGATGGTGCTGCCCGACGGCCTTTCGGATCTCACCTCGGTCACGCGCGACGGTCGTGATGGACGGATAGCCCGTGAGCCATACCTGCGATGCAGTCTGCTCGCGATCAGGCAGCAATGTCACTGGCCTGCGGCGTTCGAGATAGCTGACAATCGTCCCCTATCGCTGACCGCGACGGAATGCAAAGTCGTCAGTGCCGATGATGGCGAGCTCCAGTCGATGTAGGGCCGATAGCAGTCTTGCACTACGATCCGCGATTCATCGACTGGCTGTGAATGCATGAACTCACGCAAGATACACCGCGCGGGCATTGTCAGTATCGAGTGCGGGAACGCGCACTAACACTATGCATGAAAGAGGGTGTGAGGTGTGCTGCTTAGTTTCTCCGAGCCTTGCTCTGTAACAAGAACGTGTT
>NZ_JAMYOJ010000061.1:0-926 GCF_040319795.1 Mesorhizobium sp. M0862
GCGACAGCTCAGGATCTGGTTGAGCGGATTGTGGCGGCCAAGGAGCTGCATCCGCTTTGGGGTCCAAAGAAGATCGTGGCACGGCTCAGGCGCACGGCTCCCGAGTTCATGTGGCCTTCAGCCTCGACGGTCGGCGCGATCCTTGCGCGGCATGGGCTTGTCCGCGCCCGCAAGCGACCCCGCCTGCGGGCCTGCGGCAATGGACCCTGGCCACAGCCGCAAGAACCGAACGCGGTGTGGACTGGCGATCACAAGGGCTGGTTCCGGACCCGCGACGGCTGGCGTTGCGAACCCTTGACGGTGATGGATGCGTCGAGCCGCTATCTTCTGGCGCTCGAAGCGACGGGGTCGACGGCCGATAGCGAAGCCTGGCCGGTGTTCGAACGGCTGTTTGAAGAGCATGGCCTGCCGGATCGCTTCAGAAGCGACAATGGCCCGCCCTTCGCATCGGCCGGCGTCACCGGGCTGACGCCGCTTGTCGTGCGCTTCATCAAGCTCGGCATCACCCTGGAGCGGATCGCACCCGGCAGGCCACAGCAGAACGGACGTCACGAGCGCTTTCACCTGACCATGCTGCCGATGGCCGAGGCACCGGAAGCCGACCGAACGGCACAGGGCCAGGCCTTCGAGACCTTCCGCCACAGCTACAATGAGGAACGTCCCCATGAGGCGCTGGGCATGGATACGCCCGCCCAGCACTACCGGTCCTCACAGCGCGCCATGCCCAGGACACCACCCGAGCCCGTCTATCCGGCCGAGGCCTCGGTCCGCCGCGTGCGCCACAATGGCGAGATCCGATGGAATGGCGGCTTCATATATGTCTCGCAAGCGCTGGCGGGCGAACCGGTCGCTGCGTTGGAGACCGAAGACGGACAATGGACACTCTCATTCCATGCCCACCCGCTCGGCATCATCGACACACGGCA
>NZ_JAMYOJ010000062.1:0-826 GCF_040319795.1 Mesorhizobium sp. M0862
CGGTGCTGATGAACTGCATGGCAGCCCCGATGTGGATTAAGGGTATGTCCGAGGCCGAGGCCAGGGAGACCGCACTAAAATTCCTCGAGCGCGTACGCATACCCGAGCAGGCGAACAAATACCCGGCTCAGCTCTCCGGAGGACAACAGCAGCGCGTCGCGATTGCCCGGTCTCTGTGCATGGAACCTGCTGTCATGCTCTTCGACGAGCCGACCTCCTCGCTCGATCCGGAAATGGTCGCCGAGGTGCTCGAGACGATGACCAGTCTCGCGCGCGAGGGCATGACGATGGTCTGCGTCACCCACGAGATGGGCTTCGCGCGCTCCGTCGCCGATCGCGTCATCTTCATGGATGCAGGCCGGATTGTCGAGGAGGGCACGCCGAACGACTTTTTCACCAAGCCCCAGAACGAAAGAACAAAACTGTTTCTTAGTCAGATCTTGTCGCACTGAGATTCCGTCGAATTGTGTGCATTTAATCGAGCTTGCTGAGGACTCAAGCTAGTATCTTCCATCAGTTTGGAGCTGCTGGCTAACTTTGGGATAACTCTCTTCTGTTTCATCGTGTGCGGTCCACGGTTGCAGAAGATCCCGACGACAAGGCGGAAGGGTCCACAAACGGCTTGTTAGTCGATCTTGGCTTCTGACTTTCAGGTATCTGACCTTGAGAAAAATGGCACCGAAAACAGTATTGGCCGCCTCGCTCGAATCGATTGCGGCTGTTTAGATTAAGAATGCAGCGCCCGCAGCGCAGTTGGAAAAACGACCTCTGTTTCCATTTAAACCAAGCCTCCGCGTAACAGACGGGCAAATTTTTAAACAACCAG
>NZ_JAMYOJ010000063.1:0-641 GCF_040319795.1 Mesorhizobium sp. M0862
TCGCCTGTGCATGCCAAGGCATCCACCAATTGCCCTTAAGACACTTGATCGTTCTCATTGCCAATGCCCATCCGCGCAATCCGAAGGATTGTCGCTTCAGCCTCTCCCTTGCGGGGTTGGCGTCCGCGCAATTCCAAAGGAATTGTCGCCTGAACCGGATCCTGTGCGGGATCCAAATTCGATGTCATTGACACAAAAAGACCAGCTTCTCGAGATCGGTTCGAGGGTGCGGTTAGGCAAACCCATCATATGCGGGAGATTGAGCGTCTCCCGCGACAAATCACGAACCTTTCGGCTCATGAAGTTCGAACAAATCTTCTCTTTACGATGTCAAAACAGAACAAGCGGCAAGCCAAGAAGCTCACCACAAACCTTTATACGAATGACTTTTTTCACCATCTCCTCGACACCCCTTCTTCGCCTCAAAGACAAGAAAGTGGTGGAGCCGGACGGGATCGAACCGACGACATCCTGCTTGCAAAGCAGGCGCTCTCCCAGCTGAGCTACGGCCCCTGATATCTTGCTCCCGCATAATGGTATCGAGAGCGAAGCGACGATCCCTACGGGATCGCGCTGGAGCTCAACTTCCACATCGAGGCTGAAGCGACGATCCCTGCGGGATCGCGCAAGTGGTGGGCCTG
>NZ_JAMYOJ010000064.1:0-621 GCF_040319795.1 Mesorhizobium sp. M0862
CGGAGACTTACGTGACAACCATTCCTTAAAGGATTCAGCTTTGAGACCCTTCCCTCTGACTTCCGCGATTTGGGGCATTGTGTTGATCAGCGGCGTGGTCAACGTGCTTGCGCTCATCTCGCCGCTGTTCATGCTTCAGGTCTATGACCGCGTTCTGGCAAGTGGCAGCGTATCCACGCTAGTGGGGCTCGTCGTGCTTGCTGCGGGGCTTTATGCGTTCCAATGCCTGCTCGACATTTTGCGCGCCCGCGTGCTGCTGCGGATTGGCGAGCGTTTCGATGGACAGTTTTCCGGACGCGTTCACGATGCGATCGTTCGCCTTCCGCTTTCAACGCGCATGCCGGGCGACGGCTTGCAGCCGCTTCGCGATCTCGACAATGTTCGCGGCTTCTTAGGTGGAAACGGTCCGACAGCGTTCTTCGATCTGCCATGGATGCTGTTTTATCTTGGCATTTGCTTCCTCCTTCATTTCTGGATCGGCATGACGGCACTTATCGGGGCGGTCGGTCTCACATCTCTGACACTCCTTGCCAACACTCTCTCGCAAGGGCCGATAAGCGATACCGTTGCCCACAACATGGCACGCAATGGTCTGCTGCAAGCAGCGCGTTGCAATGCCGA
>NZ_JAMYOJ010000065.1:0-556 GCF_040319795.1 Mesorhizobium sp. M0862
ATGGAGCGAAGGCTTACCGCGATCCTTGCTGCCGACGTGGTCGGCTACAGCACGCTCATGGGCGAGGATGAGGTCGGCACGCTCGAACGACTGAAGGGTTGCCGTCGAGAACTGGTCGACCCCGCGATCAAGGAATTCCACGGTCGGATTATCAAGCTCATGGGAGACGGGGCGCTGGTCGAATTCGCCAGCGTCGTTGATGCTGTCCAATGCGCTGCCGCGATTCAGCGCCGGATGGCTGTCCGAGACCCGGGCACCTCCGACCCCCGCCACATCCGGTTTCGCATCGGCGTCAACCTCGGTGATGTCATCGTAGAGGAAAATGACATCTACGGCGATGGCGTCAACATCGCCGCGCGCCTCGAGGCTATGGCCGAGCCGGGGGGTGTATGTATCTCCGGAACCGCATTTGATCATGCCGTTCACAAGGTTGATGTCGGCTTTGCCAGTCTTGGCGAGCAGCGCCTCAAGAACATCGCCGATCCGGTTCGCGCCTATCGACTGCTGCTGGATCCCGCAGCATCGGGAAAGGTCACGGCCGCGCCACACCGGCCGA
>NZ_JAMYOJ010000066.1:0-510 GCF_040319795.1 Mesorhizobium sp. M0862
CTCGCGCGTCATCATCCTGGCAGGCGCCGCCGCCTTGGCGATTGCCGCGATTGCCGGCATTTTCGCATGGCAGAAGTTCTCAGTGCCATCGCGGCCATCGGTTGCCGTGCTGCCGTTTGCAAACCTCGGCGGCGATCCAGGCCAGGACTATTTCGCTGACGGCATCACCGAGGATCTGATCACCGACCTCACCAAGCTGTCCGGTCTGGACGTCATCGCGCGCAACTCGGTGTTCGCCTACAAGAACAAGCCTGCAGCGCTGGCGGACGTCGCGCGCGACCTTGGCGTCCGCTTCGTTGTCGAGGGGAGCGTCCGCCGCACCGGCGAGCAGATCCGCCTCAATGCCCAGCTCATCGATACGGCAACGGGCGACAATCTGTGGGCCAACCGGTTCGACCGTGGCATGGCCGGCGTGTTTGCCGTCCAGCACGAGATGAGCGGCGAGATCGCCAAGGCGCTTGGCATGCAACCTTCGGCAGCGGAAAGCGAGCGCATGGCGCGGCCGCCGAC